>JAGRMO010000267.1:3697-11310 GCA_020441205.1 Maritimibacter sp.
CGGCCCGCTGTTCAACATGGACGGGGATGTCGTCGGCGTGAACACCGCGATCCTGTCGCCCTCCGGCGGCTCGATCGGCATCGGCTTCTCGATGGCGTCGAACGTGGTGACCAAGGTCGTGAGCCAGCTCAAGGAGTTCGGCGAAACCCGCCGCGGCTGGCTCGGCGTGCGGATCCAGGACGTGACCCCGGACGTCGCCGAAGCGATGGGGCTCGCCTCCACCGCCGGCGCGCTGGTGACTGATGTGCCCGACGGCCCGGCCAAGGATGCCGGCATGCAGTCGGGTGACCTCATCGTCAACTTCAACGGCGAAGACGTCGATGACACCCGCGAGCTCGTGCGCATCGTCGGCGACGCGCCGGTGGGCGAGAGCGTGCGCGTGGTGATCCTGCGCGACGGCGAGTCCCAGACTCTGCGCGTCACCCTGGGGCGGCGCGAAGCGGCAATGGCCGGCGACGAAGGCAGCGCGACGCCCGAAGCCGCCCCGGAGGCCCCGCTGGAAACCGCGCAGCTCGGCATGACGCTCAGCGAGATGTCGGACGAGCTGCGCTCCGAGCTCGGCCTCGACGCCTCCGCCACCGGCATCGTCGTCACCGATGTCGACGAGGCGAGTGCCGCCTTCGAGAAGGGCTTGCGCGCCGGCGACGTCATCGAGGAGGCCGGCCAGCAGCGGGTGGCCTCGATCGACGATTTCGACGCCCAGGTTCAGGCCACCCGCGACGGCGGCCGGCAGTCGATCCTGCTGCTCGTGCGCCGCGACGGCAACCCCCGCTTCGTCGCGCTGAACCTCGACGAATAGGCCAAAGACAAAGCCCCCGGGGAGCGATCCTCGGGGGCCGTCAGGCGGGCCGTCCCTCGGGGCGGCCTGTTCTTTTTTCGCGCGTCAGAGCAGGGCGTAGACGTCGGCCCGCGACAGGCCGATATCGTCGAGCTCGCGGTCGTCGAGCTGCGAGAGCGCGCGGTAGGTGGCGCGGCGGCGCAGCCGCTGGGCCACGGCAATGGCGGTGACGTCGATGAAACGGGCCACGCGGCCCGCGGCGACGGAGACCAGCTCGGCGCTGGAAACGGTGGTAGTGGTCATGGTCCTGGCCTCAATTGACGGTCTTTTCTGAGCCGCCAGATAATGGCCCCTCCCTTTCCGGAGAAGATCAGAGTTTGCATGCCGCACATGCAATGGGCGCATGGCTTACAATTTGAGCGAATGCCTTGACGGGATGGAAAGCTCTGGCAGATGTTCGCCTTTCGTGCTAGCCCTGTGGCAACGAAAACAGGCAGGGCAGTGTGATGCGGGTAATCGGCATCGACCCGGGGCTGCGCAACCTCGGCTGGGGCGTCATCGACATCGATGGCGTGAAGATTTCGCATGTGGCGAACGGCGTGGTCCACGGTGCGGGCGAGGCGCTCGCCGCGCGGCTGCTCGTGCTGTTCGACGGCCTGTCCGAGATCGTCGCCCGCTTCGCGCCCGATACGGCGGCCATCGAACAGACTTTCGTCAACCGCGACGGCGCCGGCACCCTGAAGCTCGGCCAGGCCCGCGGCGTCGCGCTGCTGGTGCCCGCCCGCGCCGGCATTCCGGTGGGCGAATACGCGCCCAACCAGGTGAAGAAGACGGTGGTGGGCGTCGGACATGCCGACAAGCGCCAGATCGACCACATGGTGCGGCTGCAATTGCCGGGCGTCGAGATCGCCGGGCCGGATGCGGCCGATGCGCTCGCCATCGCGCTGACGCATGCGCATTTTTCGCGCGCGGGCTCCCGGCTCGAGGCCGCGCTCAGAAGGGCCACGGCATGATCGGCCGGCTCGCCGGGCGGCTCGAATACAGGGCCGCCGACCATGTGCTGATCGACGTGCGCGGCGTCGGCTACGTGGTCTACGTGTCCGACCGGACCCTCGCGGCGCTGCCCGGCCCGGGCGAGGCGGTGGCGCTCTACACCGACCTTCTGGTGCGCGAGGATCTGCTGCAGCTGTTCGGGTTCACCTCGCTGGTCGAGAAGGAATGGCACCGGCTCCTGATGAGCGTGCAGGGGATCGGCGCGAAAGCCTCGCTCGCGATCCTCGGCGCGCTCGGCCCGGACGGGGTGAGCCGGGCGATCGCGCTCGGTGATTGGAACGCGGTGAAGGCGGCCAAGGGGATCGGCCCGAAGACCGCGCAACGGGTGGTCATCGAGCTGAAGGACAAGGCGCCGGCGGTGATGGCGATGTCGGCCGCCCCCGCGCGCCTGCTCCCGGGCGAGGCCGATCCGCTGATCGAGACCGAAACACCCGCAAGACCCGCCCCCGCCGGCGCGCGCGCCCAGGTCTCGCCCGCCGCGCAGTCCGAGGCGCTCTCGGCGCTGACCAACCTCGGCTATGCGCCTGGCGAGGCCGCCGCCGCCGTGGCGACCGCGCTGGGTGAGACCCCCGATGCCGATACCCCCGCGCTGATCCGCGCCGCCTTGCGGCTCATGGCGCCGAAAGGGTAGGGAGGATGCGGCGCATCCGGCCTTCGGCCGTCTTTGCCCGCCCAAGGCGACGAGCCTCTGAAAGAGAGCGAGGAGCATGACCGAGCCCGACCCGACCCTGCGCCCCGAGCCCCGCCCGGAGGACCGTGCCGCCGAGAACGACCGCGCGCTCCGTCCCCAATTGCTGGCCGATTTCATCGGCCAGGCCGAGGCGCGGGCCAACCTGCGCGTCTTCATCGAAAGCGCCAGGACCCGGGGCGAGGCGATGGACCATGCCCTGTTCCACGGCCCCCCCGGCCTCGGCAAGACCACGCTCGCCCAGATCATCGCCCGCGAGCTTGGTGTCGGCTTCCGGATGACCTCGGGTCCGGTGCTGGCCAAGGCGGGGGACCTGGCCGCGATCCTGACCAATCTCGAGGCGAACGACGTGTTGTTCATCGACGAGATCCACCGGATGAACCCGGCGGTCGAGGAAGTGCTCTACCCGGCGATGGAGGATTACGAGCTCGACCTCGTGATCGGCGAGGGGCCGGCGGCGCGCACCGTGCGGATCGAGCTCCAGCCGTTTACCTTGGTCGGCGCGACGACCCGGCTCGGCCTCCTGACCACGCCGCTGCGCGACCGTTTCGGCATCCCGGTGCGGCTCCAGTTCTACGGCGAGGACGAGCTCCACCAGATCGTCACCCGCAACGCGACCAAGCTCGGCGCGCCGGCCGACCCGGAAGGCGCCCGAGAGATCGCGCGCCGCGCCCGTGGCACACCCAGGATCGCGGGCCGGCTCCTGCGCCGGGTCCTGGATTTCGCCGTGGTCGAGGGCGACGGGCGGATCACCCGCGCGCTCGCCGACGATGCGCTGACCCGCCTCGGCGTCGACCATCTCGGCCTCGACGGCGCCGACCGGCGCTACCTCGCGCTGATCGCGGAGCATTATCAGGGCGGACCGGTGGGGATCGAGACGCTCTCGGCCGCCTTGTCGGAAAGCCGCGACGCACTCGAGGAGGTGATCGAACCCTACCTGTTGCAGCAGGGGCTGATCCAGCGCACCCCGCGCGGCCGGATGCTCGGCCAACGCGCCTGGACCCATCTCGGCCTGCCGCCGCCGAGCCCCCCGGTGCAGGGCGCCCTGTTCGACGGCTGAGCGCCGAACGCCGCGCCGGTTGCGGGGCGATGCGCGAGCTTTTAGCGTCGAATTTGAGTATTTGGGCCAAGATGAAGGGGCAGGGATGACACCGGAGGAAATCGAGCGCCTGTTCACCCGCAACGGCGCCTATGCCTTCGCCCGCTGGGGCCGGCCGATCGCGCCGGTCGTGTTCGGCGTCGACGATGCGACGCTCGCGCTCATCAAAGGCGCGCTCGACGCCGTGGCGCGGCTCGCCGGCCGCGCGATCGCCGAGACCGACCCCGAACTCGGCGCGAACCTGATGATCTTCTTCTTCCGCGACTGGGCGGAGCTTCGCGACGTGCCCAACCTCGGCGCGATGATCCCCGATCTCGACGCAACGGTGGCCCGGCTCGAAGCGGTGGATGCGAGCCGCTACCGCGCCTTTCGCTACGATGCCCGCGGCGCGATCCAGGCCGCCTTCGTGTTTCTCGCGATGCGGGGCGCGCTGGCCGAGCTTCCGGCCGAGACCATCGCGCTCACCGAAGCGGTCGAGACCGTGCTGGCCTGGGGCGAGGCGGCTTTCGCCGAGACCTCGCCGCTCGCGCTCCACCCCGAGACCCGCGCGGTGATCCTGCGGCCCGAAATCGCCGGGCTGATCCGCGCGGCCTACGACCCGGTGCTGCCAGATGCGGCGGGCAACGCGAGCCATGCGCTGCGCCTGTCGGCGCGGATGGCGCGCGGCTGATGCGCGCCTTCGTCGCCCTCGACCTGCCAGACGAGGTGATCCAGCCGCTCACCCGGCTGCAGTCCGGGCTGACCGTAGGCCGTCACACGCCCGAGGAGAACCTGCACCTCACGCTCGCCTTCCTCGGTGACGTGGCGGACGGCATCGCCCATGACCTCGCCGAGGCGCTCGCGGGGATGCGGCTCGGGCCCGTCACGCTGGAACTCGCGGGGCTCGATCTGTTCGGCGGGCGGCGGCCGACCGTGCTGTACGTGGCCGCGCGCGGAGAAGGACTGCAGACGATCCACGACAAGGTGATGCGGGCCGCGCGCGAGGCCGGCGTCGTCCTGCCCCGCGAGCGCTTCCGCCCGCATGTGACCCTCGCGCGTTTCGCGGCCCATCTGGGCGAGAAGGACCAGCGCCGCCTGGGCGAGTTCCTGAGCCTCAACGGCACCTTCGCCCTGCCGTCGGCCAAGGCCGCGTCGATCACGCTCTACCGCTCGCATCTGCGCGACGACGGCGCGATCCACGAGCCGCTGGCCAGTTTCGACCTCGACGGCTAGACAACGGCGATGACCCACAGATTCCCGATCCGCGTCTATTACGAGGACACCGACCTCGCCGGCATCGTCTACTATGCCAACTACCTCAAGTTCATCGAGCGCGGGCGTACCGAGTTCGTCCGCGAGCGCGGGATCGACCAGGCGGCGCTGCGGCGCGAGACCGGGATCGTCTTTGCCGTGCGCCGGGTCGAGGCCGACTATTTCCTCTCGGCCAGGTTCGACGATGCGCTCACTGTCGAAACCGAGATCGAACAGGTGAAGGGCGCGAGCCTGGTGATGCGGCAACGCGTGCTGCGTGGCGAGGTTCTGCTGTTCGCAGCCCATGTCGTGCTCGTCGCCATCACCGAGGCGGGCAAGGCCACGAAGCTCCCGGCGGATATCCGCCGCCTGCTCGCCTGAGCCGGGGCCATTTGCCGGGCCCTGCCGGTTTCGTTGGCCATTGCCGACGATATCGGCTAATTTGTGGCGAAACAGCCCTCCGGCAGAGAGGGTGGGACAACCGCAGGCAGAACGCAGGCATACAGGCACATGGAAACCGAAACACTTGCAGCCGCGCAAGCGATTGATTTTTCAATCTGGGCGCTCTTCTTCCGGGCAACGCTGATCGTGAAGCTGGTGATGATCCTGCTTCTGGCGGCGTCGTTCTATTCCTGGGCGATCATCGCCACCAAATTCCGTCAGTACCGCCGGGCGCGGTCCGAGGCGGCGGCCTTCGACCGGGCGTTCTGGTCGGGCGACCCGCTCGACGAACTGTTCGACGAGATCGGGCCGACGCCATCGGGCTCGCCCGAGAAGGTCTTCGCGGCCGGCATGCTCGAATGGCGCCGTTCCCACCGCTCCGACGGCGGGCTGATCGCCGGCGCCACCAGCCGGATCGACCGGTCGATGGACGTGGCCATCGCCAAGGAGGCCGAGCGGCTCAACAAGGGCCTGCCCTTCCTTGCCACCGTCGCCTCGTCGGCCCCCTTCGTCGGCCTCTTCGGCACCGTCTGGGGCATCATGCACTCGTTCATCGAGATCGCCCAGCAGCAGAACACCAACCTCGCGGTGGTCGCCCCGGGCATCGCCGAGGCGCTGTTCGCCACCGGCCTTGGCCTGCTCGCGGCGATCCCCGCGCTGATCTTCTACAACAAGCTCACCGCCGACTCGGACGGCATCGCCGCCGGCTGGGAAGCCTTTGCCGACGAGTTCGCCACCATCCTGAGCCGCCAGTTGGACAGCTGAGATGGGCGCGAACGTCTCCGCATCGAAGCCCCGCGCCCGTCGCGGGCGGCGTCGTGGCAAACACCGCGGCATGGTGGCCGAGATCAACATCACGCCGATGGTCGACGTGATGCTGGTGCTGCTTATCATCTTCATGGTGGCGGCCCCGCTGATGACGGTGGGCGTGCCGGTAGAACTGCCGAAGACCGCGGCAACGGCGCTGCCCTCGGTCGAGGAAGAGCCGCTCACGGTCTCGATCACCGCCGATGGTGCGATCACCCTGATGAAGACCGAGATCGCGATGGACGAGCTTGTCTCCAAGCTGCGCGCGATCGCCGTCGAGCGCACCGACGACAAGGTCTTCCTGCGCGCCGACGGCAAGGTGCCCTACGAGGTGGTGGCCCAGGTCATGGGCGCGCTCAACAACGGCGGCTTCTCCAACATCGGCCTCGTCACCGACACCGGCGGGCCGACGATGGACGCACAATAGGCGCGAGGGAGGCCGGCTGGGTGAGGCGCTGGGCGACAGATCTCTCGGGAGCCGGGGCGGCAGATCGCTCCGCCGGCGCCGGTGCATCGGCGCCGGGCGGCCCCGCGCGCGTCGCCCCGGAGGTGCGCCATGCCCACCTCTAACGCGATGAAATTCGGCTATATCGTCTCCGGCATCGGCCACGGCGTGCTGATCCTCTGGCTGTTGCTGGGCGGGTTCATCACCCGCCATCGTGACGAGCCCTTGATGCAGGTGGCGGAGGTCTCGATCGTCTCGGCGGCCGAGTTCGCGGCGATGACCGAAGGGCCGGAGACCCCGGCGACCCCCGCCGTCGCCCCGCCGCCGCGCCCGGCCCCGGACCCCGCGCCCGAACCGGAACCGGAGCCTGTCCCCGAACCCGAACCGGCGCCCGAGCCCGAGCCGGCACCGGAACACCAGCCCGCGGTGCTGATCGACCTCGGGCTCGGCCCGCAGGAGGACGCCGACGCGGCGCTCGCGGCGCTCTTCGAGGAGGGGCAGGCCGCCGGCCTCGTGCGGGATGGCGTGATCGCGGGGTCGGGCGCGCAGCGCGCCGGGCTGTGGCAGATGCGCGAACAGATCCCCGAGGCCAACAGGCGTGTCGGCGCAATCTCGTCGCACGACATCTCGTTGCCGCTCTCGGTGGTGCCGGACTTCCTGGCCGCAGCGCCGTCGGTGGTCGCCGAAATCGGGCCCTTCCGGGTCAACGCGTTCGGCCACCTCGGAGACGGCAACCTGCATTTCAACATCTTCCCGCCGGAAGGGCGCACGAAGGCCGATTTTCCCGCCGGTCTCAGGGCTCGGGTGGCGACGGCCATCTACGACCTGGTCGCCGGGTTCGACGGTTCGTTCTCGGCCGAACACGGGATCGGCCGCCTCAAGGTGGACGATCTGGCCCGCTACGGCGATCCGGCGAAACTCGCGGCGATGCGCGCGATCAAGGCAGCCCTCGACCCG
Organism: Maritimibacter sp.; assembly: GCA_020441205.1. GTDB lineage: Bacteria > Pseudomonadota > Alphaproteobacteria > Rhodobacterales > Rhodobacteraceae > Sinisalibacter. Next base: position 11,196 of record JAGRMO010000267.1, read on the forward strand.
TTGGGGATCATGAACCCCGGCGCGATGCTGAGCGTTCCGCGCTGAGACGGCGACGGGCACGGTCGTCCGACGGTGCAAGGAGACGGTGCAAGGAGACGGTGCAAGGAGACGGTGC
>JAGRMO010000268.1 GCA_020441205.1 Maritimibacter sp.
CCGCCAGATGCCCGAGCTGATCGAAGGCGGCTATCTCTACATCGCCCAGCCCCCGCTCTACAAAGTCGCCCGCGGAAAATCCGAGGTCTACATCAAGGACGTGCCGGCACTGGAAGACTATCTCATCCAGCAGGGGATCGAAGGCACCGTGCTGCGGCTCACCAGCGGCGAAGAGATCGCGGGCGCCGACCTGTTGCGTGTAGTCGAGGGCGCGCGCGCGTTCCGCCGTATCCTCGAAGCCTTCCCGACCCACTATCCGCGCGGCATCCTCGAACAGGCTGCACTTGCCGGCGCCTTCGATCCCGGCGCGGCCGATGGCGATCTGCAGGGCGTGGCCGATGCGGTGGCCCAAAGGCTCGACGCCGTCGCGGTTGAATACGAGAAGGGTTGGCACGGTCGCATCACCCAGGACAAGGGCATCCGGCTCGCGCGCATCCTGCGCGGGGTCGAGGAAGTTCGCACCCTCGACGGCGCCGTGCTGCGATCCGGCGAGGCGCGCAAGCTCTCCCAGGTGGCGGGCGATCACCGCGACACCTACCGCGACCCTTCGCATCTCGCCCGCAAGGACCGCGACGTGCTGATCCACGGGCCGATCGACCTGCTCGACGCGGTGCTGTCGGAGGGCGAGAAGGGCCTCACCCTGCAGCGCTACAAGGGTCTGGGCGAGATGAACCCCGACCAGCTATGGGAAACCACCCTCGACCCTGAGGCGCGCACGCTTCTGCAGGTGAAGGTCGACGACCTCGCCGAGGCCGACGACATCTTCACCAAGCTGATGGGCGACGTGGTCGAACCCCGCCGCGAGTTTATCCAGCAGAACGCGCTGAGCGTCGAGAACCTCGACTTCTGACGGCATGCCGGGGTTCCGGACAATCTGTGCGGCACGGCGGCGAACTGCGTGAGCTGAGTTGACCCGTTTCGCGGGGAATACTCGTGCCCTCCCACGCTGTACGGTCGCTCCACGCCGTGGCCGCGGCGCAGGCCCCGTGCTCTCACTCGCGGCGGCGGGCCTTCTGACCGGTGGCGGCCAAGGCCGCCCGGCCGGAACCACCCGTCGAAAACCTCTCGGAAGGTTGCCGGACGGTTTCGCGGGCGCGGGGAGCTCCGGCGCGACGCCGGCACATACACCGGGAATCCGAGATCCGTGGGCAGCCTCTGCGCGATCACCCGGGGCCACGTGCGGGCATTCGGTCCCGCGACGCGCCAGGAAGCTTGCGGATCGACCGGCCAAGCACCAGCAGGAAACGGCGCGAATACTGGCTGCGCATCAGGTCAGAACCGCCCTGCAAGGCCTCAGCGAAGCAAACGCCGGGTAACGCGCCTCAATCCGCGCGCAGTGCGCGAGGATCGAGCGTGATCGGCGCGTCGATGGAAATCTCCGCCAGCTCGTAGCCCCGGCGAAAGTCGCGGATATGCTTTTCCATCCAGCTTTCCGCCTGCCGTTCGTCTCCCGCGACAACGGCCGCGGCGATCCGCTGATGTGCGCCGAGCAGGCGCTGCCGCGCTTGCGGGACGAGCGCATAGAGCTCCTGGGTTGCTGCGAACAGGAGCGCGCCGATCGGCGCGGTCGAAAGCGCCAGGGCCTCGTTTCCGGTCGCGACCGCGAGCAGCCGGTGAAACTCGATATCGTTGAGGATCACCGCCTGATCGTCGTCGAGGCAGTCGGCCAGCTTCAGGACATTCTCGCCGATGAGCTGCTTCACGTCCTCGTGCCCGCGCAAGGCTGCCAGGCGCGCCGAGAACGGCTCGAGCAGCATCTGCATCTCCCAAAGCTCCGCGAAACTCACCTGTTTCAGGCCCAGCGCGCGGCTGACCACCGAAGAGACCGCCGGCGTTTCCGGCACCGACACGTGCAGCCGCTTCCCGCCGCCCCGCCGAACCAGCCCCGCGTTTTCCAGCGAGCGAATGCCCTCCCGTACGGTCGAGCGGTTCACCCCGAGGATCTCGGCGAGTTCGGTTTCGGTCGGCAGCAGGTCGCCCGGCGTGAGGTCGCCGCTGACGATTTGATCTTCGATCGCCTCCGCGACTCGCCGGTAGCCCGGGGCGAGGTCGAGGCTCTTCAACTTGGTCGCGCTGCGGGTGGCATCGCTCATATTGGATCTCCGTCGGCAGCGCGGGCCGAATCATCGCCCCGCCAGGAAAGTGCACCAGTTTGCGCCAGGTGTGCGCGATCGCTCGTGACACACACCTCCAGACCGTAGCGCGGATCGCAGGCTCAATGCACTGTATTCACGCGCGAAATACGAGTGCCTTTCCCCTGCCGTTTCGGGTCTGTGATATGGACCCAGCTTTGTCCTATTGTCCGACAATCCAACATACTGTATGCAAGGTCAACGGGAACGCGTGATCATTTCATCCAGGTGTGGGAGCGGAATACGGAATTGCCGGGAGCAATCCCATTCATGCTAGGCTCATGAACTCGGGTCCGCGGGCCCGTGCCAGGGAGAGGGCAAAGGGGCGACCGGTCGAACTCATTCGTTGTGTCAGGGAGGGGCCAATGAACATTCAAGTCACACCCAGGGGGCAGTCCGTCGTCGATATGCGGGCTTTCGATCCGGACATCATCGGCACCTTGTTCACCCGAGTGGACATGTCCTGGTCCCGCGACGCCCGCGCGCAATTCGTCGTCTCGCAGCTTGGCGATCTGTCGCTGATCCGCTCGACGCATTCGGCACGCAACAGCAGGTCGCGGCGGCTCGGACGCCACATCGATTCCGACGACACCGCCTATCTGTTCGCCTGCCTGCCGCTGCGCGGCGGCGTCAGGGTGCATCACGCGAAAGGTGCCGACAGCGCGCGGCAGGGCGACGCGGTCGGCACCCATCACATGACGCTGGTCGATTCGACGCAGGAATACGAGATCGAGATGGCGGATGAGTTCGACGCGATCTGGCTCCGTATCCCGGCCCAGACATTCCGTGCGAACATGCCCTCAGTGGCCGATCTGCTGGGCCGTCCGATCGAAGTCGGCAGCGGCATCGGCTGTCTCGCCAAGCAGATGATGTGCACCACGCTCTCGGACGAAGCCAACCTCAACCAGCGCTGCGGGCGCCTGGTGTCGCAATCGCTGCTCGGATTTCTCGGGGAGGTCGTCGACGAGACCTTGAAGAACGCCGCCACCGGGTCGTCGCGGGGCCGCCGTCTGATCCTGGGCCGGGCCAAGGACTACATCGAAGAACATCTGCAGGATGACGACCTCAGCCCGGCGACCATCGCCGCCGGCACCGGAATCAGCTCGCGCTACCTCTCCGATATCTTCGCCGACGAAGGGCTCTCGCCGATGCGCTGGGTGCGCCAGCGGCGGCTGGAACTTTGCCGGATCGAGCTCGAGCGCCGCGGCGGCTGCCAGCAGCTCATCTGCGAGATCGCCTATTCGATGGGGTTCACCAATGTGTCGAGCTTCAATCGGGCCTTCAAGACCCACTTCGGCCAGTCCCCGCGCGAGCTGATCGCGAAGCGCAAGCTGAACTGACGACAGCCCCGCTCCACGCCTCCCCAGGTCCACGGCACATCCGGCGCGCTCCGGATGTGCCGTTTGCATTTCCGGAACGGCCGGCCGCCCCCGGTTGCGCACCGGCCCTGCAAAGTAATCGTGCTGGCACCGTCAATTTTCGTCGCGCCGCCTGAGTACCCTGTCCGTCACGAAACATCGGCCGGGCCCCGAGGAGGCCCCGATCGGGGTGCGGGAGGACAAGGTGGACACGCAAACCAAACCCGTTGCGGTGGTGACCGGAGGGCGTCAGGGCCTCGGCCGCGGCTGCGCCAGGGCGCTCGCGGAGCGCGGCTTCGATCTGGTCATCGTCGACCTGCATCACGACGACACCGCGCGCGAAACCGTCGCGAGCCTTGAGAAATCGGGGGCGCGGGCGGCCTTTCTTCAGGGCGACATTGCCCGCATCGAAGGACATGCCGATCTGGCCCAGGCAGCGTGGAACGCCTTCGGTCGCATCGATTGCCTCGTGAACAACGCGGGCGTCGCGCCGGTCGCGCTGTCGGATGTGCTGACGATCACTCCCGAGGCCTTCGACCGCAACCTCGGCATCAACCTGCGCGGCAACATGTTCTTCGCCCAGGCCGTGGGCCGGCTGATGACCGGGGCGGAGGCCTCCGAGGCCTACCGCTCGATGGTCTTCATCACCTCGATTGCCGCCAACCACGTTTCGGTGGCGATCCCGGAATACTGCGTATCCAAGGCCGGGCTATCGATGGTCGCGGGCCTCTTCGCGCTGACCCTCGCGCGCCACGGAATTCAGGTCCACGAAGTGCGTCCGGGCTTCATCCGGACCGCCATGACCACCGAGGGCGAAGGCGCGCCGACCGACGCGATCGAGGCCCATATCGCGGCCGGCGAAGTTCCCATGAACCGCTGGGGCGAAGAGGCCGACGTGGGCCGCACCGTCGCCATGCTGGCGAGCGGCGATCTACCTTTTTCCGTGGCTCACCCCGTGTTCGTCGACGGCGGCTACGGCATCCACACGGCCTGATCGGGCCGAAGCCTATCAACAAGGAGGAAAGTATGAATTCCAGAAAACGAGCGACGTGGTTCGGCTTGGCGGCGGGCGCAGGCCTCATCGCGATGAGCGGGACGGCCTTCGCGGCAGGCCCCACCTGCGACGGCGGCACGATCAAGATCGGCTCCGTGTCCACCATCACCGGTCCGGTCGACTTCTCGGCCGCTCCGAAAGCCGCCGCGGCCTATTTCGACCAGCTCAACGAGGCCGGCGGCATCAACGGCTGCAAGATCGAGTATTTCATGGGCGATGACCGCGGTGATCCGCTGGTCGCGACCCAGACCGCCCGCGACCTGATCGACAACGAAAAGGTCGTGGTCATGGCCGGCAGCGCGAGCCTTCTGGATTGTGGCGTGAATGCCCAGCTCTACCAGCGCTCGAACGTGCTCGACGTGCCGGGCCTCGCGGTCGATCCGGTGTGCTACACCGCGCCCTCGGTGTCCGGCGTCGCGCCCGGACCCTACGTGCTTTCGACGGCGATGCTCTACTACGCTTCCGAAGAGCTCGGAAACGAAAGCATCTGCGCCTTCAACTACGTGATCGGCGGCTGGAAGGAAGCCATGGAAGGCGCCATGGCCGAGTGGGAGCAGATCACCGGCAAGAAGCTCACCATCCTGGATATGACCCTCCCGGTGCAGGGCGACCTGACGCCCTACCTCATCCGTGCGCGGGACGAAGGCTGCGATGCGGTGTTCACCAACCAGGTGGAGCCGGGGATCGTCCAGCTCATCAACACCGCCGATGCGCAGGGGATCGAAGGCATCGACTTCGTCTTCCTGGCCTCGGGCTTCACCGAAGGCGTGGCCACCGCGCTCAAGGATTCGCCGCAGCCGATCTACGTCGGCACGGAATGGGAGCCCTATACGCTCGAGAACGAAGCCAACAGCGGATGGCGCGCGATGATCGAAAAGGCCGGCATCACGCCGAGCGCCTTCAGCCAGGCGGGCTATCTCGCCGGCGAAGTCATCACCTCCGTCATCTCCGGCATCGACGGAGAAGTGACGAACGAAAGCGTCGCCCAGGCGCTGCGCACGATGGAACCCGCCACCTTCCCGATCGCCGCCGCCCCCTACCTGTTCGGCGAAGGCGCGATGGATGGCCCGATGCGCGCGACCAAGGTTGTGAAGCTCGATGGCGGCGTCTGGTCGGTCGTCACGCCCGATTGGCTGGACCTCCCGTCGGTCAACTGAGCCCCCGACCTCGCCCCGGCGGCGGGAGCCACCTCCGGCCCCCGCCGCCTCGCCGCCGCTGACCAAGGGATGGACCCATGGACTCGCTTCTGACATCCGCCGTGGCCGGCCTGTCTGCCGGAGGGGCCTACGCGATCCTCGGGGTCTGCGTCGTGTTCACCTTCCGCCTCGTCGCCGTGGTCAACTTCACCGCCACCGCTCTGGGCGCGATCGGCGCCTTCGTCATGGTGTTTCTGACCGAGGCGGGCTACCCGCTGGTTCCCGCCGTATTGACCGGCCTCGTCGCGGGCACGCTAGCCTCGGTGGTCGTGGGGTTCGTCACCACGATATGGTTTTCCGGCGCCAACCAGACGGTGAAGGCCGCCGTCACCGCCGCGATCCTCGTCTGCCTCATCGCCCTCGGCCTGCGCTTCACCGGCGGCCAGCACCCGCGCGCCTTCCCCGATCTGGTCGGCGGCGCCGGATTGCGCCTCGCCGGCGTCACCATCACGACCGCCTCGCTCGTCTCGATCGCGCTCGCCGTGATCCTGACCGTCGCAGTCGAGCAGTTCCTGGCCCGCACCCGCACCGGCCTGCAGCTGCGCGCCCTGTCGGAGCGACCGATGGCGGCCGAGCTTCTGGGCGTCCCGGTGCGCCCGCTGGCGCTGGGCGTCTGGGCGGCGAGCGGCGCAATGACCACCATCGCGCTCATGCTGATCGCTCCGCTCCGTTCGCCTGACTTCGGTTCGCTCAGCCTGCTCGTGGTCCCCGCCTTCGCCGCCGCCCTCGTCGGCATGTTCCAGAGTTTCCGCGCAGCGCTCGCAGGCGGCATCCTGATCGGTGTGATCGAGGGCCTGGCCTCCGGCTTCGTCGAGCTCGCGCAGTACCGGTCCGCGGTGCCTTTCCTGGTCATCCTGACCGTTCTCATGTGGTCGCAAAGAGGAGCCCGTTGGGATGAAGCGCGATAACTTGCTGGCCGCGTTCAAGACCGCGGCCCTCGTCGCCGCGGTCGGCGGGCTCTGCCTTGTTCTCCTGCCGAACTACTGGATCTTCCTCGTCACGGCCGTGTTCATCATCGGCATGTCGCTCCAGAGCCTCGGGCTGGTCGTCGGCCGCTCTGGCATGATCTCGCTCTGCCAGATGAGCTTCGCCGGCGTCGGCGCCTGGACCGTGGGCTACCTCAACCTCATCGGGTTTCCGGGTGGCCTCATCGTCTGGATGCTGATCGGCGGTCTCGCCGCGCTTCCCTTCGGTCTCATTATCGGTATCCCGGCGCTGCGCCTGCGCGGCATCAACCTCGCCATCGTGACCCTCGGTTTCGCCGTCGCCTTCGGGGTGGTTCTGGGCACCATCACCTACCCGGGCCAGACTACATTCCAGATGGTCCAGCGCCCGGCCGGCTTCGACAGCGACCGGGGCTATTTTATCCTCGTCCTCATCGTCTACGGCATTTCCGCCGTGGCCCTCGAGGTCGTCTCCCGCTCGCGCCTCGGCGCGTCGTGGCTCGCGGTCAGCCATTCCGAGCGCGCCGCCGCCTCGCTCGGCGTCTCGGTGCCGCTCTCGAAGCTCTCCGCCTTCGCGATCTCCTCGTTCATCGCGGGCGTCTCCGGCGGGTTGCTGGCCGGCTACATGGGCACGCTGCTCGCCGACAACTTCTCGATGATGCAATCGCTCGTCCTTTTCGCCGTCGCGATCATGGTCGGTGCGCAATTCCCCCTGGGCGCAATCCTGGGCGGCATACTCGTCGCCCTGTTTCCGGAGCTACTGCGTCGCCTCAACCTGCCGCAGGACCTCGGCAGCGTGATCTTCGGCCTCGGCGCGGTCCAGGCGCTGTCCACCGGTGAGACGATGTCCGAAACCTTCGGCCGCCTGATCCGCAAGATGATGCCCAAACGCCCGGCCGCCGGCGGCGGCGATGAAACCGCGCTGCCTGCCCCCCGACCCGATACCGGCGCGCCCAACGCCTTGCAGGCCAGCGGCATCACCGTTCGCTACGGCAACGTGGTGGCCCTGAACAACGCCTCCTTGAGCGTGCCGAAAGGCAAGGTCGTCGGCCTCATCGGTCCCAATGGCGCGGGCAAATCGACCTTCGTCGACGCTATGACCGGCTATCTGCCGCGCTATGAGGGCGACGTGCTGTTCCAGGGCGACAACATCAACGCCCTGGGCGTCACCCAGCGCGCCCGCGCGGGCCTCCGCCGGACCTGGCAGACCACCCGCATGGCGCCGGACCTGACCGTCGGCCAATACGTCGACCTCGCCTCCGGCGGCGGGCTGACCGACGCCGAGATCGCCGCCGTGCTCGACTGGTTCGATTGCCCGCCGGCCGGCGAACTGATCGCCGCGGTGGATAGCGGCGCGCGGCGTCTGCTCGACGTCGCTGGCGTGGTTGCCGCCCGGCCACCCGTGATCCTGCTGGACGAACCCGCCGCCGGCCAATCCTACGCGGAAGCCGTCATGCTCGGCAAACGCATCGCCGAGATCCCGCAGCGGTTCGGCTCGTCGGTGCTCCTCATCGAACATGACATGGATCTCGTCCGCACCGCCTGTTCCGAGGTCACCGTGCTCGACTTCGGCACCGTTCTGGCCGCCGGGCCGACCGCCGAGGTGCTCGACATGCCGGTGGTCAAGAAAGCCTACATGGGCATCGACTTCGAACATGAGGAGGCGGCCGAGTGAATGTGCTCGAAACCAGGGATCTGGTGATCAAACGGGTCGGAATTCCGGTCGTGCGCGGGGTCGGGATCGTCGCGAAGGCAGGCGAGATCAGCGTGTTGCTCGGGGCCAACGGCGCGGGCAAGACCACGGTCATTCGGATGTTGCTCGGCCTGCTGCGTCCCACAGCAGGACACGCGCTGCTGAACGGCAACCCCCCGAGCCGGGCCGGCCGGGAGCGGCTGGGTTACGTCCCGCAGGGCCTGGGTCTCTACGCCGAACTCACCGTGAGGGAGAACCTCGAGTTCGCGGCGCAGGCATTCGGGTGCCCACCGGCGCGACCGGAGGGGCCGATGCGGGAAACCCGGGACCGGCTGGTGTCGGATCTGCCCCTGGGNNGGGGCCAACGGCGCGGGCAAGACGACGCTCCTCGAGGGCATCTCCGGGGTCGCGCCCATTGCCGGCGGCCAGATCGAACTCGCCGGCAACGACATCACCAAATTTGGCGCGGGCAAGCGCGCGCTCTCCGGCATCGGGCACGTCGAACAGGGCCGGACGATCTTTCCGAGCATGACCACGGAAGAGAACCTCAAGGTCGGCCGTCACCGCGATTCGAGCCTCACCGAAGTCTATGAGCTTTTCCCCGAACTCCTCGCCCGCAAGGACGTGGCCTCGATGATGCTGTCGGGCGGCGAGCAGCAGATGGTGGTCATCGGCCGCGCGCTCGTCGCGCGCCCGCGCGTCGTGCTGATCGACGAGATGTCGGCCGGCCTCGCCCCGGTGGTGGTCAGCCGTCTGATGAAAGGGGTGCGCGCGCTCGCGGATCAGGGGCTCGCGGTCGTCCTGGTCGAGCAATTCGCCAATCTCGCGCTCGAGATCGGCGACCGTGCCTATGTCATGCGCCGCGGCGCGATCGTCCACGAAGGCGCCTGCAGCACGCTCATCGGTGACCCCGACCGGTTGCATCACCTCTACCTCGGGGATCAGGGCGAAGCCGCCTGATCCCCCCATACCTTCAAGGGAGAGCCCCATGGCCACAGGTAAACTCGAAGGCAAGGTCGCGATCGTGACGGGCGCGGCCAGCGGCATTGGACAGGCGGTCGCGCTGCGCTTCGCCGAGGAGGGCGCGCGGCTCGTCCTCGCCGACCTCAACGCCAGCGACGCCACCCTGTCGCAGATCGTCGCCAGGGGTGGCGAGGCGATGACCGTCGCGGTCGACACCTCGTCCAAGGACAGCTGCGACGCGATGGTGGCGGCGGCGGTCGAGCGCTTCGGTCGGGTCGACACCGGCGTCTTCGCGGCCGGCATCCGGCAAGACCCGGTGTCAGTGCTCGATCTCGACCTCGCAGCGCTGCAAAAGATGCTCGACATCAACATGATGGGCGTCTTTCACTCCGCCCGCGCGCTCGCCCGCCAGCTCGTGGCGCAGGGCGGCGGCGGCACCATCGTCAACCTCGCCTCCACCGCCGGCAAGATCCCGATCCCCGGCTCCGGCCCCTATTGCATGGCCAAGGCGGCGGTCATCATGCTGACCAAGGTCATGGCGCTGGAACTCGCCGAGCTCGGCATCCGCGTCAACGCGCTCGCGCCCGGCTTCACCTCGACCCCGATGTGGGACCCGGAGAAAGGCAGCGACGAGGATCTCTGGGCGATGTCGATGACGCCAATGAAGCGCACCGGAACGCCCGAAGAACAGGCCGAGGCCTGCCTCTTCCTCGCCTCCGAAGCCAGCAGCTACACCACCGGACAAGTGCTCTATTCCGCGGGCGGGCAGTTCGTTGACTGACCGGTCGATCTTCATCACCGGCGCGGGCTCCGGGATCGGCGCCGCCACCGGCCGGGCCTTCGCCGCCAAGGGATGGCGCGTCGGTCTCGCCGACCGGAACAGGGCGGCAGTCACGGCCCTCGCGGACGAGATCGGCCCGCGCGCGCAGCCCTTTGCGGTCGATGTTCTCGACCGCGCGCAGATCCGCGATGCCCTTGGCACATTCGCCGGGCAGGGCGCCCTTTCGGTCCTGTTCAATTCCGCGGGCCTACTCGATATGCGCCCCTTCGCGGACGCCCCGCTCGACCGGCTCGATGCCATGATCGACGTGAACGTGAAGGGCGTCGTCGCCTGCACCTACGAGGCCCTCGCCCATCTCGCCGGCCCCGACGCGCGGATCATCACCATGTCTTCCGCCGCAGCCATCTACGGCGTCCCCGATCTCGCGGTCTATTCCGCCAGCAAGTTCGCCGTGCGCGGACTCACCGAAGCGCTGAACGTGGAACTCGAAGCGCGGGGCATCTGGGTCTGTGACGTGATGGTCGGCTACGTCGACACGCCGATGCTGTCGCAGGCCGAAACCACCGCGAAATCCGTTGGCCTCGCAGGCATACATGTGACGCCCGAGATGGTCGCCGACACCGTCTGGCAGGCCACCCAAAGTCGTCGCGTCCACTGGTTCGTGCGCGACGAGGATCGGGGCGCCTTCGAGCATTTCGACGCCACCCCGGTGGAGGAGCGCCGCGCCATCATCGCCGGGGCCACCGGCTACTGACGCCGGTTCCGGCGCTGCAAACGAATTGTGCCCGCCGCGCGAAACCCCGCCCGGCCCGGCTGAATAACATCAGGCGAGAGGTCTCCGGAGGCGACTCGGAGAGAGGAGGACAGCGATGAAAGACATGGACACGACCCCGCCCGCAATGGCGGTGGGAATCGAGACCCGGCAGATCGAGGTGAACGGGGTTGCCGTCACCTATCACGAAGCGGGGCAGGCCCACACCGGTACCAGGCCCATCGTTCTGGTGCACGGCTCGTCGGGCTCTACCATGGGGCATTTCGGCTTCATGTTCCCGATGCTCGCGGTACGCCACCGGGTGATCTCGCTCGATCTCGCGATGCCGGTCGAACCGGGAGACCGGCTCGAACTCGACCACATCGAGGCGCAGGTTCTGGCGGTGATCGACGCCACCTGCGGCGCCACACCGGTCACCCTCCTGGGCTTTTCGCTCGGCGCCGTGGTCACCGCCTTTCTCGCCGCCCGCCACCCGGAAAAGGTCGAAAACCTCGTCCTCATGGCGGGCTGGGCCAAGACCGACACGATGATGACCTTCTTCAACCGCACCTGGTTCGCGCTGCGTCGCGCCGGCGTGGAAGAGATCAACGACTACACGATCTATGCCGCCTTCGGCGCGCCCTTCCTCGCCGACAAGACCGTCGAGATGATGGCCGCAGGGGCGATGCCGCTCGACGCATTCGTTGACGCGCAGATGGAACTGAACGCCCGGATCGACATTTCCGACCTCGTGCCCACGATCAGGGCCCGGACGCTGATCATTGCCGGTACCCATGACACGATGGTCGCCCCGCACCACTGCCGGGCGCTCTTCGGAATGATCGACGACGCGCGCTATGCCGAGGTCGGCTCGGGCCATGCGATGGTGTTCGAGCGCGCCGCCGAAGTCACCCGCCTCGTCGACCGGTTCAACCTGAACCCCGACGAATACGCCGCCGGCGACACCATTCCCGAAATCAACCCGTAAGCCAGGGAGGACGCAAAGATGACCGTTCACGAGACATCCATCATCATCATCGGCGCGGGCTTCGGCGGCCTGGGCATGGCGATGAAGCTGAAGGAACGCGGGGTCGACGACTTTGTCATCCTCGAACGCGAGCAGGACGTCGGCGGCGCGTGGCGCGACAACACCTATCCGGGTGTCGCCTGCGACGTGCCCTCGCATCTCTATTCCTTCTCCTACATGCCGAAAGCGGACTGGTCCCGCGTGTTTTCGCCCGGCGGCGAGATCTGGGACTACCTGCGTGACTGCGCGCGCGAGACCGGTCTGGTCCCGCACATCCATTTCGGTGCGAATGTCGAGCGCGCGACCTGGGAGGAAGCCACCGGCACCTGGCTGGTCGACACCCCGACCGGCAGCTGGCGGGCCCGGTACCTGATCACCGCGACCGGCTTCCTGGCCGATGCGGTCCTCCCCGACGTGCCGGGCGCCGAGAGCTTCACCGGCGACGCGTTCCACTCGTCGAAATGGGATCATTCGGTCTCGCTCAACGGCAAGCGCGTCGGCATCGTCGGCTCCGGGGCCTCGGCGATCCAGATCGTGCCCGAGGTGACGAAAGTGGCGAAGGAGCTGGTCGTCTTCCAGCGCTCCGCGCCCTACATCATCCCGCGTCCCGACCGCGCCTATTCCGATGCCGAAAAGCGCACCTTCGCCCGGCTGCCGGAAACGATGGACGCGCTGCGCAAGGACATCTTCTGGTTTGGCGAATATAACTTCGCCCAACGCCGCAACGTCCCCACCGCCGTGGCCGAGGCCCGCAAGATGGCACTGGATCACCTCGCCGATCAGGTGCCGGACGAAGACCTTCGCGCCAGGCTCACGCCGCACTACGAGATCGGCTGCAAGCGCGTTCTGATCGCCAACACCTATTACCCGTGCTTCAACGAAGCCCATGTGACGCTGGAAACCTCGGCGCTCGCCAGCATCTCCGGCGGCACCGCGACGGCGGCGAGCGGCAATGCCTACGACGTGGACGTGCTGGTCTTCGCGACCGGCTTCGAAGCGCCGAAACCGCCGATCTGCCACGCGGTGTTCGGAAGGGGGGGCAAGAGCCTTGCGGACCACTGGTCGCGCGGGATGCAGGCCTACGACAGCACGGCGGTCCCCGATTTCCCGAACATGTTCATGGTCCTCGGACCGAACACCGGGCTCGGCCACCACACCATGGTGTTCATGATCGAGGCGCAGGTGGACTACATCCTCGGCGCGCTCGATTTCGCCCGCGACCGTGGTTTCGACGTGCTCGAGGCCAGGCCCGAGGCGGAAGCCGACTACCTCGAGGCCATCGAGAGCCGCGCCGCCGGGACCGTCTGGATGGAGGGGGGGTGCAAGTTCTGGTATCGCGACCCCGAAAGCGACCGTCTGACCGTGCTCTGGCCCGACTTCGCCTATGCCTTCCGCGATGAGAACGGCACGTTCCACCCCGACGGGTACATCGGCACCCCGGCGAAAACGGCGGCGGAATAGGAGCCACATCATGTTGAACGGCAAAACGATCATCGTAACAGGT
>JAGRMO010000269.1 GCA_020441205.1 Maritimibacter sp.
GGCGCCGATCACCACCAGCCGGCCCCTGCCAGGCTCGGACGGAAGGAACGGCGGCACACAGGTCTCGGGCAGAGCCGATGCGACGGCCGCATCGAACATCGCGCGCAAGAGGTGCTCGGGGTCCGCCATCGCTCAGCCTGCCCCGATCACCTGGCACGGCGGAGCTGCCGCGCGCGCCGCAGACCTGAAAGACGCCACAGCCCCCCCGGCGCCCGTCCGCAGGCCGGAGCACCGGGCAACTCAGCCGTCGATGAATGTTTCTTGGCCATCGCATCGCGATGATGCCGGTCGGCCGGCGCCAAGGGCAAGCCCGTTCCCCGCCCGTTCGATGATTTTCGACCCGATCGGACAGCAGGCGCGCCGCGATGCCCGTCTTCCCGGCGCCCTGCCCAACGGCTGACCTCAGAGCTCGATCACCTTGACGCTCTGCCCCTTTGCCGCAAGGGCGAGCTTGCCCTCGCACAGCCTGAGCGCATCGGCCCCGAACACTTCGCGCCGCCAGCCCTTGAGCGCCGGCACATCGCGCTTGCCCGCGGCGATGAGGTCGAGGTCGCCCGCCGAAGCGATCAGCTTCTGCGCCACCTTCTCCTGTTCCGAGCGCGCCTTCAGCAGCACCCGCAGCAGATCGGCCAGCGCCGGGTTCACCTGCAGCTTGTCGCGGTCACTGTCCGGCACCTTCGGCATGTCCTCGACCGGCGTCTCCAGCCCGGCCTTGACCGCCGCGAGGATTCCGTCTGCGATCTCGCCGCGCCGCGCCTCGCGCAGAAGCAGCCGCGAGCGGCCCAGATCCTGCGCATTGGCGGGCTTGGTCGAGGCCAGCTCCAGCAGGGCGTCGTCCTTCATCACCCGGTTGCGCGGGATGTCGCGCGATTGCGCATAGCCCTCGCGGAACCGCGCAAGCTCGCGCACCACGGCGAGGAATTTGCCCGAATTGGTCCTTGTCTTGATCCGGAGCCAGGCCTCGGCCGGATCGACCCGGTAGGTCTCGGGATCGGTCAGCACCGCCATCTCTTCCTCGACCCAGGGCGCCCGCCCGCTCTCTGCCAGTTCGGCCGACAGCTCTTCGTAGATCTCGCGCAGATGGGTCACGTCGCCCAGCGCATATTTCATCTGCGCCTCGGTCAGCGGCCGGCGCGACCAGTCGGTGAAGCGCGAGGATTTGTCGAGCGGTGCCCTGGCGATGCGCCGCACCAGCGTCTCGTAGCCCACCTGGTCGCCGTACCCCGCCACCATTGCCGCCACCTGGGTGTCGAACAATGGATGCGGGATCAGCCCGGCGTCCACATAGAAGATCTCGAGATCCTGCCGCGCGGCGTGGAACACCTTGACCACGTTCTCGTTGCGAAAGAGCTCGTAGAGCGGTTCGAGCGAGATGCCGTCGGCCAGCGGATCGACGAGAACGGCGTCGTTCACGTCGTCGCCCGGCACCGCGAGCTGCACGAGGCAGAGTTTCGAATAATAGGTCCGTTCCCGCAGAAACTCGGTATCGACGGTCACGTAAGGGTGGTTTGCGGCGCGGGAACAGAACTCGGCAAGCGCTTCGGTCTTGGTTATTGTTTTCATTCGGGTCCGTGCTTCTTGGCTTTCCCCCGGGGGTGCCCCCCTTTAATGCCTATCACCGGCGATGGAAAGGGGGCTGCCGCGCCCCACCCGAAGCGCGCGAACTCAGCGCGACAGGATCTTCTTGCGCTTGTAATCCTGCTTGTCGGCGCTGCCGTCGTCGTATTCGAGCCAGACCGTCACCGATTTGACGCTCCCCACCGGGAAGGTCACATAGGGCGGAATATCCGTGGCCTTGATGTCGTTCGGCCGGGTTTCGCCCTCGTGGCAAGGCTCGACCTTGAGCCGGGTCTTCTTGCCGTCGTTCACCGCATAGTCGATCCGCTCGATGCCGCAGCGCCAGGCGAGGATCTGGGTGAACAGAAGCTGGTCCTTGCCGTCGTATTCGCGCAGAGCCACCCAGTTCGCCCGGGTGACGTCGAGCATCGGCTTCACCTCGGCCGCGGTGGTGAACTGCTCGGCCCCCGCCGGCGCGGCGAAAGCCGCGACCGCGAGGCCGAGGAGGCGGGCGGCAAGTCGGTCGGATCGCATGCGGGCTCCTGACTGCGTTCGCGGCTTTCGTTCTCGCGCCGCTTCCCGGTATATAGTGGAGATTGCAGGCGTTCAGGGCAAGACGCGGATGGCCGAAGCGGCAAGACAAGCGGACGATTTCAACATCATGGTTATCGGCCAGTCCGGCCGGCTGCAGTATGAAGCGCTGTTGTTTGCGGCCTCTTTGCGCCTGTTCGATCCGGGCTTTTCCGGTCGGCTGATCGTCGCCGAACCCGCCCCGGGCGGCGCCTGGCCGGGCGACCCGCGCATCGAACCGGCCCCGCGGTCGGCGCTCGAAGATCTCGGCGCCGAGATCGTTCCGTTCGAGGTGCGGCACTTCGGCGCCTCCTATCCCCAGGGCAACAAGATCGAAGGCCTCGCCGCCCTGCCGGCTGGCGAGAACTTCGTCTTCTTCGACAGCGACACGGTGGTGACCGGCGCGCTCTCGGCGCTGCCCTTCGACTTCACCCGCCCCGCAGCCTCGATGCGCCGCGAGGGCACCTGGCCCGAAATCGAGCTCTACGGCCCCGGCTATTCCGAGATCTGGCAATCGCTCTACGACCGGTTCGGCCTGGACTTTTCGAACAGTCTCGACCTGTCCGAACCCGACGAGTACTGGGCCCGCTATCTCTATTTCAACGCCGGCTGGTTCTTCGGCGCCGATCCCGCCCGTTTCGGGGCGCGTTTTCTCGACATCGCGCGCAGCATCCGCGACGACCCGCCGCCGGAGCTTGCGCTGCAATCCCTCGACCCCTGGCTCGACCAGATCGCGCTGCCGCTGGTGATCCACGACCTTGGCGGCGGCCGGCCGGGCCCCGGGCTCTCCGGGCTCGACGGCGGTGTCACCTGCCACTGGCGGGTCCTCCCCCTCGCCTATGCCCGCGAGAGCGACCGGGTGATCGAGGTGATCGAAACGGTCGCCGCGCCGAACCGGATCAAACGGGTGCTCAAGGCCTACGAGCCGATGCAGCGGATGATCTACCAGGGCCGCGGGCAGAAAGTGCGGGCCATGTTCGACCGGGACGACCTGCCGCGGAAAGAAAAAGCCATCCGCAACAAGATCAAGCGGGCGGGATACTGGACCCGGTAGCCGCCCCCCGGACGGCCGGCCCGATGCGCAATCAACCGCCGGGGACCACGGTCGCGCGACCACGAAATACCCATATATCAAGCGAAAATGCCACGCGACCTGCCCGCCCGCTCCATGATTTCGCCGGAATTCATTGTCACTAGTATGTGGTCACAAGGTTTCCGTTTCCGGGTCACATGAAAAAGAAAACGCAGATCGACATGACGCGCTCGCCGTTTGCGCTCGGGCGACCGGTGCCTTGCACCGGGCCGACCGAGCGGGTCACGGCATGCGTCGCAGCGCCGGTCGGGCCCGGCGCCCTCCTCGGCCCCCCGGGGGCATCATGATCGATCCCGCAGGCAAAAAGGCGGCGCGCCGCTCCATGGGCGAAGCTGTCGCCGAACGCGACATCGATCGTCTTCTGAAGACGGCGCGTACACCCGGCGGCGCCGTCGCGGCCGCGCGGCCGACGCAGAAAGACTTCGCGATGCGCCTCGATTTGCAGCGCACCGGCCGCAGCGCGGTCCGGGCCGAGGCCGGCGTCGCGGATCCCGACTTCGACTATGACGACGAGTTGCCGCCGCATCCCTATGCGCAGCGGCAGGCACCGCCCCTGACGATCTGGGACTTCCCGGTCTTCGTCCTCTACGCCTGTCTCGGGGTCTTCACCCGGATCTGGACCGACGTCACCCTCTACTTCGACTTCGGCGAGTCCAACGGCTTCCGGATGTTCGCCATCGGGGTTTCGGTCGCCCTGCACGTGTTCATCTTCGCGATGATCGGCAACGCCTGGCGCGCCCGGTGGGAGATGCGCAACCGCAACCTGTTCGCACTCTCGGTCCTGGTCGGCTATCTCGGCTTCCGCACGCTGACCCATCTCTGAGCCCGGCCCGGACGCGGTATCGAGGTCCGGTGCGGCTCCTACTGGATCGAGAGATCGAGGTTGAAGTCCACCGTCTTGCCGGTATCGGCATCGTTGCCCATCAGGTAGACCCGGATCGTGTAGACCCCGTCCAGCGGCAGCGCCACGGTCTCGGAATTGTCGTCGTCCATCGACCCGACATAGAGCGCTTCCCATTCCGCATCGGGCGGCATGATGTTGAAATACACAGTCCCGTCGCCGTCGGTCTCGGCGACGGTCAGCTCGGCGAACATTTCCTGCCCGGCCTTCGCCCCGAGCGTGAAATCGACAAAATCCTGTCCGGTGACCGATCCGCTCACCATGGTGCCGAAATTGCCCGGCTCGAAATGCACCTCTTCGACATGTTGCGCCCAGACTGGGCCCGCGGCGAGCAGTGCAATCCCGGCGAAGGTCGACAGGCGGAAATACTGGCGCATGTTGGATCTCCCTGATGCATGACAATACGCGCAGCCTAGCGTGGGACGGACCGCGCACCAAGCCGGGACCGCGATCGGGGGAGGAAACCGGCGGAAACCCGGGCGCGCGCCGGGGTTGCCATGGATTTCACCCGGGTGTATTTAGATAAAAAGTTTTCGCCCGGGTATAATAATGACCGACACCTACACTGCCTTTATCGGCCCCACCCGCCTGGCCAGCGGCCCGAAAGATTCCCTCATCGCGACGCTTGCCGCCCGCGGAGGCGGCGCCCACCCCGACGGCCTCCTGGTGTTTTCCGACCGGACC
>JAGRMO010000270.1:0-5743 GCA_020441205.1 Maritimibacter sp.
CCACTATATCCGCTTCCCGGACATGGAGACGATGCGCGCCATCGTCGAGGTCCACCACCCCGGCATCAAGGAACGGCTGCTCACCACCGCGCTCACCCAGTTCTACGAGATCCGCGAACAGGCCGGGCTGAAGAAGAAGCCCTCCACCTCGGAAGTGCTCGACTGGCTGAAGCTTCTGCTCGCCGAGGACCTCGACGCCGATGACCTCCGGCGCGACGCCAAATCGGCCCTGCCAAAGCTCCACGGCGCGCTCTTGAAGAACGAACAGGACGTCGCCCTGTTCGAGCGGCTGGCCTTCATGGCGCGCCGCGAGCGGTAGCGGGCCGGGCCCGGCTCAGTCGATCACGTAGGTCTTCACGCCCGCCTCGATCGGGATGCGCTGGATGCAATGCCAGTCGGCGCCGTCGATCATGATCCAGTAATGCCCGACCTTGGTATAGGTCGAATAGGTTCCGCCCGCCGGCACCTCGTCGCCCTTCACGTCGAAATAGCCGGCATAGTTGATCCAGGCCGGCCAGACCTTCTCGGCACGGTTGTTGACGAATGTCACCTTGATGAGCTCGTCGCTCTGTGGCGACGGCCCGGTGTGAAACCCACCGCAGGACCCGTCGAGATTGGCCAGCGTCATGATCTCCTGCGCCGCGACCGGCG
Organism: Maritimibacter sp.; assembly: GCA_020441205.1. GTDB lineage: Bacteria > Pseudomonadota > Alphaproteobacteria > Rhodobacterales > Rhodobacteraceae > Sinisalibacter. The sequence continues at coordinate 652 of JAGRMO010000270.1, forward strand.
CCGTCGACGCGACCAGGCCAATGGCCAGCACCGCCCCCATACCTCTCATGCACTCTTCCTCACGCTCGTTTCTCAGATCAATTCGCCGCCGAGGCACAGGGCCAGGCCGGCGCGGCTCCGGCCGACACATCCCCGGCCGCCGAGCGAGACTAACAACGGCCCGAACCGCTCGCCAGTCGTTTTGCCACAGACGGCATGTCGACCGCATCACGAATACGCCAAACCCAGGCGACCAAGGCCAACTGCAGCGCCACGCGAAACGATCCGCGGTCCGCTCCTGCGCCACAATCCGGCGCGCCGGAGCCGAAAATGGCGGAACATCGCCACAGTCTCGCCACAATTGGAGAACGCGCTTGTGGGGGCGTTTCGCGAACCCCACCACATCTTGCGATGTTATTGTTCCGAAACGAAAAACAGCCTGTTTTTGGCCACAATTCAGTCATTTTCCATCTTTTAACGAATCGAATTGGGGCATACCCCTGATCGGGCCTGGGGGGGCAACAACACGGTGTGAGCGGATTGCCTTGGGAGACAAGTCCGACATAACCGTCCGGTCGCTGACGCGAGCGGACGAGCCCCACTGGCGTGCCCTGTGGACGGCCTACCTGCGGTTCTACGAGAGCGCGGTTTCGGAAGAGGTGTACCTGACCACCTTCGCCCGGCTGCTCGATCCGACCGAACCGACATGGGGGCTGCTGGCCGAGCACGACGCGCGTCCAGTGGGGCTCGTTCACTACATCTTCCATCGCCACAACTGGAAATTGGAAGACGTGTGCTATCTGCAGGATCTCTATGCCGTGCCCGAACTTCGGGGCCAGGGCGTGGGACGCAAGCTGATCGAGGCCGTCTATGCGGCCGCCGATGCCGCGAACGCGCCCACCGTGTACTGGATGACGCAGGATTTCAACGCGGAAGCCCGCAAGCTCTACGACCGGATCGGCCAACTCACGCCGTTCATCAAGTATCAGCGGGGGCAGATACGATGAACGCATGCGCGTTGAAAAGAGTTTCCAAGTTGATCGTGGGGGCGATCACGATTCTGGGGCTGGCGAGTTGTGCCACGGAAGGCCCGCAAGGGGCGGACCTGTCCGCCGGCGTCGCGTCGCGTCAGCAGATCCTGCCGACCGACCTTCCGCCGATGAAGGCGTTCGCCAGCTCCAGAATCGAACCTTCCACGCGACCCAACAGCCAGGTCGCCGGCGATTTCCTCGATCTCGCCTTCGACCTCGAGAGCGGACGCAGCCTCCCGGTGCTGAGCCGGTTCGAAGGCCCCGTCACGCTTGCCGTGCGCGGCCCCGCCAGCGCCGCCACCGAGGCCGATCTCGACAGGCTCATGTCCCGGCTCCGCGACGAAGCCGGGATCGATATCCGCCGGGCCACCGGTACGGGTGGGGGAGCGGCACCAGCCTCGATCACCGTCGAGGTGATCAGAAAGCAAGAACTGCAACGGCTGGTGCCGCACGCCGCCTGCTTCGTGGCCCCGAACGTCTCGAGCTGGGACGAGTACCGCCTCTCCCGCCGCACGGCCAAGACCGACTGGACCCGTCTGACCACCCGCGAGCGCATGGCCGTGTTCCTGCCGGGCGACGTCAGCCCTCAGGAAATTCGCGACTGCCTGCACGAAGAGATCGCCCAGGCCCTCGGCCCGGTGAACGATCTCTACCGCCTGCCCGACAGCGTATTCAACGATGACAATTTCCACACCGTTCTGACTGGCTTCGACATGCTGATCCTGCGCGCCTATTACGCGCCGGAGCTCGCCTCGGGCATGACCCGTGAAGAAGTCGCCGCGCGTCTGCCCGCCCTGCTGGCCCGGCTCAACCCGGCCGGCGGCACCGGCGCGCCGAACCCGCGCACGACCACGCCCGTAGCCTGGAAGGACTCGATCGAGACCGCGCTTTCGGGCGGCGGCACCTCCGCGGCCCGGCGCGAGGCGGCGCTCCGCGCCGTCGATCTCGCCCGCAGCTACCAGTGGGACGACACCCGCCTCGCCTTTTCGCTCTTCGCGCTCGGCCGGCTGCAACTCGGAGTGAATTCCGACATCGCCCTCGCCGCCTTCCGCGAAGCCGAGGCGATCTACGAGGCCGAACCGGCGACCCGGCTGCAGGCCGCGCACATGGGCGTGCAACTCGCCGCCCACGCGCTCTCGATGGGCAACGCCGAGACCGCGATCCGCATCACCGACAGCCACCTGCCGGCCGTGATGCATGCCGAAAACGCCGCGCTTCTCGCCACGCTTCTGATGATCAAGGCCGAGGCGCTCGACATTCAGGGCCGCGACGCTGAGGCGCAGTTGGTGCGCCTCGACAGCCTCGGATGGGCGCGCTATGGCTTCGGTTCGGACGCCGAGGTCGAGGCGCGGTTGCACGAGATCGCCGCCATCGCTCCCGGCCATCATCGCAGCTGACCGGGGCAGGCGCGCGTACAGGCGGCCGGTCTCCGGGACCGCCCCGGGAGCAGGACCGGCCATGATCATCGCAGCCTTCGCCTTCGTCGGTGCCCTGATCGGCGGCCTCAACGCCCGGAAACGGGGCGGCACGGGGCTCGACATCGCGCAGTACGCCGGCGCCTATGCGCTTGCCTTCGGGATCGTCGGCATGTTCATCACGGTCTTCCTGGTACGCTGAGCAGGATCAGACGCGCGTCCGGGCATGGTCCCGGGCCGTCCCGCCTCTTGCTGCCCGGCCTGCATCCTGCCACTGATGCGGGAATCCGGAGGCCCCGATGTTCCTGCCCTTCTTCGACCAGCTACGCGCGCACAAGGTGCCGGTTTCCTTGCGCGAATACCTCGCCTTCCTCGAAGCGATGGCGGCGGGTCTGGTGACCTATGACGTCGAGGGATTCTACTACCTCGCGCGCTCCGCGATGGTGAAGGACGAGCGCAAAATCGACAAGTTCGACCGCGCCTTCGCCACCGCCTTCGAGGGGTTGGAGGCCATTTCCATCGACGAGGTCCTGGACGCCGTCGACCTGCCTGCCGACTGGCTCGCCAAGCTCGCCGAGAAACACCTGAGCGCCGAGGAAAAGGCCGAAATCGAGGCCCTGGGCGGCTTTGACAAGCTCATGGAGACGTTGAAGAAACGCCTGGAAGAACAGAAGAGCCGCCACCAGGGTGGATCAAAATGGATCGGCACCGCCGGCACCTCGCCCTTCGGTGCCTACGGCTACAACCCCGAAGGTGTGCGCATCGGCCAGGACGAAAGCCGCCACCAGCGCGCGGTCAAGGTCTGGGACAAGCGCGANNCGCGAGTTCCGCAATCTCGACGATCAGGTCGAGATCGGCACCCGCAACATCAAGGTGGCGTTGAAGCGCCTGCGCAACTGGGCCCGCGACGGAGCGGCCGAAGAGCTCGATCTCGACGGAACGATCCGGGCGACGGCCGAACACGGCTATCTCGACGTCAAGACCCGGCCGGAACGGCGCAACGCGGTCAAGGTTCTGCTGTTCCTCGATGCCGGCGGCAGCATGGACCCGCATGTGAAAGTCGTCGAAGAGCTGTTCTCCGCCGCCCGCGCCGAATTCAAGCATCTCGAATACTATTACTTCCACAATTGCCTCTACGAGGGCCTCTGGCGCGACAACCGCCGGCGCTGGACCGCCCAGGTGCCGACCTGGGAGGTGCTCAACACCTACGGCTCCGACTACAAGGCGATCTTCGTCGGCGACGCCTCGATGAGCCCTTACGAACTCGTGCTCCCCGGCGGCGCGAGCGAGCACTGGAACCCGGAAGCCGGGCAAACCTGGCTCCAGCGCGCCCGCGCGGCCTGGCCCGATCATATCTGGATCAATCCCGTGCCCGAGGCGCAGTGGAAATGGACCCAGTCCATCGCGATGATCGCAGACATCTTCGAAGGCCGCATGGTGCCGATGACCCTCGAAGGGATCGACCGGGGGATGCGCGAACTCGGGCGCTGAGGCGTCTCAACCTGCGCCGGGGGGCATCCTGCGCCCGCGCGACAGCGCCAACACGGCGACAAGCGCCAGCAGCCCCAGACCGGCGCCGGCGAAAAACGTCGCTGACGGCCCCAGCTTGTCCCACAACAGCCCCGCGACCACACTGGCCGCCAGCGTCGCCACCCCGGTCGCAAGGTTGAGCACGCCGAAGGCCGTACCGCGCAGATCCATCGGCGCCCGGTCGGCCACCAGCGCAGCGAAGGCCCCTTGGGTGAAACCCATGCTCGCCCCCCAGAGCGCGATGCCCCCGAAGGCGCCGGCGAGTCCGGGCCCGAACGCCATGACGAGATCGCCCGCCACCAGCAACCCGACACCCGCCGCCAGCACCGGCCCCCGCCCCGCGCGATCGCTCCACGCACCCGCCGGATAAGCGGCAACGGCATAGACCAGGTTCATCACGATCAGCACCAGCGGGATCATCGCGGGCCTGAGCCCGGCCGTATCGGCCCGCAGCACGAGGAAGGCCTCCGAGAATTTGGCGAGCGCGAACAGGCTGGCGGCCGCCACCACCGCCCAATAGCCCGGGCCAAGCCGGACCATCGCGGCGCGCGAGATCGGCATGCGCGGCAGCGCCCTGTCCGGTCGCGCCGGCTCGCGCACGAAAAACCAGAGCAGCGTCACCGACAGCCCGGCCGGCAGCAGCGAGGCCCAGAACACGGCCGGGATGTTGTCCGCGGTTGCCCACATCAGCGCGATGGCGATGACCGGGCCGACGAAAGCGCCGATGGTATCGAGCGTCTGGCGCAACCCGTAGGCCGCGCCGCGCTGGCCCTCGGGGGTGAGGTCGGCCACCAGCGCGTCGCGCGGCGCGCCACGGATGCCCTTGCCCACGCGGTCGAGCAGGCGCGCCGCCACCACCAGGCCCGGCCCGGTGGCCAGCGCGAACAGCGGCTTGGTGACGGCGGCCAGCCCGTAGCCCAGCACGGCCAGCGGCTTGCGGCGCCCCACCCAGTCGCTGATCGCGCCGGAGAACACCTTGACCACCAGCGCCGTCGCCTCGGCCAGCCCCTCCAGCAGGCCGACCTCGGCCACGCCCATGCCCAGCGTGCCGACCATGAACAGCGGCAGCAGCGCATGGATCATCTCGGACGAGACATCCATCAGCAGGCTCACCACGCCCAGCGCCCAGATGCCCGC
>JAGRMO010000270.1:5787-6151 GCA_020441205.1 Maritimibacter sp.
ATGCGCCCCAAAAGGCGCGACTCTACGCCCGACCCGCCCGCCGCGGCGGGTGCGGCACAATGGTCTGCATCCGAACGACAGCGCGGCCCCTTGGGCATGCAGCCGCCGCCCGGCGCCGCGCGGCCCGAATGACCTCTCCTTCCGAGCCCGAGCCGACCATCGTCCACGCCCCGCACGAACCGCTGGCCGCGTACTACCGCACCGAGGCCGAACGCGCCGGTTTCCTGCGCGAGATCTTCGACGGCACCGCCGCCGACTACGACCGCGTGGAGCGCTACCTCGCCCTGGGCAGTGGCCCCTGGTACCGCCGGCAGGCGCTGCTGCGCGCCGGGCTGGCGCGCGGCATGCGCGTGGTGGACGTGGG
>JAGRMO010000270.1:6260-6528 GCA_020441205.1 Maritimibacter sp.
GCTGGTGGAAGGCAGGGCCGAGGCGATCCCGCTGCCCGACGCCAGCGCCGACTTCATCAGCATGGGCTACGCGCTGCGCCACATCGGCGACCTGGCCGCCGCCTGCGCCGAGTTCCGGCGCGTGCTGCGGCCCGGCGGGCGCCTGTGCCTGCTGGAGATCACCAAGCCGCGCGGCCCCGTCGGCACCGCGCTGCTCAAGGCCTACATGCGCGGCTGGGTGCCGCTGGTGGCGCGCCTGTCGGGCAGCCAGGCGCACACGCCGCGCATC
>JAGRMO010000271.1 GCA_020441205.1 Maritimibacter sp.
TCGCCGGCCGGATGATCGCGCCCTATGTCGGCATGAGCCTCTACACCTGGACGGCGATCATCGCCGTGGTGCTCGCGGGCTTTTCGGCCGGCCACTGGTGGGGCGGGCGGATCGCGGTGCGCCAGACGCCTGCCGCGCTCGTCCGCACCGGCTGGATCATGCTCGCCGCCGCGCTGTCCACCGCCCTTGCCGTCGCGCTCCTGCGCTGGATCGCGGGGCCGCTGCTCACCGCGATAACCGACCCGCTGGCGGCGATCTCGGCGCTGGCGGCGGCGGTGTTCTTCCTGCCCTCGCTGTTCGCCGGCGTGCCCGCGCCGGTGTTGGCGGTGGTCGCGATGCGCGGGCGCGGCACGTCCGAACATGCCCTCGGTGGCATGTTCGCGGCCGGCGCCCTCGGCGCGATCGCCGGCACGCTGGCCGCCGGCTTCGTGCTGATCCCGCGGGCCGGCACCACCGCCACCATGCTGGTGGTGGCCGGGGTCTATGTCGCCGCCGCCCTCATCCTGTTCGGCCTTGGCCGGCTTGGCCGGGCGGGGCGCGTCGCGGCGGCGAGCGGGGTGGCGGCCCTCGGCCTCCTCGGCCTCCATGCCGCCGGCCTGCCCGCGATCTGCGACCGCGAAAGCAGCTATTATTGCATCCGCACGGTCGACCTCTCCGAAGCCCCCGGCGACCCGGTGCACCTGATGGTGATCGACCATCTCGCCCATGGCATCAGCGCAGGCGCCGCGCCCCGGGTGATGTTCACCGACCATACCGCCATGCTCGACGCACTGCCCAGGATGCGGATGGCGCGGAGTGATTTCAGCTCGTTCCACATCGGCGGCGGTTCCTATTCGGTGCCCCGCGCCTGGGCCGACCGGGGCATCGGCGCCGTCACCGTGGCCGAGATCGACCCCGAAGTGACGGCCCAGGCGGCGGCGGATTTCTGGTTCGATCCCGCCACGGCGGAAATCGTCCACCGCGACGCCCGTGTCGTGCTGCGCGAAAGCCCCAGGCGCTACGACGTGATCGTCGGCGACGCCTTCACCGATATCGCCGTGCCCGAACACCTGGTGACCCGCGAGTTCTTCGCCCTCGTCGCCGAGCGCCTCGCGCCGGGCGGCGTTTTCGCGATGAACCTGATCGACAATGTCGACCGGCTCGACGCGCTCGCCGCCGTGCTGGTGACGCTGCGCGCGGTCCTCCCGAGCGTCGAGGTCTGGACCGAGGCCCGCCCGCCCGAACCGGGCGAACGGCGCATCTTCGTGCTCTTGGCCGGCGCCGAAGACAGCCCGGTCTCGTCCCTCACCGCGCGCGCGCCCGAACCCAAGGCCTTCTCGGTGCTCGCGCCCGATTTCCTCGACGACGTGGTGGCCCGGCGGAGCGCGCAGGTGCTCACCGACGACCGCGCCCCGTTCAACCTGCTGATGGGGCTCGATCCGGTCCTGCGCTGAGCGCGTCAGGAATTGAGGAAGGCCCGCGCCGCCGCCTCGAACTCGCGCGGTTTCTCGGCGTGGAGCCAATGGCCCGCGCCCGGAATCCGCGCCTGCTTGGCATTCGGAAACAGCCGCTTGATCACCGGCCGGTGCTCCGGCAGCACGTAATGCGACTTCGCCCCCGCGAGGAACAGCGCGGGGCCTTCGAAGCGGCCCGAGACGGCGGGAAAGCCGGTGATGAGCTCCATGTCGCGCTCGAGCACGTCGAGATTGAGCCGCCAGCAGCGGCCTTTCACGTCGAGCGATTGCAGCAGGAAGGCCCGTACGTCGGGCTCTTCTACACTCCGCGCGAGCATCAGGTCGGCCTCGGTGCGGGTCGCGATCCGGCTGAGGTCGAGCCCGCGCATCGCATGCACCAGATGCACCTGGGTGTGGCTGTAGGCGACGGGGGCGATATCGGCCACCATCAGGCGGCGCACGAGCCCCGGCCGGTCGAGCGCCAGCATCATCGAGCCCTTGCCGCCCATCGAATGGCCGATCACGTCCGCCACCCCGCCGATCGCCGCGACCACCTCGGCGAGATCGGCCGCGAGGTCATGGTAAGTGTGGCTGTCTTCCCAATGACTTGCGCCATGGTTGCGCATGTCGACCGTCACCACCCGGCGCCCGTCCGACAGCCGCTTGGCGATCACGCCCCAGNNCCAGTTGCGCCCCGAGCCGAACAGCCCGTGGACGATCAAGACCGGCGGCAGGCGCGTATCGTCGCCGTATTCATGGGTGACCAGCATGCCGTCTTGATGCGCCAAGGGACGTTGAGCCGCAAGGGGCTTTGGGCTAGGGAGGGGCAGGCGATCAGGGGGCGCGCATGGATCTCGACCGACGCATGGCGGAACTTGCCGCGCTCATGGAAGAGCGGCTCGGCACCCGGGGCGCGGGGCTCGAGGCCAAGCTCTCCCGCGTCGGCCGGCGCCTGCCCAGGCGGCTAAAGCGCGAAGCGGCGCTGCTCGTCGAGGCGAAGGAACTCGGCGCCAACCCGAAGCTCGTCCGGCGGGTCGACGATCGACGGCTGAAGAAAGCCGCCCGCGCGCTCGAACGCCACCTCGAAACCGTCGATGCCAGCGAACGGCGGACGACCTTCTGGATCCGCTGGCTCGCCGGCAACGCGCTCAACCTCCTGATCGTCGCGGGCCTCGCGCTCGCGTTCATCTTCTGGCGCGGGTTGCTCTGAGGCCCGGACCTGCGCCGGACGGTAACCACGTCGCCAAAACCCCAAGGAAATTTCGCGCTCCCGCCTGATTTGCCCGGCAGCTTGCTGCCATCGGAGCAAGAGGTGGCCCTGTGCGCGTTCTCGTCTGGATACTGAAACGTCTGCAAGACGTCCTGATCAAGATCTGGATCGCCCAGTTTCTGGCGCTGGGCGTCGCCTATGTCGTCTGGTCCGACCGGGCCGAAGGCCCCTACCGGCCGACCGACTTCGCCG
>JAGRMO010000272.1 GCA_020441205.1 Maritimibacter sp.
GTGGCGGTTGCCGCCGTAATCGACGAAAGCCGCCTGGAGCGAGGGCTCCACGCGGGTGACTTTCGCTAGATAGATATTGCCGGCGAGCTGGCGCTTGTTTTCCGATTCAAAGTCGAATTCCTCGACCTTGTTGCCGTCGACCACGACCACGCGGGTTTCTTCCGCGTGGGTGGCGTCGATAAGCATTTTCTTGGGCATGGTCTCTCGATGCACCCCGGAGGGCCGCTGCTCCTGGCGGGGCGGCGGGTGGTGCGGGGTGTCTTGTCTGGGCGAGGTCCGGCGCGTGACATGCGAGCGGGGCGCAACCCGTAAGGGCCGTGGCTCCCCGTTCCTCCTGTCTCCGACGCCTCATCGCGGTTCTTCTCCGACCTCCGGTCGCGTATGGAACGCGGGCCCGGTGGCCTCGTTTATGGCCGCGCCGCGCGCCGGGTGAACCCCGGGTCTGGCGGGCAAATGCTCGGCCTTGCGGCCTGTCCGGCCTTCCGGCCGCCTCTCGGTCTGGCGCCGCCTGGGTGTCGGAGCTCAAATGCCCGAAGCCCGCGGACCAGCGAAACTGTCACCGGCGGCGGCACCGAGGGCGCCGATCGCCTGAAGGTCTACATAGGCGCTCATAGGGCCAGATGACAATGGCGAAAATGCGCCGGGCGGGCGTTTTCACCACGGCGCGGCGGCGCGGAATATGTTGCAGGTGCAGCAATGAACTGTTGCCGGGGTGGAAACAGTCATATGGTCCGGCACCTTGATTTCCATGGGAAATCCTGGTCGCGGCAGATCAGTAGAGCCCCCCCGCCGCGACGCTGCCGGTCTCGGCGCGCTCGGGCGGGGCCGCGATGTCGCCGGTCGAGCTGACGCCCGCGTCGCCGTCGCCGCCGAAGCTGTCGACCTCGCCCGGCAGGAACAGCGGCAGGTTCGAGCCCATCGCGAAACCGCCGTCGAACATGACGCCGAACAGGGGCTCTTCGCCGTCGCGGAAGTATTCCGCGACAACGTAATCGCCCTGGGCGTCGTCGGGCAGGCGGGCGCCGGAATAGCGGTCGATCTTGATGAAATGGCCGCCGGGCGGCACCTTGAAGCGGGCGCCGCCGTATTTCTTGACGGCCTCGGTCATGAAGCGCTGGAACACCGGGGCGCAGGTGCCGCCGCCCGAGGCGCCCGGCATCCGCTGCGGCCGGTCGTAGCCGATATAGCAGCCGGCCACGACGTTGGAGGTGAAGCCGATGAACCAGGCGTCGCGCGAGTCGTTGGTGGTGCCGGTCTTGCCGGCCACCGGGACGGGCAGGTTGACGGCACCCGCGGCGGTGCCGCGTTGCACCACGCCCTGCAGCATCGAGGTGAGCTGGTAGGCGGTGATCGCGTTCATCACCCGCTCGCGGTTGGCGGTGATCCGCGGGCTGTCGCCGGGGGCGAGCGCCTCGACGCTGCAATCGTCGCAGATCCGCTTGTCCTGGCGGTAGATGGTGCGGCCCCAGCGGTCCTGCACCCGGTCGACCAGGGTGGGCTCGACCCGCTCGCCGCCGTTGGCGAACATCGCGTAGGCCGCGACCATGCGGAACAGCGTGGTCTCGGCCGAGCCCAGCGCGTTGGCGAGATAGGGGTCGAGGTCGTCGTAGACGCCAAAGCGCTCGGCATACTGGGCGACGGTGTACATGCCCACTTCCTGGGCGAGGCGCACGGTCATCAGGTTGCGCGACTGTTCGATGCCGGTGCGCAGCGGCGTCGGCCCGTAGAACTTGAGCGAGGCGTTCTGCGGCCGCCAGATGCCCTCGCCGGTCTCGATCTCGATCGGCGCGTCGATCACGATCGAGGCGGGGGTGAAGCCCGAATCGAGGGCGGCGGCATAGACGAAGGGCTTGAACGACGAGCCGGGCTGGCGGGTCGCCTGGGTCGCCCGGTTGAACACCGAGTTCTGGTCCATGAAGCCGCCCTGCACCTCGGGCACCTGGCGCAGCGTCCAGCGGATGAAATCGCCGGTGCCGTTGTCGCCGGTGGTCATCCGGCGCACATGCACGACGTCGCCGCGGGTGAAGTTGTCGCGGAAGCTGCCCTGCGCCCAGGAGATATCGTCGCGCGGCACTTCCCAGGGGCTGGGCTCCGGGGCGCCCTCGATCTTCAGCGTGAGGCTGTTGTCGCCGATCTGATCGACCACGGCGACGTACCACTTGCCGTCGAGGGTGACGTCGCGCGCGAGCCTCAGCTCGGCCAGCGCGGCCTCCCAGGTGCCGTCGTCGAGCGTCGCGGGGTCGATGGTCTGACCCGAGCCGTGCCACTGGCCGCGGGCGCGGTCGAAATCCTCGAGCGCCTTCTGCAACGCATGCGCCGCCTCGATCTGCAGCTCGGCATCCACCGTGGCGCGGATCGACAGACCGCCGCCGAAGAACTCGTCGTCGCCGAACTCGCGGCTGAGCTGCCGGCGGATCTCGTCGGTGAAATAGTCGCGGTCGGGCAGCGCCGATCGGAAAGAGGCGAAATCGCCGGTCTGCACCGTGCGCAGCGGCTGCGCGGCAGCGGTCTGATAGGCGGCCTCGTCGATGTAGCCGTTTTCCTTCATCTCGCGCAGCACGTAGTTGCGCCGGGCCACCGCGTCGTCGTGCTCGCGCACCGGGTGCAGGGTCGCGGGCCGCTGGGCAAGAGCCGCGAGATAGGCCGCGTCTTCCGGCGTGAGCTGGTCGAGGGTCTTGTTGAAATAGGTCTGCGCGGCCGCGGTCACGCCGTAGGAATTCTGGCCGAGGAAGATCTCGTTGAGATAGAGGCCGAGGATATGTTCCTTGTCGAGCGAGCCTTCGAGCCTTGTGGCGAGGATCAGCTCCTTGATCTTGCGCTCGGCCGAGCGGTCGGACGAAAGCAGGAAGTTCTTCATCACCTGCTGGGTGATGGTCGAGGCGCCGCGCAGCCGGCCGCCCCGGGCGGCTTCGACGGCGGCGGCGACCATGCCGCGCAGATCGTAGCCCTTGTGCTGGTAGAAGTTCTTGTCTTCGGCCGAGACGAAGGCGGCCTTGACCAGCATCGGGATCTGTTCGGGCGGCGTGTAGAGCCGGCGTTCCTTGGCAAACTCGTCCATCAGCTTGCCTTCGCCGGAGTAGATCCGGCTGATCGTCGGCGGCTGGTAATTGGCGAGCTGCTCGTGGCTCGGAAGGTCGCGGCTGTACATCCAGAAGATCGCGCCGATGGTCAGCGCGACCATGAAGGCGCCCAGCGTCAGAAGCGTGAAGATCGAGCCAAAGATCCCCAGGATGAAGCGGGTCAAACGGCACCCTCCGAACGGCCAAGCGCGCCTGCGAGCGCTGGCACGAGATAACGCAGGCACGGGCGCGGGTCAAAACACGATTGACGCATCTGTGCAAGCGGGCGTGCGGGGCGTCGGGGACGCGGGCGGGAAACCGCCACCCGGCGGCGCGGGCCGGGGGCGCGGCGGATTTTCGCTCCGGCCCGGCGCGGGCGGGCTGGACGGATGCGCCGGCCCGGGGCACGATGCTGACATCATGAGGGAATCTTCGTTTCGCAACCCCCGCCCCAGCCCCGATGACGTGATCGCCACCTACGAGGCCACGGCGGAAACCTATACGCGCGACCGCGACAAGAGCCTGTTCGAGCGCCGTTGGCTCGACCGGGCGCTCGCCTATGCGCCCGGACGCAAGGTGCTCGATCTGGGCTGCGGTCCGGGCCGGCCGATCGCGGCCTACCTGCGCGACCGGCGCTGCACCGTGACGGGGGTCGATGCCTCGCCCGCGATGCTGACGCTGTTCGAGGCGGCGCTGCCCGGAGTGGCGACGGTCGAGGCCGACATGCGCGGGCTCGACCTCGGCGAGACGTTCGATCTCATCCTCGGGTGGAACTCGCTGTTCCACCTCGCGGTCGACGATCAGCGGGCGATGTTTCCGGTGTTCGCGCGCCACGCGCATGAGCGCACGGTGCTGATGTTCACCTCGGGGCCGGATGCCGGCGAGGCCACCGGCCGGGTCGCCGACCAGCCGATCTATCACGCCTCGCTCGCGCCGTGGGAATACCGCGATCTTCTGTCGGCGAACGGGTTCGAAGAGCTCGCCTTCGTGCCCGAGGATGCCGAGTGCCGGGGCCATTCGGTCTGGCTCGCGCGCTCTGTGGGCTGGTAGCGGGCGCGACCGGTGCGCGCCTCAAGTTACGTCCGAACGGACGTGTCGAACCCCTCGACGCCTTCGGGCGGGCGCGACCAGCACTGCGACGAGCGCAGATAGACATAGCGGAATTCGAAGCGCTCGGGGCTGATCCAGCCCGGGTCGTCGAAGGTGCCACTGTCGATCATCCGGTGCCCCGGCAGCTTTTCCAGGGTGAAACCGATGTTGACCCCGCAAGTTGGGCAGAATTCGAGGTCGAGCCAGCGACCGGATTCGTCGGAATGCGACCGGTAGCGGCCCCTCGCCCCGGTGATCGTCACCTGCTCGTCGGCGAACAGCGCTTCGACGGAGAACGCGCTTCCGGTGCGGCGCTGGCACCAGGTGCAGTGACACACCGAGATGCGGAGCGGATCGCCGGTCACGGCGTAGCGCAGGGCGCCGCAGAGGCAGCCGCCTTCGTGAACTTGCGCCATTCCCGGTCTCCTCCCCCCTCGCGCCCCGCCAGGGCTTGTCCGCGCGCCGCAGGCGCGGCGCGCTTTTTCGGACCCGCTCAGCTCTTCGCCATGCCGTGGGCGATGTGGCCCGCGAGGGTCTTCACATGCGGTTCGTCGAGCATGGTCAGGTGCCCGCCGGGCACGTCGATCACCTCGTAGCCGGCAAGCGCCACGCGGTCCCAGCCGAGCCCGCGGCGGATGCTCTCCTCGGTGTCGAAGAAGTTCTCGTTCGACCGGTAGATGGTGACCGGCACCGGCAGCGGTTTCGGCGTGTAATTGGCGACGGCGAATTCGTTGGCGGCGATGAAATCCTGGCCGCGCCGGATCTCGATCTTTTCGCCCTTCTGGGTCTGCGCCTTCATCTTCGCGGCATCGCGCAGGTACTGGCGTTCGCGGTAGCGGTCGCGGATGGCGATGGGGATCGAGCCGTAGCCGCGATGGTGGATGGTGCGCAGGTTGGCGCGCAGCCGCCCGAGGCCCTTGTAGGACGGGCGGCCGTCGGGGCCGTTGGCGTCGAACAGCGCGAGATGGCCGACCTCGCGGCCCGCCTCGGTCAGCAGCCAGGCCAGTTCCCAGGCGAAATAGGCGGCGAGCGAGACGGCGGCGAGGTGCACCTTGCCTTCCGGGTGGAAGGTCTGGATGTCTTCGAAATAGGTGCGCGCGGCGTTTTCGACGCCGATCGGCTTGTCGCGCGAGAGGGTGCCGAAGGCGACCCCAATCACTGGTTGGTCAGGGCCGAGCTCGGCGGACATCGCCTTGTAATAGCTCGACATCCCGCCAAGGATGTGGACGGCGAACAGCGGCGGCTTCGGCCCGCTGGGCTGGATCGGTATGATCATGTGTCAAACCCGGGTACGGCGTGCCTGAGGGTCGCGCCCGTCGGGCCCGGCCGGCGGTGAAATCCAAACGCATCACTCGAAGCACAAACTTAATCACTGGCGCTGTCGCGCCCCCCATGCCTCCGCCCGGCCCCTGCGCGGAGCGGCCTCGAGCGGCCCCCGCGCACGCCCCGGACGGCGTGCGTCCCGGAGTTTGGTTGAAAGCTCCGGCGCGCTCAAGCCAAAATCGGCCGCTGCCGGACATTTGTGAGACGGACGTGGCGGGCGCGGCGGCCAGGCGGGTGGGCGCGGGCTAGCCGCCGGGGACCCGGGTAAAATCCGAGATCGAGACATAGTCCTTGCGCGGCCCGCGCACCTTCCAGATCATCCGCCAGGCTGGCCAGCGGGTGAAGTTGTAGGTCACCTCGTAATCGTCCTGGCCGCAGGCGTGCCAGGCCTGGACCACATCGGTGCCGCCGGCGATCCGGTGAAACGGCGCGCCGTCCTCGTAGAGCACGTCGATCGCGTCCTGGCCCGCGCGCCAAAGAAACCTGCGCGAGGCGGCCATCGGCGGCTCTTGCGGCAGTTTGAGCTCGCCCACCTCGTGATAGGCCAGCCCGGCCGCGTCGGGGGCGAAGCGGGCGACACCCTCGAACAGGCCGGTGGTGCCCATCCATTCGTCCTCGATCCGGCGCGCGATCCGCCAGCGGCCTTCGAAATCGGCGAGGTTCGGCATCTGTCCTCCGCTTGCCCGTCCCCTGCCCCCAGTCTATGACGCCCGCAAGCCCCGAACAAACCCGAAAGGCCCGCGCCGATGATCCCTCGCTATGCCCGCCCCGAGATGACCGCGATCTGGGAACCCGCCACCAAGTTCCGCATCTGGTTCGAGATCGAGGCCCATGCCTGCGACGCCCAGGCCGATCTGGGGGTGATCCCGCGCGAAAACGCCGAGGCCGTCTGGAAGGCCAAGGACGTCGAGTTCGACGTCGCCCGGATCGACGAGATCGAGGCGGTGACC
>JAGRMO010000273.1 GCA_020441205.1 Maritimibacter sp.
GGCTTCCTCTGCGGGTGCTTCGGCGGCTGGCGCTTCGGTTTCTGGCGCTTCCGCTGCGGGCGCTTCGGTTTCTGACGCTTCGGCGGCCGGAGTTTCTGCAGCGGGCGCTTCCGGGGCTCCGGATTCGGGAACTGCGTCAGCCGGGGCTGCGTCGGCCGGAGCTTCGGCGGCAGCCTCGGGCGCCGGGGCTTCGGCCGCGGGGGCTTCCGGTTCGGGCTTCTTCTTCGGCCGGGAGCCCGGGGTCGCCTGATAGCCGAGGCCCTGCATGAGCTTGGCGAACTGATCGAGCGTCAGGCCGCTGATCGAGAGCATGTCCGGGGTGGCCTCGAAGCCTTCGCGCGCATCGAGCGGGCGGAGCATGTCGGCGAGACGTTCGAGCATGTCGATGCGGATCGCACGGTCGCCCGCAAGCCGGTAGCCCGCACGCGGGTAGTAGCCCTTGGGCGCGTCCGGCACGGCCGGAACCGTCACCAGGCCCGGCGGCGGGGCTTCGGGGAAGATGTCGAGCCCGGAGCTGAGCGCCCAGAGCACCAGGCGCAGGCGCGTCGGCGCCGGCTTCAGCAGGAGCGGCATGAAGACGGTGAACTGGCCGAATCGCACGCCGTGCTTGCGCAGGCCGGCCCGCTGGTCCTGTTCGAGCGCCTTCACCTCACTGGTGATCTCGGCGCGCGGCATCACGCCGAGCGCCTCGACAAGCCGGAAGGCGATGCCGCGGGCCATGCCGGTGAGCGTCTCGTCGTCGCGGAGCGCGATGAGCGGCGCGAACTGTGCCGCGATCCGGCGGTCGACGAAATGGCCGAGGCGGCGGCGGATCTTCTCGGCGATCTCCGGCGCGGCGTCCTCGTCGACGAAGGGCTGGACCTGCGGGCTCAGCGGATCGTTTCCGGCGCTGAGACGGCCCACCGCATGCTCGCCCCACATGAGGCCGCCCTGATCGGTGATGTCGAACTCGGTGTCGGGGGCGTTGTAGAACTTGTCGGAACGCAGCGAATAGACCGGCGCGAGAGCGGCGATGGCAGCGGCGCGCAAGGTCGGCACCTGTTCGGGATCCGCATTCGGATCGATCCGGAACCTGAATCCTTCGAGACGGCCAATGAACTGGTCGTCGATCGAGACCTCGCCGTTTTCGGTCACATTGGCCACCAGGCTCTCCCTCTGCTTCAACCGCCGCATCAACACCGATGTGCGCCGGTCAACAAACCTCTGGGTCAGACGCAGATGCAAAGCGTCCGACAGACGGTCTTCTACAGCACGTGTTTCATCCCGCCAATGGTCGGAATCGTCCACCCACCGATTGCGCTGGGCCACATAGGTCCATGTGCGAATATACGCCAATCGCTTGGAGAGTGCATCGATGTCGCCTTCGGTGCGGTCGATGCGGGCAATCTGGGCCGCGAGCCAGTCGGTCGGGATGCCCTTGCCCTCCTGGAGGAAGCCGAAGAGCCGGGTGCAGAGGCTCGCATGCTCGGTGATCGAGACCTTGCGGAAATCGGGCACCCGGCAGACATCCCAGAGCAGCCGCACGTCGGGCGCGGCGCGGATCCGGTCGCGCATCTCGGGCGCGCCGCCGAGGGTGCGGAGGGTGGCGAGGTCGTCGGCCTCGCGGGCGCGCACCAGTTCAGGCTCGCCCGACGGCGCCTCGAGGCTCGCGATCAGCGCGTCGATCGTGCCGTATTCCAGCCGGGAATTGCGCCATTGCAGGCGCTGGAGCGGCGAGAAGCGGCTGTTTTCGATGGCATCGATCACATCCTCGTCGAGCGGCGGCGCCTCGCCCGTCACCCCGAAGCTGCCATCGGTGGTGTAGCGCCCGGCCCGGCCGGCGATCTGCGCGAGCTCGTTCGGCGAAAGGTGGCGGTGCCGCCGCCCGTCGAACTTCACGAGACCCGAGAAGGCGACATGGGCGATGTCGAGATTGAGGCCCATGCCGATCGCATCCGTCGCGACGAGGTGCTCGACATCGCCGTTCTGGTAGAGCGCGACCTGGGCGTTGCGGGTGCGCGGGCTGAGCGCGCCCATCACCACCGCGGCCCCGCCCTTCTGGCGGCGGATCAGTTCGGCGATCGCGTAGACGTCATCGGCGGAGAAGCCGACGATGGCGCTGCGTGGCGGCATCCGGCTGAGCTTGCGCGGGCCGGAATAGGTGAGTTTCGAAAACCGCTCGCGGCGCATGAACTGGGCGGAGGGAATCAGGCTCGCGATGCGGGGGCGAATGGTCTCGGCGCCGAGAAACAGTGTCTCGGATAGGCCGCGGGCGTTCAGAAGCCGGTCGGTGAAGATATGGCCGCGGTCGGGGTCGCCGCAGAGCTGGATCTCGTCGACGGCGAGAAATTCCGCTCCGAGATCGACCGGCATCGCCTCGACCGTGCAGACCCAATACGCCGCGCGCGGCGGCACGATGCGCTCCTCGCCGGTGACAAGCGCCACGACGGAGGGTCCGCGCAGCGCGACGATGCGGTCGTAGACCTCGCGGGCGAGCAGCCGGAGCGGCAGGCCGATCACGCCGGTGCGGTGGCCGAGCATCCGTTCGATCGCGTAATGGGTCTTGCCGGTGTTCGTCGGTCCGAGAACCGCCGTCACCCGTCCTGCCGTCAGGCCATTCATGACATTCGCCTCCACAGCACGGCACGAGCCCTCAGAGCTCGGCGGCGCCCTTCATCCGCTCGAGCCGTTCGATGGCCGCGGCCACCTCGGGCTGGTTGGGGTTGAGGGCATGTGCCCGGCGCAGCGCCCGGAGCGCAAGATCGGGCTCGCCCACTTCCTCGAGCATGATGGCAAGCCCCTGGAGCGCGCCGAAATGCCGTGGATTGAGGACGAGCACATGCTCGACATCGGAGATGGAAAGCCCATATTCCTCCAGCAGAAAGAAGGTCGTCGCGCGGGCGTTCCAGCCTTCGGCGAAATCGGGGGCATGGTCGGTCAGCGCGGAGAAATAGTCCAGAGCGGTATCGTAATCCCGGGCCTGCAGGGCGGCGTTGCCGCGTTCGAGCAGGAGGTCCATCGAGGCCGAGCCCGATTGCGACCAGATCCGCTGGATTTCCTTCTCGACGCGCTGCCAGTCCTCGCGGCCGGGTTCGGCAAGCTGGTCGTAGAGCGTTTCGAGCCTGTCCGCCGGCGGGGCTTCGTCCCGGGTGGCGATGGCCGGGCCCGGCGCCAGAGGCTCGAACGGCTGCGCCCAAGCCCCGGGCGCCGCTCCGCAGGTGAAGAGCGACGCGACGGAAACCAAGAGGAGGCGCTTTCGAAACTGCGTCATGACGCATAGATTAGCGCCGGAACGACAGAAAGCGAGGGGCTTCCCCCTTCCGGAGTGACAAAAATGAGCAAGGTGATCGACGGCGCGGTCAAGGCCCTCAACGAGCGGCTCGGCGGCGGCGGGTTCGACGGTTCGGTGAGGTTCGATATCGAGGGAGAGGGCTCGATTCTGGTGGACGGCGGCGGTGCGCGCGCGAATGACGCCGACGCCGATTGCGTGGTGAGCGCTTCCCGCGAGACCTTCGAGGGGCTGCTCGAGGGCGAGATCAACGCGACATCGGCCTTCATGACCGGCAAGCTCCGCATCGACGGCGACATGGGGCAGGCCATGAAGCTCGGCAGCCTGTTGTCATGAACATGGGCGCGCCGCTCCGGATCGGGATGCAGGCCGCCCCCTTCCATGCCGACGTCGCCCACGCCCCCGAGGGGGCGGAGGCCTTCTGGCTCGAGTCCCTCGACGGGCTCCGCATCCGCATCGTCCTCTGGCGCGGCGGCACCCGCGGCACGGCCTTCGTCTTTCCGGGCCGGACGGAATACGCGGAGAAATACGGGCTTGTCGCCGGACATCTCCTCGCGCGCGGCTTTTCGGTCGTGGTGATCGACTGGCGCGGACAGGGGCTCTCGACCCGCCCGCCGGGCGCACCGATGATGGGCCATGTGCGGAGCTTCCCCGACTATCAGAACGACGTGGCCGCGGCGCTCGCCGCGGCGGAGGCGCTGGCGCTGCCCGCCCCGAAGCTGCTCGTCGCGCATTCGATGGGCGGCTGCATCGCGCTGCGCACGCTCCTCGAGACCCGCATCTTCCGGGCCGCGGTGATGTCGGCGCCGATGTGGGGGTTGCAGGTCCGCACCGCGCTCCGCGAGATCAAGGCCAAGGCGCTGCGGCGGGCGCGGCAGTTCGGGGTTCGGGCGACCGTGCCCGCAGGCTCCTCCTCGGATGCGACAGAGGTGAGCCGGGTGTTTGCCGGAAACGCGCTCACCTCCGATCCGGCGGCCTTCGACCGGGCGATGGCCCAGGTGGCGGCGCATCCCGAACTCGGCCTCGGACCGCCAAGTGCGGGCTGGACCCGCGCCGCCTTCGCCGAAATGGGCCGGCTGGCGCTGAAGGCCTCGCCCGCGACGCCGATGCTCGTCTTTGCCGGCAGCGAGGAGCAGGTCGTCTCGCTCCGCGCGATCCGGCGGCGCTGTGCCCGGACACCGCAGGCAAGGCTCGTCGAATGCCCGGAGGGGCGGCACGAGATCTTCATGGAGCATGAGGGGATCCAGCGGCTCGTCTGGGGCGAGGTCGACGGCTTTCTCGCGCAGTCGGACGCCGCTCTGGGCGAAGACCGCACGGATGAGACGGCTTCGGACTGAGGCGGTCCTGCTCTAGGCGGCCGCGCGGGAGAGAAGCGCGAGCGCTTCGGCATGGGTGCGCGCATCGCCGGCCGCGAGGATGCGGCCGCCCTGATGCGCGGGGCCGCCCGTCCAGTCGGTGACGATGCCGCCCGCCGCCTCGATCACGGCGATGGGCGCCTGCACGTCATAGGCCTGAAGACCGGCTTCGATCACCAGATCGGCCTGCCCCATCGCAACGAGCGCATAGGCGTAGCAGTCGAGGCTGTAGCGGGTGAGGCGCGCGCGATCGCGCACCGTCTCGAAGGCCTCGCGCTCGGCCGTCGACCCAACTTCCGGATAGGTGGTGAAGAGCACGGCCTCCGAGAGGCCCGCGCAGGGGCGGACGCGCATGGCGCGCCGCTCGGTGCCGCGCCGCATCTCGGCCGCGCCGAAGCCACCGATGAAGCGCTCGCCGGTGTGGGGCTGGTCGATTACCCCGAGCACGGGCCCCTCGCCCGCGTCCAGACCGATCAGAATGCCCCAGGTCGGGGCGCCGCAGATGAAGGCGCGGGTGCCGTCGATCGGATCGAGAACCCAGGTCAGACCGCTGGTGCCCGGCCTCGCGCCGAATTCCTCGCCGTGGATCGCGTCTTCCGGCCGCCGTTCGGCCAGAAGTGTGCGCATTGCCGCCTCGGCATCACGATCGGCGGCCGTGACCGGATCGAAGCCGTCAGCCGCCTTGTTGGCGGCCAGAAGGCCCTCACTCCGGAAGAGCGGCAGGCACCGCGCGGCGGCGACGTCGGCCAGCTCGCAGGCGATATCCCTGAGCGCCCCCTCCAGTTCCGGCGCAATCGCCATGCCGACCCCCCGCATCCCTGACCGTCAATCTCGGAACGGTTTCGGCCATCGGGATGCCGGGGTCAAGTGCATGGGCACTCCCCCCGGAGCAGCGGTTCAGGCGACGTCGCTGAGAACGCGCGCGAGGTCGAACAGGCGGCGGCGCTGGGTCTCGGGGATCGCGTAGTAGGACCGCACGAGCTCGAGCGCTTCCTTGTCGGCGAGCAGGTCGCCGCGCTGGGCTTCGGAGGAGGCGGGAGCCGCGACCTCCTGACCTTCTTCTGCCCCTTCGAAGCCTTCGAAGAAGAAGCTGATGCTGACGTCCAGCGCCTGCGCGATATCCCAGAGGCGGGACGCGCTGATGCGGTTCATCCCGGTCTCGTATTTCTGGATCTGCTGGAACTTGATGCCCACTTTTTCGGCGAGCTGCTGCTGCGTCATCCCGACCATCCAGCGCCGATGCCGGATCCGCTTGCCGACGTGAACATCCACAGGGTGTTTCATACTACTTTCCTTATCGTCTTCCAGCAACGATACCAAAGACAATGATCCGACCCTGTCCGGCAACCTGTCTTTTTGGACAGATTTTTTAATTCTGCGAAAAGTACAATGCTTTCAAGAAGATGACGGAAAATCGTGCGAAAGTGCCGCCTCACCAATAGGCGTTACCGCACCTATCGGATACCCGTATGACGTGTTTTGCATTACTCATTGCATTTTGCAAAGCCCCTTCTGCCCGAACAGATATTACCCCAATAACGTGAATCTTCCCGACACGGCGAATCGCCTGCCCGCCGCTCTCGCCCAGTCCCGTGTCCGCCGCTATGATCCGGCCGAAAAGGAGACCCCCATGCGCGCCTACCAGTCCATCGAACCGGGCCAGCCGCCCGCCTTTCGCGACCTCCCGCGCACCCCGCCCGGCGCGGGCGAACTCGGCGTCGAGATCGCCGCCTGCGGGCTCAACTTCGCCGACCTGCTGATGGCCGACGGGCGCTACCAGGATACTCCGGCGCAGCCCTTCACGCTCGGCATGGAATTCGCCGGAACCGTGGTCGAGGCCGGCCCCGGCGCCGCCGCCCATCCGCCCGGCACCAGGGTCGCGGTGATGGGCGGCTCGGGCGGGCTTGCCGACTACGCCAACGTCGCCGCCGCGCGCTGCATCGCGCTGCCCGACTCCATGCCCTTCGCCCATGCCGCGGGTTTCCAGGTCGCCTATGGCACCAGCCACCTCGGTCTCAAGCGCCGCGCCCGCCTCGCGGCCGGCGAAACCCTCCTCGTCCTCGGCGCCGCCGGTGGCGTCGGCCTCACCGCCGTCGAGATCGGCAAGCTGATGGGTGCGCGCGTGATCGCCGTCGCCCGCGGCCAGGACAAGCTCGCCGTCTGCGCCGCCGCCGGCGCCGACCACCTGATCGACAGCGAGACCGAAGACCTCAAATCCGCGGTCAAGGCGCTCGGCGGCGCCGATGTGGTTTACGACCCGGTGGGCGGCGACCAGTTCCGCCAGGCGCTGAGCGCGACCCGGCCCGAGGGCCGCATCCTGGTCGTCGGTTTCGCCAGCGGCGACACCCCGCAGATCCCCGCCAACCATCTTCTGGTCAAGAATGTCGACGTGATCGGCTACTGGTGGGGCGGCTACATGAAGTTCCGCCCCGAGGCGCTGAACGCCAGCATGGCCGAGCTGCTCACTTGGTACGCCGAGGGCCGCCTCACCCCCCATGTCAGCCACGAGATCCCGCTCGAGCGGGTCGAAGAGGCCTACGACCTGCTGCGCGGGCGCAAATCCACCGGCAAGGTGGTGGTGACGATGCGCTGAACCCGCCGCAGGCGCACCGGCCCCGCCCTCACCCGTCGTAGGCCTCGTGCAACAGCCGCACCAACACCTGCCCCGCCTGACCGCACAGCGTATCGGCGACATAGAGATTGATCCGCGTCGTCCCGAGCTCGGGCAAGGTCGCGCCGTGATCGATCCGCTCCATCGTCGCCGGTACCGAGCCTTCGGGCACCGCGTGCACCGCGAGATCGGCCGACACCGAGGCCTCGATCGTCCGGCTCATCTCCGAGGTCACCGCCATCTCCCAGGGCACCGCCGCCTCGTCCAGCGCCGCTTCCACCCCGGCCCGGAAGATGTTGCTGCGCTCGAACGCGAGCCGCAGCGGCCGCGACCGCCAGCTCGTACCGCCGATCGCGCCGACCCAGATCAGCGGCACCCGTCGCAGCGTTCGCCCGCCGGCGTCCACCTCGTCCTCGGTGGTCAGGATCACGTCGCAGTCGCCATGCGCGAACATGTCCTTGAGCCGCTGGGTATAGGACGAGACCAGCGTCACCTTCATCCGCGGAAAATCCGCATGGAACCGCTGCAACACCGGCGGCAGCGCCGGATAGACCACGTCGTGCGGCACCCCCAGCACCACCTCGCCCTCGAAAGCGGCATCGGTGAACCGCGACCAGACCTCGTCGTTGACCGCCAGCATCCGCCGCGCGTAGCCGAGCAGTTGCTCGCCGTCCGCGGTCAGCGCCACGCCCCGCCCCGCGCGTTCGAGCAGCTTGCGCCCGAGCGCCTCCTCGAGCCGTTTGAGCTGCATCGACACCGCCGATTGCGTGAGATGCAGAAGCCCCGCCGCCCGGGTCACGCCGCCGGCGTCGGCCACGGTCACGAAGGCGCGCAGAGCGGTCAGGTCGAGGTTACGCGGCATATCAAAATCTGTGATAAGTTAACCAACAATCATTCATTTTTCTTATGTTACGAAATGGCCTATGGTCGAGTCAATGGAGGGGGCACCGCCAGAGTGACACACCTCTTGAGGCACGGAGACGACGATGCATATCCTGACCGACACGCACAGCCACATCTACCGCGGCGCGACCGCATTCGCCCCGTTGCGTTGGCTGCTTCGCGCTTTTGCGACCCGCCATCAGCGGCTGCGGCTCGACGAACTTGACGATCACCTGCTGCGTGACATCGGCGTCGACCGCCGGACCGCCTATTACGAAGCGCACCGTCCGTTCTGGGACATGCGCTGACCTCGCGCTCCGGCGAGTCGCCCCTGTGGGCCGTGCGCGTACGGAATGCCTTGAAATAGCCGCCAACGCCGCCAATATTCAGTCAGGATCGGTCCCCGTCCGGGACCGGACGCAAATTCTTGCAGTCAGGAGGCTGAATAGATGGCTGATTTGAGATCGATGCGGACGGCGGCAGGTGCCCGCACGACCCAGATCGACGAGGGCCTGCGCGCCCACATGAACAAGGTCTACTCGACGATGTCGGTGGGGCTTCTGGTCACCGCGGGCGTCGCCTGGGCCGTCGGCTCGACGCCGGCTCTGTTGAGCCTGCTGCGCGACCCGGTCACCCTGTCCCCCAATATCCTCGGCTGGATCGTCATGTTCCTGCCGCTGGTGATGGTCTTCGCCTTCGGCGCCGCCATCCAGCGCCTCTCGGCCGCCGGCGCGCAGTTGTTCTTCTACGTCTACGCCGCGGTGATGGGTCTCTCGCTGAGCTGGATCTTCGCCGTCTTCACCGGCATTTCGATCACCCAGACCTTCCTGGTCACCGCGATCTCCTTCGCCGGCCTCAGCCTCTGGGGCTACACCACCAAGAAGGACATCTCGGGCTGGGGCTCGTTCCTCATCATGGGCCTGATCGGCCTCATCGTGGCCTCGATCGTCAACATCTTCCTCGGCAGCCCCGCGCTCTACTTCGCGGTGTCGGTCATCGGCGTGCTGATCTTCGCGGCCCTCACCGCCTACGACACCCAGCGGCTCAAGACCGACTACATCCAGCACGCCCACGCGATGGACGGCGAATGGCTGGCGAAATCGGCGATCATGGGGGCGCTGAACCTCTACCTCGATTTCGTCAACCTGTTCATGTTCCTGCTGCAATTCCTCGGCAACCGCGAATAGGCCTGCGAAACAGGCGAAAACACCCGAGGGCCGGCCCGAAAGGACCGGCCCTTTTTCGTGCGAATCCGGCACCTTGCGCGCCGGGCCCCGGCCCCGTCCCCCGTCGTTTCGGCACCGTAAAGCCCCGCCGATTCCCACCGCCCGCCGCTTTCGCGCCGCATTCGATGGTTAACCTGTTTTCGAAGTCGGATCGGAGGGTAAACCCATGGACGCCATCATCGAAGCGCTCGTCGCACGCCCGATCGTCACGGTCGGTCTCGGCGCCTTTCTGTCGGGCGTCGCGCTGTTCTATCTGGTGATGCAGCGCACCCGCCAGCACCGCCTGTCGCAGATCGACGAGAAAAGCTCCTGATCCCGCCGGGGACCATCCCCGCGCCGACAGCCGCCCGGACCACATGAAAAAGCCGCGCTCAAGGGCGCGGCTTTCGGCATTCCACGCGCCGCGTATTCACGGCGCGCTGGACAGACCGGACAGGCAGATTACTTGATCTTGCCTTCCTTGTATTCCACGTGCTTGCGCGCGACGGGGTCGTATTTCCGCACGGTCATCTTCTCGGTCATGGTCCGCGCGTTCTTCTTCGTCACGTAGAAGTGGCCGGTGCCCTCGGTCGAGTTCAGGCGGATCTTGATGGTGGTCGGCTTCGCCATTGTTGTCGCTCCTCGTCGGACGCGCGTGATGCGCCCGGGTCAATCCTTGAAGCCCGCCTTTTACCGCCACCGGTCCGCGAGTCAACCGGATTCCACCTTATCGTGAGCCCGCACCCGCGCCGCCCCGTGCTAGGCTCGGGCAACCCGCCCCACAGGAAAGGACATCCCATGCATCTCGGCGCCTTCTCGATCAGCCTCACCGTCAAGGATCTTGCCGCCTCGCAAGCCTTCTACGAGAAGCTCGGCTTCGAACTCGCCGGCGGCGACGCCAGCCAGAACTGGCTCGTGCTGCGCTCGGGCACCACCACGATCGGCCTGTTCCACGGGATGTTCGACAGGAACATGCTTACCTTCAACCCGGGCTGGGGCCCGCGCGCCACCCCGCTCGAGGGCGACTTCGAGGATGTCCGCGCGATCCAGGCGCGGCTGCGCGATCAGGGCGTCGAGCTGATCGAAACCACCGATCCCGACGGCCAGGGGCCGGGCTACATCACCCTCACCGATCCCGACGGCAACCCGATCCTGATCGACCAGCATGTCTGAGCCGCGCGGCCCCGGGATCACGCCCTGAGGAGCACGATCCCGGCCCAGCCGAACCACAGGATGAAACCGAGGCCGAAGATCGGCCCGGCCACCGCGGCGGCGGCGGGGAGCAGCGTCGTCACGCCGACGACGCCGAGCCCGAGCGCGACCAGCGCCAGAAGTCGCGGCAACCCGCCGCCCCTGAGCGCCGCGAGCCCCACATAGATCGCCCAGATCCCGCCGGCGAGCTCGACCCCGCCGCCGAGCCCGTTCTCGACGAGCTGCGCGGTCTCGAAGATCCGCGCCGCCGTCTCCGGCGCTTCCGCCCCGGCGGCGCTGCGCAGACCCACGATCATCGCCATCCCGGCGGCGAAGACCAGCGCCGCCCAGATCAACCCATGCGCCACCGAGAGCGTCGCGAGCCCCGGCGTCGCCGGTCGCAGCCGCTCGCCCAACGCCAGCACGAGGATCACCAGCGCCACCGCGTTCGCCGGGTAGATCACCGCGTTCCACAGCGTGAGCAACCCGAGATGGTCGAGCGCCACCGCAACCTCCGGCGCCTCCGGGTCGTAGCCCGCGGGGATCAGGACGGCGACCAGCAGCGCCATCCCGAACACATAGGTCGCCGCCGCAACAAGGCCGGCATATCCGCCGGCGCGCTGCAAATCCTGCATCTGTCCAATCCTTTTCCGTCGAATCCGCGTCCAAACTGCCCCAGGCACGGTCCCCTGGCCACCCCGGAATTGACCGTTTGGACAAATTTCGCCCTCTTTGGTCCCCCAATATCCCGGGGGCGTGGGGGCAGCGCCCCCACCCGACAAGACCGTCGCGCCGCAAGGCGCTCGATGTCAAAACGGAAAATCATGCGCGGATGGCCTGTAAGCCGGATTCTGTCCGGGGGCGCGCGCCCCTTGGACGGCCATTCCTCTGGGACGGCCGTTACCGACCGCCTCGAGCTGCCAACCCGGACCTGCTGGGGCCAAGGCGGCCCCGGGGCCGAAACCCCGCGCGGTCCCTATTCGGCATTGCTCCCGGTGGGGCTTGCCGTGCCGGGGATGTTGCCACCCCCGCGGTGGGCTCTTACCCCACCGTTTCACCCTTGCTCCGGACTTGACCGGAGGCGAACCTCCAACCGGGCCGGAGCGGACTGTTCTCTGTGGCGCTTTCCCTCGGGTTGCCCCGGCCGGGCGTTACCCGGCACCGTTGCCTTGTGGAGTCCGGACTTTCCTCGGAAGTTTCCCCCCGCGGCCGTCCGGCCATCCGCGCAAACCGCGACATAGGCGGTTTGGCCGCTCAGGTCCAGAGCGCGCCATGCCCCAATGCGATGAAATCCTCGGGCCCGAGCTTCCCCTCGGCCCAGGGCCGGTAGCGCAGCCGCACCGCCGCGAGCAAGGTCGCGTCGTCGACATCGGCGCTGTAGCCCGCGTCCCGGGCAACCGCCCGGAACAGCGCCGCATCGCCATCCCGCGGGCCCGGCCCGTCCCCGCGCCGGCCTGCGAGCCCGCACCGCTCCAGCCGCGCCCAGTCGAACCGGGCGCCCGGATCGCGCTTGCGGTCGGGGGCGAAATCCGAATGCCCGATCACCCGGGCGGGTGCGATCTGGTAGCGCAGGAGGAGGTCGCCGAGCAGCGCCTCGAGCCGGTCCATCTGCGGCGCGGCGAAGGGCGACGCGCCGCAATTCTCGAGCTCGATCCCGATCGAGCGGGAATTCATGTCCGCGTGCCCGTCCCAGCTCCCCGCGCCGGCATGCCAGGCCCGCTTGGCCTCGTCGACCAGCTGGTAGAGCCGCCCGTCGCGGGCGATCAGGTAATGCGCCGAGACCTCGTGCTCGGGCGCACACAACCGCTCCAGCGCCGCATCCAGCGCGAGCACGGTGTAGTGCAGCATGATGTACGAAGGCCCGAGCCCGTCGCGGCGGTCGCCGAAATTCGGGCTCGGATGCCAGATCGCCGGCGCCGGCGCCGGCGGCTCAGTTGCCGGCGGTCGCCGCATCGCCAGGCGTCTCGACCACGACCACCGGCGACTGCCCGGCGCGCGCGGCGCGGAACGGGCGCGGATCCCAGTAGCAGGCGAAGCCGTCGCCGTCCGGGTCCATGCCGTAGCGGTCGACCTGCGGCCCGCCCGCATCGAGGAAGGCCTCCTGCGCCATGTCGTCGCCGCCGTATTTGGCGCAGTTCTTGTCGAACCGCGCCTGCGCCGCGATCCCCATCCGCTTGTAGAGCGCTTGTCCAGGGACGTTGGTGGTGGCGAGCGCATAGGCGACGATCGAGG
>JAGRMO010000274.1 GCA_020441205.1 Maritimibacter sp.
TAGCGCTGCGCCGGTTCGTCGAATGTGGGCAGGTTGACCCGGATCGGAACCGTCGGGTCGGCCAGATGCAGGTGGCAGGGCTGGCTTTCCGCGTGGTTGGTGGCCGAGAAGGCGACGTTGGTCAGCCGGTCGAAGGACAGCACGCCATCGGGTTTCGGATAGTCGATCGGCGGGAACTCCGCCGCCCTGCCCGTGGACATCGCGTCGGTCTTGCCGTGGGCGAGCGTCCCGAGCGGGTTCCAGCCGGTCAGGCTCGCCACCCACATGTCGAAGCCGCCGAGCCCGAGCGAGGCCTTGAGCCCCCAGCGCGACCACAGCGGCTTGACGTTGCGCACGGGCCGCAGATCCTGCGCGATCGGGCCTGCGCGCACGGCCGCGTCATAGGCCGTCAGCCGGTCGCCCTGCCGGCCGGCGGCGATCGCGGCCCGGGCCGCCTCGGCCGCGGCCTTGCCCGACTGCATCGCGTTGTGGTTGCCCTTGATCCGGGCGACGTTCAGCAGGCCCGCCGAGCAGCCCAGCAGCGCGCCGCCGGGGAAGGCCAGATCGGGGATCGACTGCCAGCCGCCCTCGCTGATCGCGCGCGCCCCATAGGCCACGCGTTTGGCGCCCGCGAGCAGTTCGGCCACCATCGGGTGGTGCTTGAAGCGCTGGAACTCCATGTAGGGATAGAGGTGCGGGTTGGCGTAGTCGAGATGGACGACGAAGCCGAGGAAGACCTGGTTGTTCGCCGCGTGGTAGATAAAGGACCCGCCGCCGGCGTTCGAGCCGAGCGGCCAGCCCATGGTGTGGATCACCCGGCCCTCGCGGTGCTTCTCCGGCGCGACCTCCCAGATCTCCTTCATGCCGAGGCCGAACTTCTGCGGCTCATGGCCGTCCGAGAGGCCGTAATGGGCGATCACCTGCTTCGCGAGCGAGCCGCGCGCGCCCTCGCCCAGCAGCACATACTTGCCGCGCAGCTCCATGCCGGGCTCGTAGGCCGGGCCGGGGCTGCCGTCGGCCTCCTTACCGAACTCGCCCGCGACCACGCCCGCGACCTCGCCGCCCTCGCCAAAGACCAGTTCCGAGCAGGCCATGCCGGGGAAGATCTCGACCCCCAGTTCCTCGGCTTGCCCGGCCAGCCAGCGGCAGACATTGCCCATCGAGACGATGTAGTTGCCGTGGTTGTGCAGCAAGGGCGGCATCGGCCAGGTCGGGATCGCCCGCTGCCCGGTCTCGGTCAGCCGGAAGAAGCGGTCCTCGGTGACCGGCACCTCGAGCGGCGCGCCTTTCTCCTTCCAGTCGGGGATGAGGGCCGTCAGCCCCGAGGGATCGAGGATCGCGCCCGAGAGGATATGCGCGCCCACCTCGGAGCCCTTCTCCAGCACCACCACCGAGAGTTCGGGATCGAGCTGCTTCAGCCGGATCGCCGCCGACAGGCCCGAAGGCCCGGCGCCGACGATCACCACGTCATAGTCCATCGCCTCGCGTGCGATTTCGCTCATTGCAGCCATCCTTCCAATGCCTGTGCCAGGTGCGCCGCGCGGCCTGATTTCACAACTTCTCGGTAAGTTCTGGCAGCGCCTGGAACAGGTCTGCGACGAGGCCGTAGTCG
>JAGRMO010000275.1:0-516 GCA_020441205.1 Maritimibacter sp.
GAGCGCATCGGTGTCGAAGCGGACGGGCACGTCGAACTCGAAGCCCGCGGTGATGGCGGCACCAGCGCCCGGCGCGGCGCTGAAAATGACCACGCCCGTCATGGTGTCGACGGACCAGCCGGAGGGCTGCTCCACGCCGCC
Organism: Maritimibacter sp.; assembly: GCA_020441205.1. Classification (GTDB taxonomy): domain Bacteria; phylum Pseudomonadota; class Alphaproteobacteria; order Rhodobacterales; family Rhodobacteraceae; genus Sinisalibacter. The sequence goes on from JAGRMO010000275.1 coordinate 142, forward strand.
AATTGCGATGTGCACGCTGCCCGCCACCGGCTTGGCGATGGCGCGCGTCCAGGATTGCGCGCCCGAGGTGTAGCGCTTCATCAGCTGGAAGGTTGTCGTCGTGCCGTCGCCGGTGCCGATCGACTGATCCGTCGGCGATGGCGAGCCCGAGGGCAAGCATGACTTGTGGTCGCCCCAATCCTTGAAGCGGAAGCCGTAGAGCCGCCCATTCCGTGCCTCGAAGAACGAGACCACCGCCGCCAGATCATCGGCGCGTCGAATGCCGTAGGCCACATCATAGCGGCGGCGGCTGTTGGCCCAGCTGGCGTTCCTCTCCTCGTCGCCCGAGGCAAGCTCGACGATCTGCGTGCGCCGTTCCGGCCCACCCCGCGCGCC
>JAGRMO010000275.1:570-1600 GCA_020441205.1 Maritimibacter sp.
CATGCCCCTCCGCCCGAGCGACACCGCGCGGGCGATGTCGGCCGCAACCTGTGTGCGGGACTGGCGGAAGCTCTCGGCGTCCCGGGCCATGATGGTGACGTTGACCCCACCGCCGCCCGTGCCGTAGCCCTGCGCCTCACCCCGCGACAGCACACGCTCGCCGCGCTGCAGGATCGCGGGCACTTCATCATGCCGAAGCCCGGCCATGCCGCCGGAATGCATCCGGGGCGCGGCGGCGAAGGCCATGGCGGGCACCATGCGCGTCGGTGCCGGTGCGCCGACCACACCCCCAGCGTGCAGGATGTTGGCGAACAGCCCACCGGCGCCGCCCAGGATGCCGCCGAGGGCATTGGCGATGGGTCCAAGGATGAAGCGACGCGCCGCGAGCCGGGCCAGATCGGCAATGAGCGAGGTGACCAGGTCGCGGAAATCCAGCTTGCCGGTTTTCACGAACTCGCCCACGGCGTTCTCCGCCGACTGGAAAGCCCCGACGAGGCTCTGCCCGATGTCGCCACCGATGTCGCGGGCCTTGCTGGCGTAATCCGACAGCGCTGCCGTGACCGCCTGCCAGCCGGTGACGGCTGCCTCAGTCGCGGGCTCTGCCGCAGCGGCGGCAGCTCCGGCCGCCGCACCGGCACCCGTGGCCGCGCGTCCGGCATCGCCGAGCGCCGTCTCCAGCCGCTCAGCAGCACCAGTCGCCTCGGTCAGAGCGTCGGCACTGGCCTCGTCGGTACCGCGCACCGCGTCGCGCAGAGCCTGCCAGCTTTCGAGGGGCGCGCGGGCCCCTTCGGCCAGATCACGCGCGGCGCCCCTGTAGAGGTTCGCGGACTCGAGCGCCCGGTTCGCCGCTTCGGTCAGACCGAGATCGGGCGCGGTGAGCGGATTGTCCTCGAAGGCCCGATCGAAGGCCGCCTGTGCCGCTGTCGTCGCAGCGCTGGCCGCACCTTCGAAGCGGTTCTCGATCTCTCCGAGGTCGAGGTCGGGCACCAGCGAGATGCGGCGCTCGGACCCGAGCGCTTCCAGCCCCTGG
>JAGRMO010000052.1 GCA_020441205.1 Maritimibacter sp.
CGCCAGATCGAGGTGCGCGCCTTCGAAAAGCTGCAAAAGAAGATGCAGGAGCTGGCTGCCGACAAGGGGCTGCTGGAGCCCGCGTAGGCCCGCGCCATCAGCCTGAATGCAATGCGCCGCCTCAGGGCGGCGTTTTTGTCGGCCCGGCCGGGGCTTGCGGATTGCGACCGGGGGGCGTGGGGCGTAACCTGATATCAACGGTTTGGGAGGCGAACATGGCAGACGAACTTCGGTGGGGCATTCTCGGATCGGCGCGGTTCGCGCGCGACCACATGGGGCCGGCGATCCACGCCGCCCGCGGCAACCGGCTGGTGGCGCTGGCGACTTCGACCGAGGCCAACGCGGCGCCGTTCGAGGCGTTCTGCCCGGGTCTCGACGTGTTTCTCGATTACGACGCGATGCTCGAATGGGACGCGATCGACGCGGTCTATATCCCGCTCCCGAATTCGTTGCATGTGGAATGGACGAAGAAGGCGCTGAGGGCCGGAAAGCATGTGCTGACCGAAAAGCCGATCGCGATGAAGGCGGCGGAGATCGACGAGCTCATTGCGCTGCGCGATCAGAGCGGGCTGCTCTGCGCCGAGGCCTACATGATCGTGCATCATCCGCAATGGATCCGTGTGCGCGAGCTGATCGCGGCGGGCGAGATCGGCGAGGTGCGCCATGTCGATACCGCGTTCTCCTACGACAATTCGGCCGACCGGGGGAACATCCGCAACAAGCCCGAGACCGGCGGCGGCGGCATCCGGGACATCGGCGTCTACACCTATTCCTCGGTGCGCTTCGCCACTGGGGCCGAGCCCGTCGACCTCACGGCGCGGGTCAAGACCGAGAACGGCGTCGACGTCTGGGCCCAGGTGGTGGGCGAGATGGACGGGCCGACCGGGCGGTTCACCTATTCGGCGATGACCTCGATGCGGCTGCCGAACCGCCAACAGGTGGTGATCCAGGGCGAGACCGGCACGATCACGGTGACGGCGCCGTTCAATGCCGGACTGTTCGGCGTCGCGGCGATCGAGGTCCGCGACAAGGCGGGCACGATCCGCACCGAGCAATGGCCCGAGGTAAACCAGTATGTGCTACAGGTGGAGAACTTCGCCAACACGGTGCGGACGGGAGCGGATTACCCGTGCCCGCTCGAGTTCAGCCGGGGCACCCAGGAGATGATCGACAAGGTTTTCGACGTGGCGGTCGAGATCGGCTGAGCCCTGCCTCCCCCTTGAAAAACAGGGGTTTTGCCCCCATTTCCAGAGAGGAAAGGGGCTCATCATGAAACCGATCAAAACCCTCGTCCTTCTCGCCAACGACGCCACGGCGCGGCTGTTTCGCAATACCGGGCCGGGCAAGGGGCTTTCCGAGATCGAAGACTTTTCGGCGTCGCTGATCGCGGGCGCGAATGTGCGCTACGCCGACCGGCCGGGCCGCAACGCGGCGGCGCCGGGGATGGCGCATCACGCCACGGTGGACCTGGCCGAAGCCGTCGAGGAGCAATCGCGCGCGGCCTTCGTGCGGGTGGTGGTCGAGGAGACCGCGAAGCGGTTTGCCGGGGGCGAGTACGTCCGCCTGGTGATCGCCGCCGCGCCGGCCACCTTGGGCGCGCTCCGGGCGCATCTGCCCGAGGCGCTGAAAGCGGCGCTGGTGCTCGACATCGCCAAGGATTTCGTCCGCCTGCCGCCGGATGAGGTGGTCAAGCGCCTCGAAGGGCATATCGTATTGTGAACCGCAGTCGGGCGGTGGCCCGGCGACAAGGAGGGATCATGGCCGAGAAAACACCAACGGACGACGACGATCCGCATGTGCTGCAGGAACCGAGCCGGGCCGAGGCGCCGGGCGACTGGGAGATCGACGAGGACGACGAGAGCCCCTGGCTGAGGGGGCTGTGGATGCTCATCCTCGCGGTGCTGTTCGAACTCGGCCGCGCGATCCTCTGGATCACCGGGGTGCTGCAGTTTCTCTGGCTGGTGTTCGCGAAGGAGAAGAACGCCCATATCGCGGCCTTCGGCAAGGATCTCGCCGACTGGCTCGCGCGGATTACGCTCTATGTGACCGGGGCCAGCGAAGAGCGGCCGTTCCCCTTCGCGAAATGGGGGCCGGAGGAGTAGACTTGCCCGGGCGGACCGGACCGCACTAGGCTGCGGCCCAGGAGGATGCCGCCATGGCCGGAGGCTGGACCCGCGACGGCGCGGTGCAGGATCAGATCGACGCTTCGATCGCCGAAGAACTCGAGCGGATGCGTGCGCGCTCGGGGCCGGTCGGCGAGAGCGTTGCCGAATGCGTGGAGTGCGGCGAGCCGATCCCCGAGGCGCGCCGCGTGGCACTGCCCGGCGTGAAGCTCTGCATCGACTGCCAGCAGGAGCGCGACGCGGTCTACAAGGTCCGGCCGGGGATCAACCGGCGGGGCTCGAAGGACAGCCAGCTCAAATAGCGCCCCCGGGTCGGGGCGGGCGGCGGGACGCGAGATGCACATAGGCTTGCCAAGACCGGATTGCCGGGCGGCGTTGCTGGCCGCAATGGCCTGCTGTGCGGGGCCGGTCGCCGCAGAGGAGCTAGGACGTATCGAGGCGCAGTTCGGCGGCAAGAACCGGGTCTGGCAGACGGTCGCACAGGCGCGTGGCGGCCGGGTGGTCGCGACCGCCAGCTTGCGGCTCGGGCCACGGATGACCGAGCTCTACCTGCAGGGGCAGGCCGAAGAGGGCGACGCGTCGCGCGACGTGTTCAGCCTCTCCTTGCGCTACCTCAGCCCCTATGCCGAAGGCGCGGCGCCGGTGTTCGCCGACATCCTCTACATGCCCGAGGGCATGGGCGGGCCGTTCTGGACGAGCGACGGCGCGGCGGACGCGCCGACAATCCGGGTGCTGACGCTCGAAATCTGGGGCGCCTATGGGCGGATCGACGCGTTGTTCGCGGGCGAATTGTGCCTGCGCGAGCGGATCACCGCGGCCCCGGACCCGGCACATTGCGCCGAGGTGACGGGGCGGGTCGAGACCGAGTTGTTCATCGAATAGGCGGGGGGCGGTTGCCGAGCCCCTTGGCTTGCGTCTAGGACGGAAGGAACAACTCCTGAGGCCATCCCGATGCGTCTGCTGTTCCTGCTGCTTCTTGTTCTGCCCACGGCGAGCCCGGCCGATCCGGTGCTCGACCGGGTGATCGACGATGTGGCGCTGCCCGGGGTCGCGGCCTTCGCCGAGGCGACGGAAGCGCTGGCGGAGGCGGCCGAGGCCGATTGCACGCCGACCGCGCCCGGGCTGCGCGCGGCCTGGAACGGGGCGATGGATGCCTGGTTCGGGGTGCAGGATCTGCGCTTCGGCCCGCTCGACGACGGCACAAGGCTGGCCATAGCGTTCTGGCCCGACACGCGGGGGCTGAGGCCGAAGGCGCTCGATGCGGTGCTCTCGGGCGCGTTGCCGCTTCTGGAGACGCCCGCGCTGTTCGCCGAGGCGCCGATCTCGGTGCGCGGGCTCTATGCCGTCGAGGCGCTGCTCTACGACCCGCGGTTCAACGGCTACGGCGTGGGCGATCCGGGCTGCGTGCTGGTGCGGCTAGCGAGCGCCGATCTTGCGCGGGTCGCGGCCGGGCTCAGGGACGATTGGGTGGGCGACTTCGCCTCGGTGATGCGCACGGCGGGGGCCGAGGGCAATGCGCTCTACGCGAGCCAAGGCGAGGCGCGGCAGGCGGTGTTCACCGGGCTACTGATGGTGATGCAGCACGATGTGAAGGAGCGGCTGGGGCGGCCGATCGGCACACCGGGGCGGGTCTATCCCGACCGAGCCGAGGCGGTTCTGTCGGGCCGGAGCCAGCGCAACCTCGAGCTGTCGCTTGCGGCGCATCAACGGCTCGCCCGGGCGCTGGTGCCGGAGCCCGAGGCCAGCCTGCTCACGCGCGAGGATTTCGAGCGGGTCGACTGGATGCTGTCGGAGCTCGACGATCCGGTTTTCGCGGGCGTGAGCCGGCCCGACGCGCGGATCCGGCTCGAAGCCTTGCAGGCGACGCTCACGATCCTGCGGGCCGATCTCTACGGCGAGTTCACCGAGGCGCTGGGGGTGACGATGGGGCTGAACGCGCTGGACGGCGATTAGGGGTCACCCCTCCATCGCCTCCAGCTCGTCAATGAAGCCCGAGATCATGCTGAGCCCCTTGTCCCAGAATTTCGGGTCGGAGGCGTCGAGGCCGAAGGGGGCCAGAAGCTCCTTGTGGTGCTTCGAGCCGCCGGCCTTCAGCATCTCGAAATACTTCTTCTGGAAGTCGGCATCGCCCTCTTCGTAGACCGCGTAGAGCGCGTTCACCAGCCCGTCGCCGAAGGCATAGGCGTAGACGTAGAACGGCGAGTGGACGAAATGGGGGATATAGGACCAGAAGGTCTCGTAGCCGTCCATGAAGCTGAAGGCGGGGCCGAGGCTTTCGGCCTGCACCGACATCCACAGCGCGTTGATCCCGTCGGGCGTGATCTCGCCATCGCGGCGCGCCTCGTGCAGCTTGCATTCGAAATCGTAGAAGGCGATCTGGCGCACGACGGTGTTGATCATGTCTTCGACCTTGCCGGCGAGCAGCACCTTGCGGGCCTGCCTATCCTTGGCGCCGTCGAGCAATTTGCGGAAGGTCAGCATCTCGCCGAATACGGAGGCCGTTTCGGCGAGGGTCAATGGGGTCTGGGCGAGGAGCTCGCCCTGGCCGGCGGCCAGCACCTGGTGGACGCCGTGGCCGAGCTCGTGGGCGAGCGTCATCACGTCGCGCGGTTTGCCGAGGTAGTTGAGCATCACGTAGGGGTGCGCCTCGACCACGGTCGGGTGGGCGAAAGCGCCGGGGGCCTTGCCGGGTTTGACGCCCGCGTCGATCCAGCCCTTCTGAAAGAACGGTTGCGCGATTGCGGCCATCTCGGGATCGAAGCCCGCGTAGGCATCGAGCACCGTCTGTTTCGCCTCGTCCCAGCCGATCACCCGCTTTTCTTCGAGTGGCAGGGGCGCGTTACGGTCCCAGACCTCGAGCGTATCGAGGCCGAGCCATTTGCGCTTCAGCTCGTAATAGCGGTGCGAGAGCTTGGGATAGGCGGCGACGACGGCGTTGCGCAGCGCCTCGACCACTTCGGGCTCGACATGGTTCGACAGGTGCCGGCCGGTCTGCGGCGTCGGCATCTTGCGCCAGCGATCCTCGATTTCCTTTTCCTTGGCGAGCGTGTTGTGGATCCGGGCGAACAGCTTGACGTTGTCGCCGAACACGCGGGCAAGCTCGCGCGCGGCCGCCTCGCGTCGGGGGCGGTCGGGCTCGGTGAGCAGATTGAGCGTGGCTTCGAGCGGCATCTCGTCTTCGCCCTCGGGCTGGAAGGTGAGGCCCGCCATGGTTTCGTCGAACAGCTTGTTCCAGGCGGCCGCGCCGACCGAGGACTGGTCGTGGAGGAACTTTTCGAGCTCGTCGGAGAGCTGGTAGGGGCGCATCGCGCGCATCCGCTCGAACACCGGCCTGTAGCGCGCGAGCGCCTCGTTGCCGGCGATCAGCGCGTCGAGGGAGGCGTCGGGCAGGCGGTTCATTTCGAGGGTGAAAAACACCAGCGCGTTGGTGTCGTCGGTCACCTGTTCCTGGAGGTTCTGGAGAAACTGGGCGCGCTCGGCATCGGTGGTGAGCTGGTAGTAGCGCAGACCCGCGTAGCTCATCAGCCGGCCAGCGAGCACGTCGATGCGCTCGTAGTCCCGGATGCAGGCGAGCATGCCTGCGCTGTCGAGCCCGGCGAGCTTGCCCTCGTAGCGGGCGGCGAAATCGGCGCAGGCCCCGGCCAGCGTCTCGAGGTCGCGGGCAATCTCGGGGGCGTCGGGGGCGGCGTAGAGATCGGAGAGATCCCATTCCGGCAGGTTGCCGAAATCGCCCGGGCCGGCCGCTTTGGCGTTGGCATCGCGGACAGGGACGGGCAGGGGAAGGGCGCGCATGGGGTCTCCTCGGGTCGGTCTCGGGTGCGTCTGGAGCCCACACATAAGCGGCAAGCGCCCGGGCGGCAATGGTTGCGGGCGGCGCGGCCCGGATGGCGGGGCGGGTGCGGACAGGGGGGCAGTCGGGCCGGAGGGCGGTCGGGATCGGCTGTTAACCAGCCTCGGAATCCGAGCAGAAATCGGGCGGATTGTGCGCTTTGGGGAAACCAGGCAACCTTTTCGCCCCATTTCGTTCGCGCCTGAGACGGCGAACGGCCCAAATTCCTTTTTTCAGCCGCATTTCCGCCCCCTTCAAGCTGTTGATTGGCCAATGGGAAATTGCGTGGACTTCCGGTGGCTGCCGGAATCGCGAAGGAGAGGGACCGCAATGCAACGGTTCACGGTTGAACGGTTTGTCGCCAATGAAGCTGCCAGCGCACGTCGCTCGGGCGGCTTTGTCAGGTCGGAGGACGGCTCGCTCGTCATTTTCGGGCTGATGATCTTCCTGCTCATGCTGATGGCCGCTGGCCTCGGGGTCGACCTGATGCGCTACGAGGCGCAGCGGGTGCGGCTGCAATCGACGCTCGACCGCGCGGTGCTGGCCGCGTCCAGCATGGATCAGACGCTCGACTCGAAGACGGTGGTGCTCGACTATTTCGAGAAAGCGGGCCTTGGCTATTACATCGACGCCGAAAACATCAACGTCTACGACAACGGCCAGCTGGTCACCGGGTCGAACGCCGACGCAACCGGGCTCACCTCGCGGCGGGTCGAGGCCTCGGCCGAGATGGTGGTGGGCGCGAGCTTCCTGCGGTTCGCCGGCATCGACTGGCTCGCGGCGCCGGCGCATGGCGTGGCCGAGGAAAGCGCCTCGCTGACCGAAATTTCGCTGGTGCTCGACGTGTCGGGCTCGATGGACGATCCGTCCGCGTCCGGCAACAAGAAGATCGAGGATCTGCAGGATGCGGCGAAGCAATTCGTCAACCTCGTGCTCTGCGATCCGTCCAACCCTACCCAGATCGCGCCCTGCACCGTCGAAGCGGACAAGGTGACGGTCAGCATCGTGCCCTATGCCGAACAGGTTCTGGTCGGCGAGGGACTGCTCGACCACTTTGACGCGACCGACAATTTCGCCGTGACCCAGGAGCACGAGTATTCGTCCTGCGTCGATTTCAACGGCACGGATTTCACCTCGGCGGCGTTGCCGGCGACGATGCAGCGCGCCGGCCATATCGACCCCTGGCCGATGTCGCCCGCCAACTATCGCTGGGATCGCCACGATCCGAACTATGCCTGGAACGGGGCGATGGAGTTCTACGGCGCGATCATCACCTGCCGCACCGAAAGCTGGCGCGAGATCACGCCGATGACGTCGAACGCGCAGCTTTTGCGCGACCGGATCGACCTGCTTCAGGGCAACGGCTCGACCTCGATCGACCTCGGGATGAAATGGGGCACGGGCCTGCTCGACCCCTCGGCCTCGACCGTGGTCGACCGGCTGATCGGGACCGGATACCTCAACGAGGATCACGACGGCCGGCCGTTCCCGTACGACGAGGAGCGGGTCGAGAAGGTGATCGTGCTGATGACCGACGGGGTCAACACAAGGCAATACGAGCTCAACGACGGGTTCTATTCCGGCGCCTCGCCGGTGTTCAAATCGAAACATGCGAACACGAGCGACCAGCGGGAATCGGTCTACCGGGCGAGCGACGGCAAGTATTTCTGGCCCTGGCTCAACAACTACATGAGCCATCCGCAGCCGCGGCCCTATGGCCAGGGTTCGACGCCGTCGTGCAACAACTTCAACCAGCTCAAGGACCCATCCAACTGGACCAAGCCGAGCAAATGCTCGTGGTCCGAGGGGCCGGGCGCGCAGGCGACGGATTACGCCGATCTCTGGGCGCAGCATCCCTGGGTGTGGTGGGAGCAGTTCAGCTGGCTTCCCTCGCCGGGCAGCTACTACGAGAACGCCACCAAGGACGCGCGGCTGCAGGCGATCTGCGACGCGGCGGACGCGGCGGGGATCACGGTGTTCACCATCGGCTACGAAGTGCCGCAGGGTTCGAACGCGCAGACCGTGATGAGCAACTGCGCCTCGGTGCCGGGAAACTACTTCAACGCCAACGGGCTCAACCTGTCCACGGCCTTCGCGGCCATCGCGCGGGAAATCTCGAAGCTTCAACTCGTGAACTAGGAACCAGGAAAACAAAAAATGTTCGGGGCGGGCATGAAATTTATCAAGCGGATCGCACGGGCGGCGCTTGGGGAAGATGGATCGGCGACGGTAGAATTCGTCATCATCTTTCCCGCGATCATGACGATCTTTCTGTCGTCGTTCGAAGTGTCGATCTATCTCACGCGGGCCGTCCTTCTGGACAGGGCGCTCGACCTCAACGTGCGGCTCCTGAGGCTGGGCGCGATGGAACCGTCCACGCCGGAAGAGCTCAAGCGCCGCGTCTGTGACGACGCGCTCATCTTCGACGATTGCATGAGCGCGATGATGATCGAGCTGACCACCGTCTCGACCAGCGACTGGACGCTGCCGAACGCGCAGATCACCTGCGTCGACCGGGGCGAGGACGAGGACATGCAGCCGGCGGTGACCTTCAACAAGGGCACCGTGAACGACCTGATGCTGGTGCGGGCCTGCACCATCCTCGATCCGTTCTTCGGCACCACGCCTCTGGTGATGCAGCTTCCGGTGGACGACACGGGCGGCTACGCGGTCGCGGCCGCCTCCACCTTCGTGAACGAGCCGTGAGGACGAGATGGAGTTGACCATGACATTTGCGCCGATCGCGGCCGCACGAAGGGCCGTCGCCCGGTTCGGGCGCGAAGAGGGCGCGAGCCTTTCGGTGGAGGCCGTGCTGGTTTTGCCGATCCTGCTCTGGGCCTTCCTTGCGTCCTATACGTTCTTCGACGTCTACCGCGCCAAGAACCTGTCGCTTAAGGCCAATTACGCGATCTCGGACCTGCTTTCGCGCGAGACCAACCTGCTCGACATGAATTACCTGCTCGGCGCCGAGAAGGTGTTCAAGTACCTCACCCAGTCGGACAGCTCGTCCTGGGTGCGGGTGACGGTGGTCTATTGCGAGAGCAATTGTGCCGATCCGAGCCGGACGCTCCGGCGCGACTGGTCGAAGGCGACCGACAGCCTGCCCACCTTCTCCGATCCCGACGTGATGTCGCATCTGGAGCCGATCATCCCGTGGATCGCTTCGGGCGAGCGGGTGATCATCGTCGAGACCGGAGTGCATTACGAGCCGCCGTTCAGCCAGAACCTGACCGGCATCGGCGAGCGCGATTTCGTCGATATCGTGATGACCCGGCCGCGCTTCGCACCGCAGCTGTGCTGGAACGGGGTCAACTGCGGCACCGGCACCTGAAGACCGGCACGTCGCGCGCAACGGACAGGCCCCGCCGGATCGGCGGGGCCTTTCGCTGTTTGGGTATGTGTGGCCGCGCACAAGAGCTGCGCCCGGCCTCACCGATCGTTGCATTGCGCGGGCGCGGCGGAGGGGCCAGTTTAGAGCCATACAGAGGAGTGCGCCCGCATGTCGATCAGACCCGTCGTATCCACCAGCAAAGCCATGCCGACGCTCGAAGGCGCGGGCGTGCGGCTTCACCGCGGCTTCGGCTTTCACGAGCCCGAGGCCTATGATCCGTTCCTGCTGTTCGACGATTTTCGCGGCGACCGGCCTCAGGATTACCTCGCGGGCTTCCCCTGGCATCCGCACCGGGGGATCGAGACGATCACCTATGTGCTGGCCGGCGAGGTGGCGCATGGCGACTCGCTCGGCAACCAGGGCACGCTGGGGGCGGGCGACGTGCAATGGATGACGGCCGGATCGGGCATCATGCACCAGGAGATGCCGACCGGAAACGCCGAGGGCCAGATGCACGGCTTCCAGCTCTGGGCCAATCTGCCGTCGTCCTTGAAAATGACCGCGCCGCGCTACCAGGATGTGAAGGCGACCGACATCCCAACCGTGATCGACGATGACGGCACCGCGGTGCGGATCGTGGTCGGCGAATTCTGGGGCAGGGCCGGCCCGGTCGACGGGGTGGCGGCGGAGCCGCAATATCTCGACATCTCGATGCCGCCGGGGCTGAAGAAGACCTTCAAGGTCGACACCTACAAGCGCACCTTCGCCTATGTGTTCCAGGGCGCGGCCGCCTTCGCCGATGCGAGCGCTCCGGCGGGGGTGCTGCTCGAGAAGGAAGTGGCCGGGCAGGAGGTGAACATCCGCGATCTCTCGGGCAACCGCACGGTGGTGCGGTTCGGCTCGGGCGACGAGATCACGGTGCAGGCGGGGCCCGAGGGGGTGCGGTTCCTGCTCGTCTCGGGCGCGCCGATCCAGGAGCCGGCGGCCTGGCACGGGCCGATCGTGAT
>JAGRMO010000276.1:0-708 GCA_020441205.1 Maritimibacter sp.
ATGAACTCGATGCGGTTCATCCAGGCGGCCATCGACTACGAGGCGCGCCGGCAGATCGCTATTCTCGAGGATGGCGGCTCGGTGGTGCAGGAGACGAGGCTCTACGATCCCGACAGGGGCGAGACCCGCTCGATGCGGTCGAAGGAAGAGGCGCATGATTANNTACCGCTACTTCCCCTGCCCCGACCTGTTGCCGCTCGAGATCGAGCAGGGCTGGGTGGACGAGATCGCGGCCGCGCTGCCGGAGCTGCCGGACGAGAAGAAGGCGCGGTTCGTGAAGGCGTTCGGGCTGAGCGAATACGATGCCGGCGTGCTGACCGCCGATGTCGAGGCGGCGCATTACTTCGAGGCGGTGGCGGAAGCCGGCGACGGCAAGCTCGCGGCCAACTGGGTGATCAACGAGCTGTTCGGCCGGCTCAAGAAGGACGACCGCGAGATCACCGAAAGCCCGGTGAGCCCGGCGCAGCTCGGCGGGATCATCGGCCTCATCGCCAAGGGCGACATCTCGGGCAAGATCGCCAAGGATCTGTTCGAGATCGTCTATACCGAGGGCGGCGATCCGGCCGAGATCGTGGAAGCGCGGGGGATGCGGCAGGTGACCGATACCGGCGCGATCGAGGCCGCCGTCGACAAGGTGATCGCCGAGAACCCGGCGCAGGTCGAGAAGGCGCGCGCGAACCCGAAGCTCGCCGGCTGGTTCGTCGGCCA
>JAGRMO010000276.1:730-4964 GCA_020441205.1 Maritimibacter sp.
GGCGGCAAGGCCAACCCGCAGGCGGTGAACGCGCTGGTGAGCCAGAAGCTGGGGCTCTGAGCCCCGGCGCCGGTCGGAAAAGTACAGCGATCTGCGGCGAAATCCCGCCGGTGCCGGTCTGAAATGATCGAAAAGTGACTCTGCGCGCAGGACTCGGCCGGCCGAATCGTGCTTACTGGGGCTTTCGGATCACCCGGGCCCCGGTACCGCCGTCAGGTGGCGCGGGCCCGCGCCAATCGGAGGGCTGCCGATGGACCCTGAGTTCAACCTCATCGAGATCGAGACCGGCGTGGCCGTCGTCACCGGGACCGAAGCGGCGGATCTTTTCGTGATCCCGCTGGCCGAGGACGGCATCGGCATCACCATCATCCACGGGTTCGAGCTGGGGGTCGATGCGCTGAGGTTCGGCCGCTCGCTCGGCCCGGACGGCACGGCGGTTTCGGCCGAGGTCGCGGCGGCGGCCTATGGCGACGATCTCGCGGGCTATGCCGAGAGCTGGATCGATGCCGACGGCGACGGGGCCGGCGACGATCTGCTGATCCTCGCGGGCGCGAACGCCGTGATCCTGTCCGATCTCGCGGCCCAGATCGCGCCGGTACAAGAGAGCCATTTCCACCGCGGCTTCGAACATGCGACCGGCGGGTGGATCGACGAGAGCCAGGATTGGTTCGGCAGCGTCACCCGGGTCGCGAGCGGCACCGACGGGATCGTGTCGGCGGCGGGAAAGTACCATGTGGTGATCGCGGGCGACGAGATCTCGGCGCCCTACAACAACCTGATCGGCCTCGGCGCGACCGCGTTCGCGCCGTTCACCGCCTCGGTCGAGATCTATCTCGACAGCGCCGCGGACGGCAGCGGCTGGGCCGCGGGCCAGGGGTTCGACTACACCGTCGCGGCCAGCGTGCAGGGGCTGGGCGGGCTCGATTTCTATTTCAACGTGGCCCAGGACGCCTCGACCGGCGCGCTGTGGCTCGCGGCCGGCACGGCGCAGAACCCCGGTTTCAGCGCACGGACCGATCTCGAGGAAGTCGCCGGCGCGGTGGCGATCGAGGCGGATGGCTGGTACCGGTTCGCGCATCGGTTCCACGCCGACAGCGACGGCACGCTCGCCGTCGACATGCTGGTGACCAACGGCGAGGACGAGATCGTGTTCAAGACCACGCTCGCCGCCGATGTGGCCATCGAGGACGTGAGCGGCGACCCGCGCTACGCCTATTTCGAGCTCATCGACGTGGCGGGCGGCATCGCCGTCGACGAACTCGACGTGAGCTACGACACCGGCGCGTTGCCGCCGCTGCCGGAGCTCGCCGGTCTGTTCCTCGCCTGAGCCGATCCGCCCGCGCGCGCTCCGGCTCAGCGGAAGGTGGTGAGCCAGACGCCGCCGATCACGAAGGCCACGCCCGCGAGCTTGGCCAGCGTGATCGTGGTCTGCGGCGCGCCGAACAGGCCGAGCTGGCCGAAGATCATGCCGGCGATCACCTGGCCCGACACCGCCAGCACGAAGAACGTGCCGATGCCCACGCGCGGGATCAGGAACGAGGTGCCGATGATCATCCCCGCGCTCATGATGCCCGCGGTGAGCGGCAGCAGCGGCAGGTTGAAGATCTTGCCGAACTCGGCCGCGCGGTTGCCAGTGGCGAAGGCGACGACGAGCGAGGTGACGAAGGCGATGAAGAAGAACGGCACGTTGGCCAGGGGGCCCGAGCCCATCAGCCGCGCGGTCTGCGAGATCATCGGAATGTAGATCGACATCACGGCCCCCATGAACAGGCCGAGGAAAATCAGCGGTAGCGACAAAGTGGTTCCTCCCCGAGATTTGCGGCCGCCCGCGGCAGGAAACAGGGGAAATGGAAATCACGGCGCCGGGGCGATCCGGTCGCGGGTCAGAATCGCCCGCGGGGTCGAGCTTACACGACAATCGCGCGCTGTCGCCTGCCGGATGCGTGGACCCTCTCTGGACCAATGCGGGTGCGTGGGCCTCTGCGCGGCTGTCCGGTCGATCCGGGCGCAGGGCCTTTCCCCGGGGCGCGCGAAAGCCTAGTCTCGGGCGAGACAGCTGGAGCCGCCCTCGATGAGCACACCGCATATCTCGTCCGTCATGAGCGTCGCACCCGAGTGGATCGACTACAACGGCCACATGAACATGGCCTATTATTCGATGCTGTTCGACCGCGCGGCCGACGAGTTCTACGAGGTCATCGGGCTCGGCGCGGCCTATGCGAAGGCCCGGGGGCTCACCACCTACACCGGCGAGATCAAGATCCGCTACCTGCGCGAATTGCATCTCGGCCAGACGCTGCGGGTGCATTCGTGGCTGGTCGACCACGACCGCAAGCGGTTTCACAGCTGGCAGGAGATCCATGCCGAAGACGGCTATCTGGCCGCGACGGCCGAGACCTTGGCCCTGCATATCGACATGTCGGGGCCGAAGGTGGCGCCCTTCCCCGACGACATCGCCGCCGGGCTCGACGCCTTCGCGGCCCGCCACGGAATGCCCGAGATGCCGAAAGGGGCCGGGCGGGCGATCGGCATCGCGCGGCACTAGGGCCAGCGCATTTTCGCCACAGGTGCGATTTTGGATGTTTCACGGCTTGGACGGGCTGTCCTGGAGCTGTTATGGTAGATTTTGTGCAATCGAGCAGACGATCCCACAGAAGATCGAAGGACCGAACCAATGACTTTCGAATACAAGGTGGTGCCGGCACCGACCCGGGGCCGCAAGGCCAAGGGAGTGAAAACTCCCGCCGACCGTTTCGCCCATGCGCTCGAGGAGGTGATCAACGAGCTCGCCGCCGAGGGCTGGGAATATATCCGCACCGACACGCTGCCGGCGCAGGAGCGCACCGGGCTCACCGGGCGGACCACGGTTTACCAGAACATGCTGGTGTTTCGCCGCGCCGCGACGCCGGCCGTCAAGGCCGAACCGGAGGCCGCGCGCAGCGTGAAAGCCCCTGCCCCCGCGGTGGCGACCACACAGGCGACCAAGCCGGTTGCCCCGGCGGCGCCCAAGCCCGAGCCGCAAGCGGTACGTCCGCAGCCGCAGGCGGCGCGTCAGGAGCCGCTGGCGCTGCGTCCGGCCCCACAGCCCGCGCCCGCCGCGGCGCCGACCGTAACGCCCGCCCCCGCGGCCGCGCCGGCCAAGGGCGATCTGAGCTCGATGATCGCGAACGAGATCGCCGCCGCGAAGGCGCCGAAACTGCCATCGGCCGGTGCTGCGCAATCGATGCCCGCGGCCCGCGCGCCCTTCCCCGGCGCCGGCATCGCCAAGCGCGACGTCGCCGCCGAGTGACCGACGCCGCCTAGGCTGAAATCTCCAGCGCCAGCGCGTGGATCGCGCTGGTGAGATCCTTGCCGAGCGCCGCGTGCACCGCGCGGTGGCGCTCGATCCGGCTCATGGCGGCGAAAGCCGGGGCAGCGATGCGCACCCGGTAGTGACTGTCGCCCGAGCCCGAATGGCCGGCATGGCCTGCGTGTTTGTGGCTCTCGTTCACGACCTCGAGCAAGGTCGGCGCAAAGACCTCCGCGAGTCGTGAGCGGATTTCCGTGTCAACGCTCATTTTTGCCATCTCGCCTCTTCAAACCTACGCCAGATCATCTAAACTCCCGGGTCCGAGTCGAAAAGAGTTGTTCCATGGACAAGTTCGATCCCTTCGGCTTCGACATTTCGGTGTCGGCAGCCAAGAAGAAGACCCGAGGCAAGCGCGGCATGTCCGGCGCCTTCGAGACCTCGCAGCGCGTCTGCGAGCATCCGGGCTGTCAGGAAACCGGCCAGTACCGCGCGCCGAAGAGCCCGGACGAGCTCGACGAGTACAAGTGGTTCTGCAAGGACCATGTGCGCGAGTACAACCTCAAGTGGAACTTCTTCAACGGCGCCACCGAGGACGAGATCGAGGAACAGGCGCAGAAGGACCGGGTCTGGGAGCGCGAGACCAAGCCGTTCAAGAAATCGAGCGAGGAGCGGGCCTGGAGCCGGCTGGGCGTCGACGATCCGCATCAGGTGCTGGGCGAGAACGCCACGCGCAACCCGGGCCGGGCAGTGACCGGCACCCGCAAGCTGCCGCCGACCGAACGCAAGGCGATCGACATTCTCGAGGCCAAGGACGACTGGACCAAGGCCGAGGTGCGCAAGGCCTACAAGGCGCTGATCAAGGTGCTGCACCCCGACATGAACGGCGGCGACCGCTCGCAGGAAGAGCAGCTGCAGGAGGTGGTCTGGGCCTGGGACCAGATCAAG
>JAGRMO010000277.1 GCA_020441205.1 Maritimibacter sp.
GCCCATGCCGGACATCCCCGACATTCCGCCCATGCCGCTCATGCCACCCATGCCGGACATGCCCGACATGCCGTCCATCCCTGACATTCCGGACATGCCAGACTCAGCGATGGCGGTGGCAGGAACGGCAAGGATCGACGCAGAGCAGAGGGCCGAGAGAATTCCGTGTCTGATCGCCTTTTTCATCGTGGTTCCTCCAAGGTTTCGCCGATCCCATCAGCAGACCGGCAGTCAATCCGGCGGCGGCGGCGTGCCGCGCGCCGAAGTCAGTGCCAGCCCCGGATGTCGTAGGGGCCGGTCATTCCGGGTTTGGTGAAAGGGGTGAACCAGCCGCCCTGGTCCTCGAGGAACCGGAGGCTGTAGGGATAGGGTTCGACCACGCCGGAGAGCGCCTGGGCATACCACGGCCCGTCCTTGGGGTAGTCGGTCACCACCGGGGCCGTCGCCGGGCGTTCGCCGGGCCGCACACCGGCGATGAACGGCGTCGCGTCCTGCGCGCCCGCCGCTGTTCCGGCGATGGCCAGCGCTACGGCCGCCCCGATGGCAAGTCTGCACCCTGTCACGACCCATCCTCCTCGGTTCCGACGGGCCTGCGGGGCCCATTCAGACGGGGGCGGCCGATCCGTTTCAGCGCCGGCGCAGCACCCGTTCCTGTCGCGACGACCTTAGCAGCCGACGCGGGGGAATCCTCAGATGTTCCTTTGAAAAGAGTGGGTTAGAGGCTCTCAGCACGCGCTGTGGCCTGCCATTTTGGCAAGCCGGGACGGGGGCTCGGGATATTTTCGAGCGTTTCCGGCGGGGGCTGTTCTGCCAAATTGGCAAAACCGCCCTGACAATCCGTCATGTGCCATAGTGACGCAGCCTCGGTCGGCCGGCATTCGCCCGGACGCGCGCCGCGTCCGACCCGTCCGAACCGTGCCGTCAGACCGCGCCCGCCGCCGCGCCCGGGGCAGAATCGCCCCCGGCGTCGGCGCGCCTCAACCCGGGACGACGCCAGCGGCCGCCTCGCCGTCGGCGGGCGCGTCCGACAGCGTTGTCAGCCCGAAATCGTCGAGGATCGCATAGACCGCGGGCAACACCACGATCACCACCAGGCTGGCGGCGACGAGGCCGAAGACCAGGCTCGCGACCAGCGGCACCAGGATCTGCGCCTGCAGGCTGGTCTCGGTCAGGATCGGGATGAGGCCGGCCAGCGTCGTCGTCGTGGTGAGCAGCATCGCCCGGAACCGTGCCCGCACCGCCTGCGCCGCCGCCTCGGCGACGCTGCCCGCGTCGCCATGTTCGTGTTTGATGAAATCGACCAGCAGGATCGAGTTGTTCACCACCACGCCGGCGAGCGCCACATAGCCGAGCAGGCTCGGCATCGAGAAATCGAGCCCCATCGCCATATGGCCGAAGATCGCCCCGGCGAGCGCCAGCGGGATCACCAGCATCACCACCACCGGCTCGACATAGGAGCGGAACTGGAACGACAGCAGCGCAAACACCCCGAACAACCCGATGACGAAACCCTTCATCATCGACATCTGCGTGGTGGTGGCCTCGGCCCGCTGGCCTTCGACATCGAGCGCGATCCCCGGGTGGCGGGCGAGCAGATCCGGCACGAAGCGCGCGAGCGTGTCGGAGACGATGGCATTGGCATTGGCGATGCGCGTGTCGATGCTGCCCTGCACGGTGACCGTGCGAACCCCGTCCTCGCGGTTGATCCGCGCGACGCCGCGCCCGGTGGCGACCTCGGCCACCACCGCCAAAGGCACGGCGGTGCCGTCGGCCCGGGTGACGACGAACTCGTCGAAACTGCGCGGATCGGCGGCGCTGGCCGGATCGAGCCGGGCCACCACCTCGACCGCGCGGGCGCCGATCTGCAGCTCGCTGACAATGGTGCCCTGCCAGGCGGCGCGAAGTTGGTCGGCGACCAGCGCGGCGGTCACCCCCATCGGACCGGCCGCATCCTTGAGCGTGATCCGCAGCTCGCGCTTGCCCGGACGCAGGTCGTCCATCACCGAGGTGACGCCGTCATAGCTGGCGAGCCAGGCGGTGAGCTCGGCCACGGCCGCCTTCAGTGCGTCGAGATCGTCGCCCTTCAACCGCATGTCGAGCGCGATGCCGGCGGGGCCGATGGTGCTCTCGGCGAATTTGAGGCTGACCACATCGGGCAGGGCCCCCACCTCGGCGCGCCAGGCCTCCATGATCGGATCGGGCCGGAGCGTGCGCAGCGACGACGGCAGCAGATCGACCGAGACGGTCGCGACATGGGCGCCGGCCTCGAAGGCGTCGCGGTTGACGCCGTTCGACACCGTGACGCTGCGTACGAGCTCGGCGCCGCCCGGCTGTTCGGGCGACAGCGCAGCGTTGACCCGATCCAGCCCGGCAACGAGCGCGGCCACAATCGCGTCGGTGCGCGCCTGCGGCGTGCCCTGCGGCAACAGCACCCGCGCCTCGATCGTGTCGCCGTCGATCTCGGGGAAGGCGGTGAACTTGAGCGCGCCGCCGGCGATCTGCGCGACGGCGACGAAGAAGACCGCGAGCGCCAGCCCGACCACGGCATAGCGCGCCCGGATCATCCGCTCGGCGATCCGGCCGGCACCGTCGCGCAAGCGCCCGATGCCGGTCTCGACGCGCGCCGCGAACCGGCCGCGGCGCGGGTGTTCGAGGCTGTGCATCAGATGGTGCGGCAGGATCAGGAAGGCCTCGATCAGCGAGACGGTGAGCACGAACAGCATCACCGCCGGCACCACGCGGAGCACCGCGCCGAGATCGCCCTTGAGGAAGGCGAGCGAGCCGAAGATCATCGCCGTGGTGGCGAAGGAGGCGAGCACGTTGCCGAACACCTGCTGCGCGCCCTCGACCGCCGCGTCGAGCGGCGCGAGGCCCTTTTCGCGCAGCCGGGCAATGTTCTCCGAGATCACGATGGCATCGTCCATCAACAGGCCGATGACGATCAGGAGACCGATGGTGGTCATCAGATTGAGCGACATTCCGGCCGCGGCCATGATCGCGATGCCGCCCATGAAAGCCACCGGCAGCCCCATCGCCACCCAGAACGCGAAGCGCAAGCCGAACACCAGCCAGAGCACGCCGAAGACCAGCGCGAGGCCCTGGAGCCCGTTCACCAGCACCAGCGAGAGCCGCTCGCGGATCACCGTCGCGCCATCGGCGATCACCTCGAAGGCGACGCCCGGCGGCGCGCTGGCGCGTTCGGCGTCGAGAAACTCTTGGATCGCGTCGATCGTGTCGAGCGAATCCTCGGCCCGGGTCTTGGTCACGTCGAACACGGCGGCCGGGCGGCCGTTCAGCGTGATCGCCTGGGTGGCGTCGGCATAGCCCTCCGACACCGTGGCGATCTCGCCGAGCCGTACCTGGCCGCCGCCCTCGGAGGCGCGCAGGACGAGATCGGCCAGCGCTTCGGGGCTCCGGCGCTCCTCGCTGACGCGGATCAGCAGGCTCCGGTCGCGGCCGTCGAGCGCGCCGGCGGGCATGTCGAGGCTTTCGGCCCCGATCGCCTGGGCCACGTCCGAGATCGACAACCCGAAGCGGCGCAGCGCCGCGTCCGAGACATCGACCCGCAGCTCGGCTTCGCCAAAACCGCGGATCTCGACCATCGGGATGCCGCCCCAGCGCAACATTCGGGTGCGGACGTCCTCGGCATAGGCCTCGAGACCGGGCCGGTCCTCGGGGCCGGTGATCGCCACCGAGGCGACGAAATCGGTGAGCCCGAGGGCGCGCACCTGGGCGGGCTCGGCGCGGTCGGGAAACTCGGTGATCGCATCGACCTCGGCCGTCACTTCGGCGAGGAAGCCGCGAAAGTCGGCGCCCTCGCGCATCCGGGCGGTGGCCCGCCCCAGTCCCTCGCGGGCCTCGCAGGAAGCGCTGTCGAGATCGGTGACGGCGTCGAACGCCGCCTCGATGCGCACGCAGATCGCGCTTTCGACGTCCTCGGGCCGGGCGCCGGGATAGGGCACGCTGACCTCGACCTCGCTCGGCGCGGCGCGCGGGAAGGTCTCGCGCAGCAGCCCTGGCCCGGCGATGAGCCCGGCGGCCAGAAACACCAGCATCGCGAGGTTGGCGATGGTCGGGTGACCGGCGAAGAAGCGGATCATCGCGCCGCCCCCAGCGCCGCGGCCAGCGCGTCGTCCGTCACCGGCGCCAGCGCCATGCCGTCGACCGGCACCAGAAGGTCGGAGACCACGACTTCCGCACCAGACGAAAGCCCATTGGAAATCAGAATAATATCGTCCTGTATTAATGCGGTTTCGACCGGCGTGCGCCGGAGCCTGGCGGCCTCGTCCGCGACCAGGACCGCGCCGTCCACAAGCGCGCTTCTCGGCACCGCGAGCCCGGTGACCGGGCGCCCGGCGATCGCGACCTCGACGAACATCCCCTTGGTCAGGGGCGGTTGTGCGCCCGGCACCGCGCCGGCGTAGGCGCCATCGACCACCACGATCACCCCGAGCGTGCCGGTCCTGGGATCGATCGTGTCGCTCACCCGGTCGACCCGGCCGGGCCAGCTCAGAACCTCGTCGCCGAGATCGAGCCGTACCTCGGCACCGAGATCGAGCGCGCGCAGAACGGTCGTCATCGCCGTCGGGTCGGCCGCGAAGGCGGCGGCGTCGGGGGCGGCGAGGCGCAGCATCCGGCGCAGTTCGGCCACCGGCACCTGGGCCTCGATCTCGGCTTCGGCGGTGCCGTCGAGCACTGCGGCGGTCTCACCCGCGCGCAGGTAGCGGCCCGTCTCGACCGAGACCTCGGCCACGCGGGCGGCGAAGGGCAGGGTGAGCACGGTGCGCGCGAGGTTGAGCCTCGCGGTCTCGCCCGCCGCCCGCGCCGCTGCGGCGGTTTCGTCGAGCCCTGCGCGCTGCGCCGGGATCAACGCGAGGATGCTTTCGACCGACTGGACCTTCTGGCGCTGCGCGAGCCAGGCCGC
>JAGRMO010000278.1 GCA_020441205.1 Maritimibacter sp.
GATGATGTAGATCTTGTAGCGCGCCGAGGCGGCCCGGTAATGGACGCTGTCGATGATTTCGCGGATATCGCCCACCCCGGTGCGCGAGGCCGCGTCCATCTCCATCACGTCGACATGGCGGCCCTCGGCGATGGCGATGCATTGCTCGCATTGCCCGCAGGGCTCGACGGTGGGGCCGCCAGTGCCGTCGGGACCTATGCAGTTCAGCCCCTTGGCGATGATCCGCGCGGTGGTGGTCTTTCCGATGCCGCGGATGCCGGTCATGATGANNGAAGGCCTGGGCGATGCGGTCGGCTTCGAAGGCGTTCTTCAGGGTACGCACCATCGCGCCCTGGCCGACCAGATCGGCGAAGGTCTCGGGCCGGTATTTGCGTGCGAGAACCTGATAGGCTTTGTCGCCGGTATCGGCCATGACGTTCCCCCAATTGCGCCCGGACTGCTCGGGCGGGACTGTAGAGCGCCGCTCCGGGCGCGTCCACCGGGGGCGGGCGGGATCGGCGGAAAACGCGACCCGCCTGCGCGTCTGCGCCGCGACGTCGGGCCAGGTGAGCCGGGCGGAGCGCGCTCGAGATGGGCGGGGCTCGGGCCGTCGCGGCAGCGTTCGCCTGCCTCGGCAGCTCCTCAGAGTTCGGTGTCCCAGGTCCCCGGCATCATGTTGAACTCGCGCGGGTTTTCGTTCCTTGTGCGTTGCCGGGCCGGTCCATCCGCGACGATGGGCCGGGTGTTCGCGTCGGGTCCGGCCGACTGGCTGCGCAGGAAATGCGGGGCTCGGCGCGCGGGTCCGACGCACCCGCGCGAATTTGTGCACATCCGCTGTGCACATCGAACCCGGCGCCGGCGTGCGCGCCGGGCCTGCCTCACCCTTCGCGGTCTTGCCGCTTGTGGTGATCGCGGACGACCTCTTTCACCATCCTGCCGAACCTGCGCTGGCGGGCATGGGCTTCGGCGAGGCTTTCGGCGTTCAGCGCGTCCTCGCGGCGGAGCTTCTGCCAGCGGGCGAGGCGCTCGGCGTCGAGCGTGCCTTCCGCGATCGCGGCCTTCACCGCGCAGCCGGGCTCGGTGTCGTGGGCGCAATCGTTGAACTTGCAGTCCGCGGCCAGCTCGACGATGTCGGCGAAGACCGCGTCGATGCCCTCGGCGGCGCCGGTCAACTGCAGTTCGCGCATGCCGGGCGTGTCGATCACCCAGCCGCCGCCGGCGAGCCGGTGAAACTCGCGCGCGGTCGTCGTGTGGCGGCCCTTGGCATCGTCCTCGCGGATCGCTTGCGTCGCGATCGCGTCGCCGGTGAGCACGCTCACGAGGGTGGATTTGCCGACGCCGGACGAGCCGACGAAAGCCACCGTCTCGCCCGGTCCGCACCAGTCGGCCAGGGCCTCGTGGACGGCGCCCGGATCGCGGGCGTCGAGCGTCACCCGTGTCACCCGCGGCAGGGCGGCGCGCAGCGCGTCGTGGAAGGTGTCGTGGTCGGCCGAGAGGTCGGCCTTGGTCAGCACGATCACCGGGGCCACGTCGCCGGAATGGGCGAGGGCCACGTAGCGCTCGAGCCGGGCGACGTTGAAATCGGCGTTCATCGAGGTGGTGACGAAGAGCGTATCGACATTCGCCGCGATGAGCTGGTCGCGGATGTCGCGGCCGGCGGCCTTGCGGTGCAACAGGCTGGTGCGCTCGAGCCGGCGGGCAACGCGGTCGGTCTCGGGTTCGATCAGCACCCAGTCGCCCACCGCGATCTCGCCGGCGCTGTGGCCCGGTGGCAGGGTGAGGACACGGGGTCCGGCCTCGGTCAGCGTATCGATCCGGTCGCGGTGGACGGCGGTCACCCGCGCGGGGGCGAAGCGGCCGATTTCGTCGATGTCGAGCTGGCGCAGAAAGTCTGCGGACCAGCCAAGGTCTTTCAGGTCGGGTGTGTCGGTCAAAGCTGTTCTCTCGTGTGAACCACGTAGTGGCGCCGCGAAGTTGTCCGGGGCGCGCAGGCGGGTGGAAGCTGGGCTTCCGGTGGTTCAGGCGACAAGCATCAAGGCTCCGCGGTGGATGCGGGGGCAAGAATAGCACGGGCATGGAAACGGGGGAATACGCTCTCGGCGAAACTTCCGCACGGCACTCGCGTGGCCGTCCCGTTGAGCGATCCGGGGATTCGTTCCGACGCTGGCCGTCGCTGTGCCGCGGTTTTCGTTCCGAAACTCGTGGTCGCCTCGCCACAGAGTTTTCCTTGAAAACTCGTGGTGAGTGAGAGGCTGGACAACGACCCAAGCGGGGCTCGTTACGGCTGCTTCCTTCCGGACCTGACCGGGTTGGCGAGGCGCCTGCCCGCGCCAACCTCTCGAGGGCGGATATAGGCGGGGCCGGGGCGCATTGCAAGCGATCCGGGTCTCAGAGGTCGAGCCGGCAGATGAGGAACCCGTTCTCGTCCAGTTCGCCCGTGGTCGAGATGGCGGGCCCGGCCTCTTGGACCAGCGCGGCCGCCTGCGGCGCCGTGCGAAACCGCAGGCTGGCGCCGGGCAGCGGGGCGAAGCGCCAGCGGGCGAGGGGGGAATGTTCGAAGGGGCCGGTGGCGGCGAGGTAGTCGGCGACGATGTCGCGCAGGCCGAGCGGCGGATCGAGCGCGATGTTTTCGGGTCCGGGCACCGGGTAGCCGCCGCCGCCGATCACCCGGTAGGAATTGGTCGCGAGCAGCACCTCGTCGCCCGGGTCGAGCGGGCGGCCGTCGAGGGCGAGGCCGGTGATCCGCCGGGCCTGCGGATTGGCGAGATTGCCGTCGAAGGCGTAGCGCGGCGGCTGCGACAGGTCGATCGCGTAGTCGATCCCGGCCACGGTCTCGAAGCCATAGATCGGCGCGGTCTTGGGCAACAGGATCTGATCCTGACCGCCGGGGACGATCTGGGCGAAGAGGCTGGCGGCGCGTTCGAGCCATTCGGTCAGCCCGGCGCGATCGAGCCGCAGGATCACCAGATCGTTCGGGTAGAGGTAGAGCTCGGCCAGCGCGGTGAGCGAGATCGGGCCGGGCGGGATGTCGACGAAGTAATCGGGCCCGGCGAGGCCACCGGCCTTGAACGGCGCGGTCGAGGCGAGGCGGGGGAGATGGGCGTGCGCGGTGCCGGCGAGCGAACGGTCGGCCTGCCACAGCATCGCGCGGTGGACGATGTCGAGCGCGGGCGCGGGGGCGACGGCGGCGAAGAAGCTGTGCAGACGCCGGCGGGTTTCGCCCACCGTGTGCCGGGCCTCGCGCATCGTGTGGCGGTGGAGCCGTTCGAGCATCGCGAGGATGCCCGGATCGGGCTCGACCTCGGGGCGGACCTTGCCGGTTGCGGGGTCACGCTTCGAAATCGGCCGCGCCTCGCTCCGGGCGGCGGCGACGTGCCAGCGGGCGTCCGGGCGGTCGCGCGTGAGGGTGAGGTCGATGATCCCGAGATGCGAGCCCCAGAAGCCGGGCGCGACCACCGGCACGCCGTGGACCCGGCCGCGGGCGAGGTCGACGGGCTCTGGCCAGCCGGTGCCTTCGCGGGGGAAGACCTGGTGGGCATGGCCCGAGACGATGGCGTCGATCCCCGGCACCGCGGCGAGCGGGATGACGGCGTTCTCGAGCCCGGGCGTGTCGTCCACATCGGCGATGCCGGAATGGGCCAGCGCGATCACCAGATCGGCGCCCGAGGCGCGCAGGAGCGGCACGAGGGTGCGCGCGGTCGCGGGGATGTCGCGCAACACCGCGCGGTAGCGGCTGCCGTGAAGACCAGTGAGCGAACCGGGCGGCAGGAAGCCGATGAGGCCGATGCGAAGCGGGTGCGTCTCGCCCGCCTCGTCGCGCAAGGAGCGCTCGAGAATGGCGAAGGGCACGGCCACCGGAGCTGGGCCGGGGCCCGTGGTCCGGCCGATGGGCAGGACCGAGAGGTTGGACGAGACCACCGGGAAGGGGGCGGCGGCGAGCACCTTGCCGAGATAGTCCAGGCCGTGGTCGAAATCGTGGTTGCCGAGGGTGATCGCGTCGTAGCCGAGCCGCATCATCGCGGCGACGATCGGGTGGCGGGCGCGCGGCTTGTGCGTCTCGCGCGAGAGCATCCGCATGATCTCGTCGCCGAGCGGCGAGCCGTGCAGGAAGTCGCCGTTGTCGAACAGCAGCGCATTGGGCGCCTCGGCGCGGGCGTGGGCGATGAGCGCGGCGGTGCGGGCGAGGCCGGTGGTGAGCGAGGGGATGTCGGCGACATAGTCGTAGGGCAGGATATGCATGTGCAGATCCG
>JAGRMO010000279.1 GCA_020441205.1 Maritimibacter sp.
GAGCCGCCGCCGAAGGCGACGACGCCGTCATGGCCACCGGCACGGTAGGCCTCGAGCCCGGCCTCGAGGTTCTTCTCGGTCGGGTTCGGATCGACTTCGGCGAAGATCGCGCGGCCGAGGCCGGCCGCCTCCATCGCGTCAAGCGCGGTCTGGGTGACCGGCAGTGCGGCGAGGCCGCGGTCGGTCACCAGGATCGGATTTGTGACACCGGCCTGTGCACAGGCGGCCCCCAGTTCCTGGATGCGGCCCGCGCCGAAGCGGATCGCGGTGGGGTAGGACCAGTTGGCGGTCGCGCTCATTTCGTCACCTTCTTGAGATGGTAGGATTTCGGCCGGGTCAGGTTGTGGAAGCCGAGGATCGACAAGGAGCCGCCGCGGCCGGTGTTCTTGCAGCCGGTCCAGCACAGGCCCGGATCGAGATAATCGGCGCGGTTCATGAACACGGTGCCGGTCTCCAGCCGCGCGCCCAGCGCCTCGGCGCGGTCGGGGTCGCTCGTCCAGAGCGAGACGGTGAGGCCATAGGGGCTGTCGTTCATGAGCGCCAGCGCCTCTTCGTCGTCCTTCACGGGCATGATGCCGACGACGGGGCCGAAGCTTTCCTCGCGCATCACCTCCATGTCGTGGGTGACGCCGGTCAGCACCTGCGGCGTGAGGTAAGTGCCGCCGTCGTCCTCGGCGAAGGTCGGCACATGGGCGGTGGCGCCGGCGGCGACGGCATCGGCGATCTGCTTGCGCACGGTGTCGGCGAAGCGCTTCGAGGCCATCGGTCCCAGCGTCGTGGCGCTGTCGAGCGGGTTGCCGAGCTTGTAGGCCCTGGCGAAGGCCACGGCGCCCTCGACGAACTTGTCGAACAGGCTTTCGTGGACGTAGATCCGCTCGATCCCGCAGCAGCACTGGCCGGCGTTGTACATCGCCGCGTCCATCAGCGTCTCGATGGCGGCGGAGAGGTCGGCGTCGTCCATTACGTAGCCCGGGTCCTTGCCGCCGAGCTCGAGGCCGAGGCCGGTGAAAGTGCCGGCGGCGGCGCGCTCGATCCTCGCGCCGCCGGCGACGGAGCCGGTGAAGTTGATGAAGTCGAACGCCCCCTCGCCGATCAGCGCCTCGGTGGTGTCATGGTCGAGTACGAGGTTCTGGAACACGTCCGCGGGCACGCCCGCCTCGTGGAAGCATTGCACCAGCCGCTCGCCCACCAGCATGGTCTGGGTGGCGTGTTTCAGGACCACCGCGTTGCCGGCGATGAGCGCGGGCACGATGGTGTTGATCGCGGTCATGTAGGGGTAGTTCCAGGGCGCGATGACGAAGACCACGCCGTGCGGCTCGCGGCGGATGAAGCGGCGGAAGGTGTCGCTGTCTTCAAGCGCGATGTCGGCCAGCCCCTCGCGGGCGATCTCGGCCATGTACTGGGTGCGCTCGTTCACGCCGCGGAACTCGCCGCCGTAGCGGACCGGACGGCCCATCTGCCAGGCGAGCTCGGTGGTCACATCGTCGTTGATCTCGCCGAGCCGGGCGACGGCCTTCTGGACGAGGGCGACGCGCTCGTCGAGCGGGCGGGCGGCCCAGGCCTTCCGGGCCGCGCGGGTAGCGGCGACGGCGGCGCGGGCCGCCTCCGGGGAGAGCACTGGGCGTTCGGCATAGACCGATCCGTCGACCGGCGAGATACATTGCAGCATCTTTGTCATCTGTAGAGTTCCATAGCTGGTTGTGCTGTTTCATTCTGCCGGCGGATCGGCGTTGTCCAGAGCGGGGCCTGCGTCACGACGCCACCGGCGCGATGCGCCGATGAGCGCAGCGAAGAGGCCGCCTCTTCCCTGCGGTCATCGGCGGCACGGGTCACGCCCGTTCGAAGCCACGGGCGATCTCCCAATCCGTCACGACCCGGTCGAAGGCCTCCTGTTCCCAGGCGGCGGCGTGGACATAGTGGTCGACCACCGCGTCGCCGAAGGCCGCGCGCAGCATCTTCGAGCCCTTCAGCGCCTCGGTGGCGTCGCGCAGGTTGGTGGGGATATGTTCGGCCTTGCCCTCGTAGGCGTCGCCCGACGAGGGCGCGGGCGGTTCGATCTTCTCTTCGATCCCGGCGATGCCGGCGGCGAGCATCGCGGCGATGGCGAGGTAGGGGTTCACGTCCGAACCGGGCACCCGGCATTCAAAGCGGATGCCCGGCGAGTTGTCGCCCACCAGCCGGAAGGCGGCGGTGCGGTTGTCGACCGACCACACCTTGCGGGTGGGGGCGAAGCTGCCGATCTGGAAGCGCTTGTAGGAGTTGACGTAGGGCGCGAGGAAGACGGTGATGTCAGAGGCATAGGCGAGAAGCCCGCCGAGGTAGTGGCGCGCGGTTTGCGACAGGCCGAGTTCGGCGCCAGGCTCGTAGAAGGCGGGCTTGCCGTCGGTGGTCCAGAGCGACTGGTGGACATGGCTCGCCGAGCCCACCCGCTTGTGGTGCCATTTCGGCAGGAAGCTCACCGCGTGGCCCTTGAGGTGGCCCACGTCCTTCGCCGCGTGTTTGGCGATGGAATGGTATTCGGCGCAGGCGAGCGCGGGGCCATAGCGCAGGTTGAGCTCTTCCTGCCCCGCCTCGGCCTCGCCTTTCGAGCCCTCGACCGGGATGCCCGAGGCATAGAGCCCCTGGCGCAGCGCGTGCATCACCGGCTCGTCCTTGGTGCCGAGCAGCAGCGAATAATCGGCGTTGTAATCGGCCAGCGGGGCGAGGTCGCGGTAGCGCTCGGCATGAAGCTCCTCGAAGCTTTTCTTGAAGATGAAAAACTCGAGCTCGGTGGCGGCGATGGCCCCGTATCCCATGGCGGCGAGGCGCGCGACCTGGGCCTGGAGCATGGCGCGGGGCGAATGGGCGATGGGGCCGTGGCCGTGGTGGTCGAGCACGTCGCAGAGCACCATGGCGGTGCGGTCGAGCCAGCCGGCGCGGCGCAGCGTCGAGAGGTCGGGCTTCAGCATGTAATCGCCGTAGCCCGCGCGCCAGGAGGTGCTGGCATAGCCGTCGACCGTCCACATTTCGAGGTCGGTCGCGAGCAGGTAGTTGCAGCAATGGGTCTCGTTCCAGGCGCTGTCGACGAAATGCTGCGCGACGAAGCGCTTGCCCTGCAGCCGGCCCTGCATGTCGACCATGAAGGCCATCACGGTGTCGATCTCGCCCGAGGCGGCGAGGCCCTTCAGTTCGTCAAGCGTCAGGTTTCCGGTCATCGGTCGGCTCCGTCAGGATCGGGGAGGCCCGGGCATCGGCCCGGGCCCCGGTTGTGTGTTCGCGCCGGGGCGCGTGTCTTGTGTGTCCCCGGGGGCCAAAGGGAGGTCTGGCCCCCGGGGCAACGAGCTCAGCCGTAGCGGTAGGGCCGGCCCGCTTTCGCCATGTCGGCGTTGTACTGCTTGAAGATCTCGACCACCTTGGCCTTCACTTCGCTTTCGGCCGCGATCTCGTCCCAGAAGGTGTGGGCGGCCTGCTCGACCGTGTCCCACTCGCTGTCGGGGATCGAGGTGAGCTCCATCTTGGTGCCGTTGACGCGCAGGGAGGCCTCGCCGCCCCAGTACCACCACTGGCGGTAGTAATGCGACTGGTCCATGCAGACGCGCAGCAGCTCCTGCAGGTCTTCGGGCACCTCGTTCCACTTGTCCATGTTGGCGAAGAAATGGCCGATCCAGGCGCCGGAGATGTTGTTGGTGAGGAAGTAGTTGGTCACGTCGGCCCAGCCCACCGTGTAGTCTTCGGTGATCCCCGACCAGGCGATGCCGTCGAGCTCGCCGGTCTGCACCGCCACCTCGATGTCTTCCCAGGGCAGCGTGACGGGCACGACGCCGAACTGGCTGAGGAAGCGGCCGGCGGTCGGGAAGGTGAAGACGCGCTTGCCCTTGAGGTCTTCGAGCGAGCGGATCGGATCCTTGGTGTTGAAGTGGCACGGATCCCACGAGCCGGCCGAGATGTGCTTGACGCCGACCTTGGCGTATTCCTCGGCCCAGATCTCGTTCAGCCCGTACTGGTTGAACAGCACCGGCACGTCGAGCGAGTAGCGCGAGGCGAAGGGGAAGTAGCCGCCGAACACCGTCACCTCGGTGGGCGAGGCCATGCTGTCGTCGTCCGACTGCACCGCGTCGATGGTGCCGCGCTGCATCGCCTGGAACAGCTCGCCGGTCGGCACCAGCTGGTCGGAGAAGTAGAGCTCGATCTGCATCCTATCGCCGGCGATCTTGTTGAAGCTGTTGATCGCGGGCACGATCACGTGTTCGGCCAGCGCGGGGCCTGCGTAGGTCTGCATCCGCCAGGTGATCTTGCCCTGGGCGAGCGCGGGGGCTGCGAGGGAAGCGGCCGGAAGGGCTGCGGCACCGGTCAGGAACTTGCGTCTGGAGGTCATCGGGTCTTTCTCCTTGTTGGTTTCGGTTTTCCGCTCCGTGGAGGAGTTCTTGTTGGTTATTTTCCGTAGACGTAGTTGGGCAGCCACAGCGCGATCTCGGGGAAGGTCATGATGATCGCGAGCGCGAGGATCATCACCAGCACGAAGGGCAGGATCGAGATGTAGATGTCCTTCAGCGTGATCTCGGGCGGCGCCATCGCGCGCATCAGG
>JAGRMO010000053.1 GCA_020441205.1 Maritimibacter sp.
GTCAGCGCGGCGTGAAGCGCATCCGACAGGCGATCTTCTACCGCACGAGTCTCGCCACGCCAATGGTGTTCGTCCGCCAACCAGCCGTTTCGCTGTGCGACATAAGTCCAGGTGCGGATATAGGCGAGCCGTTTCGACAGCGCGTCGACGTCGCCATGGGTGTTGTCGATGCGCGCGACACGGGCGGCGAACCAGTCCTCGCGCACCCGGCCGTGCTCGTGCAGATCGGTGTAGAGCGAGGAGAGCAGGCTCGCGTGTTCGCCGTGGCTGATGCCGCGGAAATCGGGCACCCGGCAGACGTCCCACAGGAGCCGCACCGAGGGTCCGTCCGAGGCGCGGGCGCGGATCAGACCGTCCTCGGCCAGCGCCTTCAGCGCGATCAGGTCGTCGGCCTCGCGCGCCCGGGTGAGCCAGGGGTCGTCGGTGCCCTCCTCGAGGGTCGCGATCAGCCGGTCGAGCGATCCGAAGCGCAGATCGGAATTGCGCCACTGGAGCTTCTTCAATGGAGCGAAGCGATGCTCCTCGATGGCGCGCACCACCTCGTCGTCGAGCGGCGCGGCCTCGCCGGTCACCCCGAAGCTGCCGTCAGTCCTGTAGCGCCCGGCGCGGCCGGCGATCTGCGCGAGCTCGTTCGGCGCGAGGTGCCGCATCCTGCGGCCATCGAACTTGGAAAGCGCCGAGAAAGCAACGTGTTGAACGTCGAGGTTCAAGCCCATTCCGATCGCGTCGGTGGCGACGAGATAGTCGACGTCGCCGTTCTGGTAGATCTCGACCTGGGCGTTTCGCGTGCGGGGCGAAAGCGCCCCCATCACCACCGCCACGCCGCCCTTCTGCCGGCGCATGAGTTCGGCGATGGCATAGAGATTATCGACCGAAAATCCGACGATGGCGCTGCGCGCGGGCATCCGGCTAAGCTTTTTCGAACCGGCGTAGGAAAGCTCCGAGAACCGCTCGCGATGCATGAACTGGGCCTTCGGCACCAGCGCGGCGATGGCGCCGCGCATCGTCGAGGCGCCGAGGAACAGGGTCTCGTGCTGGCCCCTCGCGTGGAGGAGACGGTCGGTGAACACATGGCCGCGTTCGGGGTCGGCGCAGAGCTGGATCTCGTCAACCGCAAGAAAATCGGCGCCCAGCCCGTCCGGCATCGCCTCGACGGTGCAGACCCAGTATTGAACCCGTTCGGGCACGATCCGCTCTTCGCCGGTCACCAGCGCCACGACGCTCGGACCCCGGAGCGCGACGATCCGGTCGTAGACCTCGCGGGCGAGTAGCCTCAGCGGCAAGCCGATCACGCCGGTGCGGTGGCCCAGCATGCGCTCGATCGCGTAATGGGTCTTGCCCGTGTTGGTGGGTCCCAGGACCGCGGTGATCCGCGACATCGCTCTTTCCCCCGCGCGCCCCTCGCGTGTCGGGGGCGCGTCCGCCTCAGTCTGCCGGCCTCAGATTGCGCTGCCCTGGAGCTCGGCTTCGAGGCGTTCCACCGCCTCTCTTAGATCGGGGCGGTGCGGATGTATAGCGCGCGCGGCCCGAAAGGCCTCGAGCGCGCGCTGTTTGTTGCCGGTCTCTTCGAGGATGAGGCCAAGGCCCGACAACGCGCCGAAATGCCTCGGCTCCAGCGTCAGGGTGCGGGCGATGTCCGACAGCGCCGGGCCGTAGAGCTCGGCGTCGAAATAGGCGGTGGCGCGCGCGTTGTAACCCTCGGGGAAGTCGGGCGCGTTCTCGATCAGCGCGGTGAAATGTTCGATCGCGGCGACGTCGTCGCCGGCCGACAGCGCCTCGCGCCCCCGGGTGAGCAGGTAGTCGAGCGCGGGCGAGCCGGTCTCCGACCATTCCTCCCAGATCGCTTCCTCGATCCGCTTCCAGCCCGGTTCGTCGGCCTCCGCGAGATCTTCGAACAAAGCGTCGAGCCGGCTGTCGGCAACATCGTCCTGGGCCAGAACGGGCTGGGCCAGGAGGACGAGCGCGAGAAGGGTCAGCAGGCGGTGCATGTGGCGATCTTAGCCGGGACGCGCCGCCATGCCCATCACCTTCCCGTCACCTCGGATCGCGCGCCACCGGGCTTCCCGCGCGTCACGGGGCCACGCCGCGGGTTTCGCCGCCTGTGCGGATTCGCTAGGCTGCGCGGCGAAACCGGGCGCAACGCGCCCCAGGACCAAGGAGAGACGAGGTGAGCAAAGTGATCGAAACCGCGGTGGCCGCGCTCAACGCCAAGCTGGGCGGCGCCGGCTTCGACGCGGTGGCCAAGTTCGTTCTGGAAGGTGCCGGCAACATCGTGATCGACGGCGGCGGCGCACGGGCCGGCGACGACGAGGCGGATGTGACCCTCACCGCCACGGCGGAAGTGTTCGAACAGATCCTGGGCGGCGATCTGAATCCCACCGCCGCCTTCATGTCCGGCAAGCTCGCCATCGACGGCGACATGGGCGCGGCGATGCGCCTCGGCGGGCTGCTCGCCTGACCGCGATGCAGGCCGCGCCGCTCCATGTCGACGTGGCCGACGGCCCGCCCGGCGGCGAAGCCTGGTGGGTGATGGCCGAGGACGGCCGCAGGCTGCGCATCGCCACCTGGCCGGCGGCGGAGGACACCCGTCCGGCCGGCACGGTGCTGATCTTCCCCGGCCGCACCGAATATGCCGAGAAGTATGGGAGGGCCGCGCGCGCCTATGCGCAGGCGGGCTATGCAGTCGCCGCGATCGACTGGCGCGGCCAGGGCCTCAGCGCGCGCACCGCGCCCGACCCGCGCCTTGGCCATGTCGAGAATTTCGCCGAGTTCCAGCGCGATGTCGCGGCACTGCTTGGGCTGATCGAGGCGCGCGGGCTGCCAGGGCCGCGGTTCCTCGTCGCCCATTCGATGGGCGGCTGCATCGGGCTCCGGGCGCTGATCGACGGCCTGCCGGTGCGGGCCGTCGCCTTTTCCGCGCCGATGTGGGGGGCGCAGGTGGCGGCCCGCGACTGGCCCTTCGCCGTCATCTCGGCGCTGTTCGGGCCGTCGCTCGGGCTCGGCGGCAAACTCACGCCGCGCACCAATCTCGACCATCCTTTCGTCGAGGGCGGGTTCCCGGGAAACGACCTCACGACCGACCGCGAGATGTGGGATTTCGTCAAGACCCAGGTCGAGCGCTACCCGACCCTCGCGCTCGGCGGACCGACGCTCGGCTGGGCGCATGCCGCCCTGATCGAGACCACCCGCCTCGCCCGGCTCCCGGCGCCCGTGATCCCGGCGCTCACCTTCCTTGGCACCAACGACCGGATCGTTTCGCCGGGCGCGATCCGCCACCGCATGGCGCGCTGGCCGGGCGGACGGCTCGAAATCGTCGCCGATGCCGAGCACGAGATCGTCCTCGAACGCCCCGAGGTGCGCGAAAGTTTCTTTACCGCGTCCATCGAGCTGTTCCGCCGCCACGGCTGAACGAGGCCGCCCGCCGTCTCTGGACACATTGTCGCGCCCGCGCGTATCGTGCCGGAAACGACAACAATTCTGTCCCCGGGAGGATGTCATGAAAACGCGCGCCGCCGTCGCCTTTGCCGCCAAGCAGCCCTTGGAGATCGTCGAGCTCGATCTCGAAGGCCCGAAAGAGGGCGAGGTGCTGATCGAGATCATGGCCACCGGCATCTGCCACACCGACGCCTATACGCTCGACGGGTTCGACAGCGAGGGGATCTTTCCCTCGATCCTCGGCCACGAAGGCGCGGGCGTGGTGCGCGAAGTGGGCGCGGGCGTGAAAAGCCTCAAGCCCGGCGATCACGTGATCCCGCTCTACACGCCCGAATGCCGCGAGTGCAAAAGCTGCACCTCGGGCAAGACCAACCTCTGCACCTCGATCCGGGCGACCCAGGGCAAGGGGGTGATGCCCGACGGCACCTCGCGGTTCTCGTACAAGGGCGCGACGGTCTACCATTACATGGGCTGTTCGACGTTCTCGAATTTCACCGTGCTCCCCGAGATCGCGGTGGCCAAGATCCGCGACGATGCCCCGTTCGACAAGGCCTGCTACGTCGGCTGCGGCGTGACCACCGGAGTGGGCGCGGTGATCAATACCGCGCGAGTCGAACCCGGCGCTAACGTCATCGTCTTCGGGCTCGGCGGGATCGGGCTCAACGTGATCCAGGGCGCGCGGATGGTGGGGGCCGACAAGATCATCGGCGTCGACATCAACGACGCCAAGAAGGATTGGGGCGAGCGCTTCGGGATGACCCATTTCGTCAACCCGACCAAGGTCGAGGGCGATCTGGTCGCCCATCTCGTCGCGCTCACCGACGGCGGCGCCGACTATACTTTCGACTGTACCGGCAACACGCAAGTCATGCGCACCGCGCTCGAGGCCTGCCATCGCGGCTGGGGCGTCTCGACCATCATCGGTGTCGCCGAATCCGGCAAGGAGATCGCGACCCGGCCGTTCCAGCTGGTGACCGGGCGGGTCTGGAAGGGCACCGCTTTCGGCGGCGCCAAGGGCCGCACGGACGTGCCGAAGATCGTCGACTGGTACATGAACGGGAAGATCGAGATCGACCCGATGATCACCCATGTGCTCACGCTCGACGAGATCAACAAAGGGTTCGATCTGATGCATGCAGGCGAGTCGATCCGCTCGGTGGTGGTCTACTGATGGCGCTCGAAACGATCTCGACCGCGCGCGCCCATGGCGGTGTGCAGGGTGTCTACGCCCATGCGTCCGCCGCCACATCCACTAGGATGGAATTCTCGGTCTTCGTCCCGCCGCATGAACCGGGGGCGACGCTGCCGGTGGTCTGGTATCTCTCGGGCCTCACCTGTACCCAGGCCAATGTCACCGAGAAGGGCGAATTCCGCGCCGCCTGCGCCGAACACGGGCTGATCTTCGTCGCGCCCGACACCAGCCCGCGCGGACCGGATGTGGCCGACGACCCCGACGGCGCCTACGATTTCGGCCTCGGCGCCGGCTTCTACCTCGACGCGACCGAACCGCCCTTCGCGCCCCACTATCGGATGCGCAGTTACATCGAGGACGAGTTGCCGGCGGTGATCGCGGCGCATTTCCCGGCCGACATGGCCCGCCAGTCGATCCTCGGCCATTCCATGGGCGGCCACGGCGCGCTGACGGTCTCGTTGCGCAACCCCGGACGGTTCCGCGCCACTTCCGCTTTCGCCCCGATCGTCGCGCCAAGCCTGGTGCCCTGGGGCCGGAAGGCGCTGCCGGGCTATCTCGGCGCCGACGAGACCGCCTGGGCCGAGTACGACGCCTGCGCGCTCATCGCCGCGGGCGCACGGCTCCCCGAAATTCTCGTCGATCAGGGCACGGCCGACGGCTTCCTCGACATCCAGCTCCAGCCCCACCGCCTCGCCGAAGCCTGCGCCGCCGCGAGGATCGACCTGACGCTGCGGATGCAGGAGGGGTACGACCACTCCTATTATTTCATCTCGAGCTTCATGGCCGACCACCTCGCCTGGCACGCCGCGCGGCTCAAAGGCTGAGGCGACTCCGCCCCGCGAACGGACCAGATCCGACGCGCGCCATTTTCTCACGCGGAACGCATCGGGGGTCCGGGGCGTCTCGGGCCGTTTCCTGCGCAAACATCCTGCCCGGGGTACCGCCACCGCTTGCGTTGGGGCGTCCAGGCCGCCCCCTCCGGTCCCCTGCCCCGCGCCACACGGCGGTCAGGTCACTCGGTCGCCGCCCGGGCCTCCGCGATCGCGGGCTTGATGACGCTGTCCATGATGGCCACCGTGATCGGTCCGGCGAAGCGCTTCACCACCGTGCCGTCGCCCGCGATGATGAAGGTCTCGGGCACGCCGTAAAGGCCCCAGTCGAGCCCGGTGCGTCCGGTCGGGTCGGCGGCGACACGGGCGAAGGGATTGCCAAGTTCGGCGATCATCGCTGCCGCCTTCGCGGGTTCGTCCTTGTAGTTGATGCCGAAAATGTCGATCCCTTCTTCGGCCATCGCGACGAGCTGAGGGTGTTCCGCGCGACAGGGCGCACACCAGCTCGCCCAGAAGTTCACCAGCACCACGTCGCCGTCGGCAAGGTCCGCTTCGGTGAAGGCGGGTTCGCCCTGGAAATCCGCCACCGTCAAGGCCGGCACCGGCCCCCCCTCGCGGGTCGACGGCAGGGCGTCGTCCTTGTTCTGCATCGCCACGTAGGCGCCGACGCCCATGGCCGCGGCCAGCGCGACCGGAATGAGGAACAACGGTTTCATGTCAGCTTTCCTTCGTCCCGCGCCGGGCTTCGATTTCGTCATGCTTGCGCTTCGCCGCGCGCGATTGCAGCCAGGTCATCGCGACGAGGCCCGCGAGCAGCAGCAGGGTCACTCCCCAGGAGCCCAGCACCGCGCCGGCGTATTTTCCGAGCTCAGGCATCGGCCATCCTTTCGCGAAGTTCCAGCGCATGTACCCGGCGCAGCCGAATTTCGGTGCGGGTGCGAATGAACACCAGGGTGATGAAGAACAGCATGAAGCCCGCGATGCCGATCACCAGGGGGATCCAGTAGGTGTCGGCCACGTTCTCTTCCTTGTCGAGCGACAGCGAGGCGCCCTGGTGCAGCCCCTGATTCCAGAAATTGACCGCGTAGCGCGACAGGACCGCGAAGACCGAACCGACGATGGCCAGGACCGAGGTGAGATCGGCCGCCGTGTCGGGGTCCTCGATCGCGGCCCAGAGCGCCATGTAACCGAGGTAGAACAGGAACAGGATCAGAAACGAGGTGAGGCGCGGGTCCCAGGCCCACCAGGTCCCCCACATCGGCTGACCCCAGAGCGCGCCGGTGGCGAGCGCGATCAGCGTCATTACCGTGCCGACCGGGGCCGCGGCCTTGGCGGCGAGCGCCGAGACGTGGTGGCGGCGGATCAGCCAGATCACCGAGGCCACCACCATCATGAACCAGGCCGAGATCGCCACGGTCGCCGAGGGCACATGGACATAGAGGATCTTCACCGAAGTGCCGAAGTTCACCGCCTCGGGGGTGAAGAAAAAGCCCCAGATCAGGCTGGTCGCCATGACGAGCGCGGTCAGCCCCGCGAGCCAGGGCAGAACGAGGCCGGAGAACCACATGAATTTCACGGGGTTCGCCCATTCCCAGAGCCAATTGATGTTGTCCCGGGCCTGTCTGGTTCGATTGGGTGCGCTCATGGGATTTTCCTATGTCGGTCCGCCGGCTCCGGCAAGGGCCGGGTTGTCACATTATCGCAGGTTGATCCTGAGCGCCGCGGCGGCGGCGAAGGGCAGGAGCGCGACCGAGGCCAGCGTGATGCCCGCGAGCATCATGAGCGGCGTGGTGTTGTCGAACCCGTCGATCGCCCGCGTCGCGGCCTCGGCGCCGAAAATGAGTGTTGGCATGTAGAGCGGCAGCACCAGGAGCGAGAGCAGGAGCCCGCCGCGCTTGAGGCCAACCGTCAGCGCCGCGCCGAAGGCGCCGATCATGCTGAGCGCCGGGGTGCCGATGAGAAGGGTGACGAAGATCCACCCATGCCCAGGCTGAGCGAGGTTCATCAGCACGCCGAGCAGCGGGGCGGCGATCACCAGCGGTAGGCCGGTGGTGATCCAGTGCGCAAGCGCCTTCACCGCCACGATGCCCTCCATCGGGATCGGCGCGGTGGCGAGCAGGTCGAGCGAGCCGTCCTCGAAGTCGAGCTGAAAGATCCGGTCGAGCGAGAGCAGGCAGGCGAGCAGCGCGCCGATCCAGAGGATGCCCGGCGCGATCCGGGTGAGGATGTCGCTCTCCGGCCCGACGCCGAAAGGCACGAGGGTGACGACGATCAGAAAGAACGCGAGCCCGAGGCCGAAGCCGCCGCCGGCGCGCAGCGCGAGCCGGATGTCGCGGGCGAGGAGCGCGATCATGTCAGCGCCTCATCGAAGGCGCTGCGCGTGCGCAGCCCGGTCTCCGGGTCGGGTTTGAACGGGGTCACGTCGAACACCCGCGCCTCGAGGCCGAGGTCGATATGGGTCGCGATGAGCGCTGCACCACCGTCGGCCACATGAGCGCGCACGGCATCGGCGAAGAGCCCGACCGAGGCGGCGTCGAGGCTCACGGTCGGTTCATCGAGCAACCAGATCGGCCGCCCGGTGACCAGAAGCCGCGCGAGCCCCAGCCGGCGCTTCTGGCCGGCCGAGAGGTTCTGCGCCGCGCGGGACGCAAGGCTTCGCAAGTTGAAGTGGTCGAGCGCCGGGCCGATGTCGCGCAGCCCATGGACCGCGGCCCAGAAGGCGAGGTTCTCGGCCACGCTCAGGGTCGCCTTCAGCCCGTCGGCATGGGCGCCGTAGGCGATCGCCTCGGGCGGTTGCGAGATCTCGCCCGCGAGCGGCGGCTGAAGGCCCGCCAATGTGCGCAGGAGCGTGGTCTTGCCCGAGCCGTTGGGTCCGCGCAGCACCAGCACCTCGCCCGCCTTCAGGGTAAAGCTCAGCCCTTCGAGCACCGGCACGCCGCCGCGCGCCACGCTCAGATTGCGCACATCGAGCTCCACCTGGGTCACACCGGCAGGGCCGCGAGGGCGACGCGGCGGCCCTCGGCGAGCAACACGTTGTAGCTCCGGCAGGCGGCCGGGCTCGGCATCGGCTCGAGCCCCATGCCGGCCGCCTCGACCGCGCGGATCAGCGTCACGGGCAGCGCGGTCATCGCCGCACCGGAGCCATAGACGATCACGTCGACCTCGCCCGAAAGCGCCACCAGCGCCTCGGCGTCTTCCGGTCCCGACCAGACCCGCGCCGCCCGTGCGGTGACGATCACCGCGCCTGCGAGCACCTGGCCGCCGACCCGGAAGAAGCCAGGGCCGTAGCCGTCGACCGGCTGGGCGCCGTCATATCTGATTTCCTCGATCTCCATGCGAGCCTAGCTAGCCTGTCCGGGGGCGGATGGAAAGCGTCCGTGGCCCGCGCCCCGGTCCTGCGCGCCACGTCCCGCGCTAGCGGTCGAACAGCGGCAGACCGGTGAGAATCGCGCCCGCGATCACCGAATAGGCCAGACTGCGGTACAGTTTCTCGCGGTCGGGGTGGAACCAGCGCTGGCCGAGGACGATGCCGAGGCCGTAGGGCACCGACAGGAGCAGCGCGAGCGGCAGGATCTCCCAGCCGACGAGGCCGCGCAGGATCATCACCGCGATGATGCCGAGATCGAGCAGCGCGAGGAACACGATGGTGTTCGCGCGCACCACTTCGGCGGCGCGGGTGGAGGCGAGGTAGAACAGGATCACCGGCGGCCCGGTGAGCCCGGTGGTGCCGCCGAGCACGCCGGCGAGGCCGCCGACGCCGGCGAGCCCCGGGCCGCGCACCCGTCCCTGGTAGCGCCAGCCCGAGAGCAGGGCCGCGAGCGTGAGCCCGGCCGCGATCGACACCGCCCAGCGCAGCGTCTCGCGGTCGGCCCAGGTGAGCAGCCAGAGACCCACGGGCGCGGTGACGATGGCGGCGGCGCCGAGGGTCAGCACCTCGGCCCGGTCGGCGCGGGCGAGCGCGCGCGGCAGGATCAGCGGCCAGGCGATCATGCCCGCGACGGTCACCAGGGCGATGGCGAGCGGGATCGGCAGGAACAAGGCGCCGATGGGCATGAAGACGAGGGCGGTGCCGAAGCCGGCGAAGCCGCGCACGAGGCCCGCGATCAGAAAGGTCGCGGCCAGCCAGGGCAGCCCGGGCGTGTCGAACACGCCCGGCGCAAGCTCAGGCATCGACGTTGGCGAACTGGGTGCCGGCCTCGCCGTCGGGCTTCGACCAGTCGCGCTTGACCCCCAGCTTCAGGAGCAGCGCCGAGGCGACGAAGACCGAGGAATAGGTGCCGGTGAAGATGCCGAAAGTCATCGCGAAGACGAAGCCCCGGATCACGTCGCCGCCCAGCACGAGGAGCGCGATGAGCGCGATCAGCGTGGTGCCCGAGGTCATCACCGTACGGCTCATCGTTTCGTTGATCGAGAGGTTCAGCAGGGCCTTGAGATCGAGCTTCTTGTAGCGGCGCAGGTTCTCGCGCACCCGGTCGAAGACAACCACCGTGTCGTTCAGCGAATAGCCGACGATGGTCAGCAGGGCGGCGATGATCGCGAGGTCGAAGCGGATCTGGAACAGCGAGAACACGCCAATGGTGATGAGCACATCGTGCACCAGCGCCAGCACCGCACCGAGGGCGAATTGCCATTCGAACCGCAGCCAGATGTAGACCAGAACCGCCCCGAGCGCGGCGATGACCGCTTCGACCGCGGTCCAGATCAGCTCGCCCGAAACCTTGGGGCCGACGCTTTCGACCGAGACGAAGGTGACGGCGGGGTCGACCGCCTTCAGCGCGTCTTCCACTGCCTGCACGGTCTCCTGGGTGATCGCCTCCTCGCCCGACTGGGCCTGGATGCGGATCGAGGCGACGTGCTGGTCGGCGTCGAAATTCGGGTCGAAGACCTGGGTGATCGCGACGTCGCCGAGGTCGAGCGGCGCCAGCGCGTCGCGGTAGGCGCCGACGTCGAGGGCCTGCGTCGATTCGGTGCGAATCTTGGTGCCGCCCTGGAAGTCGATGCCGAAGTTGAGCCCGAAGGCGAAGAACGAGACGATCGAGATGACGATCAGCAGGCCGGACAGGCCGAGGGTGATCGGCAGCTTGCCGAAGAAATCCCAGGAGGTGTCGTCGGGAACCAGTTTCAGGCGCATGGGTCGGCTCCTTCCTAGACGTTGATGGTCTTCGGGCGACGGCGCTCGAACCAGGCGACGACCATGAGCCTGGTGACGAAGATCGCGGCGAAGACCGAGGTGATGATGCCGAAGAACAGGGTGACGGCGAAGCCCTTCACCGGACCCGAGCCCATGACGAAGAGGATGCCGGCGGTGATCACGGTGGTGAGGTTGCCGTCGACGATGGCCGACAGCGCCTTCTCGTAGCCGAGTTCGATGGCCCTTGCCGGCCCCCTGCCCGCCCGCGTCTCCTCGCGGATGCGCTCGTAGATCAGCACGCCATGCCGATGGTCAGCACGATCCCGGCGATGCCCGGCAGCGTCAGTGTGGCGCCGATGGCCGACAGGAGGCCGATGAGCATTGCGACGTTGAGGATGAGGGCGAGGTTGGCGATCCAGCCGAACCAGCCATAGCTCAGTGCCATGAAGGCCATGACCGCGACGAAACCGACGATCGAGGCCACCTTGCCGGCCTGGATCGAATCCGCGCCGAGCTCGGGGCCGATCGTGCGTTCCTCGAGGAAGTCCATCTTTGCCGGCAGGGCGCCGGCGCGCAGCAGGACGGCCAGGTTGGTCGATTCCTCGACGGTGAAATTGCCGGTGATGATGCCCGAGCCGCCGGGGATGGCCTCGTTGATCCGGGGCGCAGAGATCACCTTGCCGTCGAGCACGATGGCGAAGGGCTTGCCGACGTTCGCGGCGGTGTATTCGCCGAATTTGCGCGCGCCGCCCACGTTGAACTTGAAGCTCACCGCCGGCTGGCCGTTCTGGTCGAAGCTCGGCTGGGCGTTGGTCAGTTCCTCGCCGGTCACCACCGGGCTCTCGTCGAGGATGTAATAGACGCCCTCTTCGTCCTGCGCCGGCAGCACTTCCTCGCGCGCGCCGGGCTGGACGTTGGCGTCGGTGGTGCGGTTCACCACCGGCTGGAAGGTGAGCTGCGCGGTGGTGCCGATCAGCCGCTTGATCTCCTCGGCCGAGCCCACGCCCGGCACCTGGATCAGGATGCGCCGCTCGCCCTGGCGGGTGATCGAGGGTTCGCGGGTACCGACCTCGTCCACCCGGCGGCGGATGATCTCGAGCGATTGCTGGATGGTGCGGTCGTCGGTGGCGAGCTTCTCAGCCTCCGAGAGCTGCACGGTGATGAGATCCCCATTGCCGGCGACGTCGATATCCTTCGAGCCGATGCCGGTGAGGCTCACCACGTTGCTGGCGAGCGCGTTGACCGAGGCCAGGGCCGCGTCCATGCCCGCGGGGTTCTCGATGCGCACTTCGAGCAGCCCGTCCGGCGCGTCGATGCGACGGATCGCGCCGACCTCGTCGCGCTTGTCGCGCAGCGCGTCGCGCACCTCGGGCCAGAGCGCGTCCATCCGTGCCTTGTAGACGTCCTCGACATGGACCTCGGCCAGAAGCTGGGCGCCGCCGCGCAAATCGAGCCCGAGATTGACCAGCGACGACGGCAGCCAGCCCGGCCATCCGGCGAGATCGGCCTCGCGCTCCGGGGTCGAGCCCGATTTCTCGATCATCGCGGCGGCGTCGTTATGCGCCTCGACGCGCGGATAGAGAAGGTTCGGCGCGGCATAGGCGAGGCCGAGCACGACCAGCCCGATCACCACGATCCGTCGCCACAGGGGGTAGTGCAACATGTCTGCCTCGCTCGGGCTTCTGTTGGGGGGCGTCGCGCGGGGGCCCGGCGCGTCCCGGGCCCGGCGCGGCCGGTCCGGGCCTCAGCCCTCGGCCGGCTCGGTCTTCGACATCACCTGGGTGATCGCCGATTTGACGACGTGAATCTTCACGTTCTGAGCGATCTCGACCTCGATCTCGCCATCGTCCTTGACCTTGGTCACCTTGCCGACGATGCCGCCCACGGTGAGCACCTTGTCGCCGCGCCTCAGCGCGTTGCGCATCGCATCGTCTTCCTTGAGCTTCTTCTGCTGCGGCCGGATCAGGAAGAACCACATGATGCCGAAGACCAGGATCATCGGGATCAGCATGGAATTGAGCAGCCCCCCGGCGGGGGCGCCTGCGGCCTGCGCGAAAGCGGGCGAAACGAGCATTGGGTCGTCCTTCGTCAGCGGGGAATGCCCCGGTTCGATTGGCGCGCACCCTAGTCGCGGGGCGCGGGGTTGGCAAGCAAGGCACAGAGGGTTTCTGCCCGGCGATTTGCCCCTTTGTTTGCCATGGCATCTGGGGCATATGGGGGGCCAAATCCACGTTTCAATCGGGACAGGCCCCATGCACGACATCCGCACCATCCGCGAGAACCCAGCCGCTTTCGACGCCGCCATGGCGCGCCGCGGGCTGTCGGGCGTGTCGGCCGAGGTGCTGGCGCTCGACGAGGCGCGCCGGGGCGCGATCACCGCTTCCGAGGCGGCCCAGGCCGAGGCCAACAAGGCCGCCAAGGAGGTGGGTGCGGCCAAGGCGCGCGGCGACGAAGCCGGGTTCGAGCGGCTCCGGGCGCTGGTGGCCGAGAAGAAGGGCGAGATTGCAAGGCTCACCGACGAGGCCAAGGCGAAGGACAAGGCGCTCGCCGATCTGCTCATGGGCCTGCCCAACGTGC
The DNA here is from genome assembly GCA_020441205.1 of Maritimibacter sp. Classification (GTDB taxonomy): domain Bacteria; phylum Pseudomonadota; class Alphaproteobacteria; order Rhodobacterales; family Rhodobacteraceae; genus Sinisalibacter. The sequence continues at coordinate 13,166 of JAGRMO010000053.1, forward strand.
TCGCGGACGACGTACCGGAGGGCGCGGACGAGACCGGCAATGTCGAGATCCGGCGCTGGGGCACGCCGCGCGCCTTCGATTTCGCGCCGAAGGAGCATTACGAGCTCGCCGCCGCGCAAGGAGGGCTCAACTTCGAGCTCGCCGCCAAGCTCTCGGGCGCGCGCTTCGTCGTGCTCTCGGGCGCGATCGCCCGGGTCCACCGCGCGCTCGCCCAGTTCATGCTCGACACCCATGTCGACGAGAACGGGCTCACCGAGGCGATCACCCCGGTGCTGGTGCTCGAAGAGATGATGCTCGGCACCGGGCAGCTGCCGAAATTCGGCGAGGACAGCTACAAGACCGAACAGGGCTGGTGGCTCATCCCCACGGCCGAGGTGACGCTGACCAATTTCGTCAACGGCGAGATCGTCGAGGCGGCGGCGCTGCCGATGCGCTACGTGGCCCACACCCAGTGCTTCCGCTCGGAGGCGGGCAGCGCGGGCAAGGACACCGCCGGCATGTTGCGCCAGCACCAGTTCGAAAAGGTCGAGATGGTCTCGATCACGAGGGCCGAGGACAGCGAGGCCGAACACGCGGCGATGACGGCGCGCGCCGAGGGCATTCTCGAGCGGCTCGGCCTGCCCTACCGCACGGTCGAGCTGTGTTCGGGCGACACCGGTTTCGGCGCGCGGCGCACCCATGACATCGAGGTCTG
>JAGRMO010000280.1 GCA_020441205.1 Maritimibacter sp.
TACATCGACTTCCGCAACAAGCGCCCCGCCTACCTCACCAACTTCCTCGACAAGCTGGTGAACTGGGAAAACGTCGCCTCGCGGATGTGATCTGCGCGTGACCCGACGCGGCTTTCTCAAGGGCCTGCTGGCGACCGTGCTGGCAGGCCTTTTCGTCTCCGCCTACGGGTTCTTCATCGAGCCGGCGATGCGGCTCCGGGTCCAGCGCTGGCGCATCCGCCGGGCCGACTGGCCGGCCGACAAGCCGCTCCGCATCGCCGTCATCGCCGATATTCACGCGGGCGAGCCGCATGTGCCCCGCCGGCGCATCCGCCAGGTGGTGCGCCGCACCAACGCCCTCGGCGCCGATCTCATCGTCATCCTCGGCGATCTGCCCGCCGGCCACCGCTTCGTCACCGCGCCGGTCCCGGAGGCGGAGGTGGCCGCGATCCTCGGCGAGCTCACTGCCCCGCTCGGGGTCCATGCCGTGCTCGGCAACCACGACTGGTGGGAAGACCGCGACGCCCAGGCGCGCGGAACCGGACCCACCCGCGCGGGCCTCGCGATGGAGCAGAACGGCATCCCGGTGCTGGAAAACCGCGCCGTCGAGCTTGCGAACGGCATCTGGCTCGCGGGCCTCGGCGATCAGCTCGCCCTCCTGCGCGGCGCCGACGGCATCAAGGGTGTCGACGATCTCGACGCCACGCTCGCCCAGGTGCCCGAGGGCGCGCCGGCGATCCTGCTCGCCCACGAGCCCGACATCTTCCCCAAGGTGCCCGCCCGCATCGCGCTCACCCTCTCGGGCCACACCCACGGCGGCCAGTTCCGGCTGTTCGGCTATTCCCCCGTCGTGCCCTCGCGCTTCGGCAATCGCTACGCCTATGGTCCTGTCGAGGAAGACGGCCGCCATCTCGTCGTCTCGGGCGGCATCGGCTGCTCGATCGTCCCGGTGCGCTTCGGCGTCACCCCCGAGATCACCGTGATCGAACTCAGCGCCTGAACCGCCTCAGATCCCCTGTTCCACCCGCGCTTTTCGGGTGTTCGAGAATTGCATCCCCGGCGCCGACAGCCGGTCGTCCGGCCCGAGCCAGGCATAGGCCAAGAGCACCGGATCGTAGCGCCCGGTGGTGATCCGGTGCTCGTGCCCCGGCACGTTCAGCACCAAGGAGCCCGGCGCATGCACCGCGAGCTCGTTCTCCGACCAGGCCCCCGCGACCGAAACGTAGCTCTCCTCGATGTCGCGATGCGAATGCTGCGGATAGGTGGTGCCCGGCGCGAACAGCACGAAGCCCAGGATCAGCCGCTCCGAGCGCACCGGCCCCTGCGGCCCCGCCACTTCGCAATAGGCGTATTTCTTCTCGAGCGCGCGCGGCACCTTCTGGTAGCCGTATTCCCAGCTCAGCCGGTCCGACACCCGCTCGAGCGCCCGTGCCATCCCCGACAACGGGCCGTCCTTGCCGAGATCGAGCGCCCGCGGCAGATGCGCCGTCACCGGCAGATGCCGGGCCTCGCGCCCGACCACGCCGGGATTGGCCTCCATCACGTCGACCAGCATCTCGCGCACCCGCTTGCGATGCGCCCTGATCGCCTTCGACCCGCCGTCCGAGCCCAGCCGGTAATGCTTCTCGAATTCGCGCAGCAGGTAGACCCAGGAGGGGCTGTCGTCGAGCTGTTCGGGGCGCACGGTCAGATCGGCGGCGCCCAGCGCATAGGGGTCGGTCATGTCTCCTCCAGGGGCTGGCCGGCCGAAGATGGCCGAGCAAGCGAGATTCGACAAAGCGATATTTCGCCCTCCCACCCGCGCGCGCCGCCGCCCCGGCCCGGGACGCTGCGTTCGCCGCGATCGCGCCGATTGACCTCCCGCCGCCGCCCTGCCAAGGGATGCGGATGAGCGAGACGGCGAAGGGCATGGCGGCGATGGTGGGGGCCACGGTGGTGTGGGGCCTGTCGTCGATGTACTACAAGCTCCTCGCCGACGTGCCCCCGCTCGAGGTGCTGGCCCACCGCACCCTCTGGTCGCTCGTGTTCTTCGGCATCGTGCTGGCGCTGCGCGGAAGGCTCGCCGAGGTCGCCCGCCTCCTCGCCAGCCCTCGCAACCTCGCCCTCGTCGCCTTCGCCGCGATCTCGATCTCGGCCAACTGGTTCATGTTCATCTTCTCGATCCAGACCGGCCGCGCGGTCGAGGCCTCGCTCGGCTACTATATTTTCCCGCTGGTCGCGGTGTTGATGGGCATGGCGGTCTACGGCGAGCGGCTGGGCCGGCTCAAATGGATCGCGGTCGCCCTCGCCACCCTGGCCGTCGCCGTGCTCACCTGGGGGCTCGGCGTCGCGCCCTGGATCTCGCTTGGCCTCGCCGCCACCTTCGGCGCCTACGGCGTGGTCAAGAAGCGCCTCGCCGCCGGGCCCACCGTCTCGGTAACCGCCGAGGTGCTGGTGCTCGCGCCGCTCGCGGCCACCTGGCTCTGGGGCGTGCATGTCCAAGGCTGGACCGGCGTCACCGGCGCGGCGCTCGGCGCCTTCGGCCGCGATTGGCCGACCTCGCTTCTGTTGATGTTCTCGGGCGTCCTCACCGCGACGCCGCTCATGCTGTTCACCACCGCCTCGCGCGCCCTGCCGCTCGGGCTCGTCGGCGTCATGCAATACATCAACCCGACCCTGCAATTCGCGGTCGCCGCCCTGGTCTTCGCCGAGCCGGTGACGCGGTGGCACTGGATCGCCTTTCCGCTGATCTGGATCGCGGTCGCGCTCTACTCGGTCGAGACCATCCGTCAGGACAGGGCCACGCGCAGACTGGTCGCGAGCGTGGCCACGTCGGGCACCAGCTCGACATAGCCCTTGAGCGTGGCTTCGGCGAAGCCCTGCTCGATCACATGGTCGATGAGCCCGATCAGCGGGTCCCAGTAACCGGCGGTGTTGAGCAGGTAGACCGGCTTCTGGTGCAGCCCGAGTTGGCGCCAGGTGAGCACTTCGAAGAACTCGTCGAGCGAGCCCGCGCCGCCCGGCAGCACGACGATCGCGTCGGAGTTCATGTACATCACCTTTTTGCGCTCGTGCATGTTCTCGGTGACGATGAAGGCCGACAGATCGCGCTTGCCCACCTCGTGCTGCAACAGGTGGATCGGGATCACCCCGAAGGTCTCGCCCCCCGCCGCCTGGGTCGCGTTGGCGACCGCGCCCATGAGCCCCACGTCGCCCGCGCCGTAAACCAGCCGCCAGCCGTTCTCCGCCAGCACAGCCCCCAGGGCCTCGGCTTCGGCCCGGTAGGCCGGATCGGCGCCGAACCGCGAGCCGCAATAGACGCAGACGGAGGCTTTGGTGGCATGGGGCATGGCGGACCTTGGAATGATGGAGCGAAACGCGCTCCGACTGAGCTAGGGCAGGGGGCGATGAGGGTCAAGGGCGGGGTTGGTCCGGCCATTTTTCGGCGGCCGTCACACCGGGCCGTCGGGCGGTGGCCGCCAAATCTAGCCGCCATCGGACCCGGCCGCCTTTCCGCCGTTTCCAGGCTGGAGTGCGGCGGTCGCCGCAACGCCGCCTGGCCGAGACGCGCGGGGCAGGGGATCGGCCCGACCATTGCGATCCGGTCCCGCAGACGGTCGTCGACCCGAGGTGGAACGGGAATGGTGGCAGGGGCAGGGGACCGCCCGGCGATCCGCCGTCCGGTGCCGCATCGACCCACCCTCCCGCTGCGACGCTGGCACAGGGGCAGCGCCTTTCCCGCACCCCGTGACCGGCGCCGGCGTGGCCGGCCCCGGGTGCCGATCACGGCCTCGCCCACCTCGCCCGGGCGAAGTGATAGTTAGCGCTACCAATAACGATATCAATACCTTGTCATGGCGTCCGAGTTCGCCCACCCCTCGCGGGCGAAACCCGGCTCAGCGCGCGATCCAGGCCCCGTCCGCCGCGCTGCTTTCCTGCGCGGCCTGGATGAACCACATCCCCTCCATCCCCGCCGCGATCCCCGGCACGAGCCCCGCCTCGCCCGTCCCCCGGATCGCGTCCGCGACGTCCGAGTAGAGGGTGGCGAAGCCTTCGAGATAGCCCTCGGGATGGCCGGGCGGCACCCGGGTCCAGTCGCCCCCTGTGCCCGCCCCGCCGCGGGTGAGGATCTGCTTGGGCTCCCCGAACCGGGAAAAGCTCATCACGTTGGGGTTTTCCTGCGCCCAGTCGAGCCCGCCTTTCTCGCCGTAGACCCTGAGCCTCAGCGCGTTCTCGTTGCCCACGGCCACCTGGCTCGCCCAGAGCTGCCCCTTCGCGCCCCCCCGGTAACGCAGCCGGATATGGGCGTTGTCGTCCACCAGCCGTCCCGGCACGATGGAATGCAGCTCGGCCGACAGCGCCTCGATCTCGAGCCCGGTCACGAAGCCCGCGAGGTTCAGCGCATGCGTCCCGATATCGCCGATCGCCCCCGCGCCGGCCTGCTTCGGATCGGTCCGCCAGTCGGCCTGCTTGTTGTGGGTCTCCGTGGCGAGCCAGTCCTGGGCGTATTCCACCTGCACCACCCGGACCCGCCCGAGATCGCCACGCGCCACCATCGCGCGGGCCTGCCGGATCAGCGGATAGCCGGTGTAATTATGGGTGAGGAAGAACCGCGCTTTCGAGGTCGCCGCCGCCGCCGCGATTGCTGCCGCCTGTTCCGGCGTCGCCGCCAGCGGCTTGTCGCAGATGACGTGGATGCCGGCCTCGAGGAATGCGACCGCCGGCCCGGCGTGCATGTGGTTGGGGGTGACGATCGAGACCGCCTCGATCCCGTCCGCCCGTGCCGCCTCGGCCCGCGCCATCTCCGCATAGCTCGCATAGCTGCGCGCGGGGTCGAGCCCGAGCTCCGCCGCCGAGGCCGCCGCCCGGCCCGGATCGGACGACAGCGCGCCCGCCACCAGCTCGAACTTCCCGTCGATCCGCGCCGCGATCCGGTGCACCGCGCCGATGAACGCGCCCTGGCCGCCGCCGACCATCCCAAGCCTGATCCGGTCCATGCTCACAGCCCCAGCATCCGCTTGATCTGACCCGCGTCGCGCGCGGCGCCTGCGAAATCGTCGAACGCCCGGGTCGCGGGCTCGATCAGATGCGCGTCGATGAACGGCGCGCCTTCCGCCGCGCCCTGGTCCGGGCTCTTGATGCAGCACTCCCATTCGAGCACCGCCCAGCTCGCATAGCCGTACTGCGTGAGCTTCGAGAAGATCGCGCCGAAATCGACCTGTCCGTCGCCCAGCGACCGGAACCGCCCCGCACGTTTCGCCCAGGGCTGGTAGCCGGAATAGACCCCCTGCCGCCCGTCCGGGTTGAACTCGGCATCCTTCACGTGGAAGGCGTTGATCCGGTCGTGGTAAAGGTCGATGAAGGCGAGGTAGTCGAGCTGCTGCAGCACGAAATGCGAGGGATCGTAGTTGATCCCCGCCGCCTCGTGTCCGCCGACCGCGTCGAGGAACATCTCCCACGTCGCTCCATCGAACACGTCCTCGCCGGGATGGATCTCGAAGCCGAGCCGCACCCCGTTCTCGGCGAAAACGTCGAGGATCGGCTGCCACCGCGCGCCGAGCTCGGCGAAAGCCGCCTCGACGAGCCCTTCGGGCCGTTGCGGCCAGGGGTAGAGATAGGGAAACGCCAGCGCACCGGTGAACCCCACCGCATTGGCGAGCCCGAGGCGTTGCGAGGCCTTCGCGGCCATCTTGCACCGGTCCACCGCCCAGGCCTGCCGCTCGGCCGGCTTGCCGTGAAGATGCGCCGGCGCGAAGGCGTCGAAGGCGAGATCATAGGCCGGGTTCACCGCGACGAGCTGGCCGTGGATATGCACCGAAAGCTCGGTGATCTCGACGCCCGCCTCGGCGCAGACGCCCTTGACCTCGTCGCAGTAATCCTGGCTTTCGCCCGCGAGCTCGACATCGAAGATCCGCCCCGCGTCGGTCGGGATCTGCACCCCCTTGTAGCCGAGCCCGGCGGCCCAGCGGGTAATGTTCTCGAGCGTGTCGAACGGGGCGCTGTCGCCGAGGAACTGGGCGAGGAAGATTGCGGGGCCCTTGATCTGTGATGCCATCGGGTCTGGTCCTTGTCGGTGAATGTCTCAGTCTTTGTCGGCGCTGGGCGCCGCGGCGCCCGGCACTTCGAGCTCCTGCATCGGCGCCGCCTCCGGCTCGCGGATCGCCTGCATCGCGGCCCGGGCAAGGAACCGTCCGGCCCGTGTCACGTCCTCGTGCACGGTCATGATCTCGGGGCGGAACAGGTTGAGCAGCGACACGGCTTCTTTGGTGAAAATGTTGATGTCGCGCCCGAGCCTGCGCCCGGTGCTTTCGATGGCCGCCGTCGTCGCCATCGCCGCCTTGGCCGAGCCGGTGATGTAGGCGTCGACCTCCGGGGTCTCGGCCAGCCGCGCCTTAACCCCGGCGCAGACATGCTCGTTCGGGCTGTCGGCCGTTGTCTTGTCTTCGACCAGGAAGGCGATGCCGCGCGCCGCGCATTCGGCCGCGGCGGCGGCGATCATGTGCTGCGAGTAGCTCTGTTCGCGCGGCGGCGCGATCATCACGATCGAACGCGCCCCGCGCCCCGCGAGCCCGTCGACGGCGAGCCGGCCGAAGGCGCTGTTGTCGAAGTCGAACCACGGATGCGCGACCGGCATGTCGGTGCGCCCGTGCGTGGCGAAGGGAAACCCCTTCTCGACCAGATAACGCACCCTTGGATCGTCGGGCTGGGTCTGGTTCAGGATCACCGCATCGGCCGAGCCGGTCTCGACGATGTAGCGCACCGGGTCGAGCGGGTCCTGGTCCGGGAAATAGGGCGTGATCGTGAGGTGGAAGGACGTGTGCCGCAGTGCCTCGGCGATCGAAGCGATCAGCCGGGCGGTATGGTCCATCACGTCGGGCTCGGTGGTGAGCACGAGGGTGATGACATTGGTCCTTCCGGTGCGCAGCCGCACCCCCGCGCGGTTCGGCACATATCCGATATCGGAGGCGATCCGGCGCACCAGCTTCTTGGTGTCGGCGCCGATATCGGGCGCATCGTTGAGCGCGCGGCTGACGGTCGCGACCGCGAGGCCCGACATCTCGGCGATGGTCTTCAACGTCGGTTTGCGCGTGAGGTTGCCGGGCCGGGGACGCGCCGGCGGCTTGGCCGCAGGCTTGGATCTGGTCATGGCACGTCTCCCTCGCTCGACTCGCTTTCCGGGCCGGCGGCCCTGGCCTCGGAACCTGTCCGAATCGAGGCCCTCAGCGCAACCCGACTGGGCCACAGAGTTATTTTTTAAGCCGAATTAATTTCCTTGCCACAACATTCTAAAACGTTATAGGAATTCCTACAACGATTTAGAACACGATTGAACCAGGGAGGACAAAATCGTGAGACTTACCGCAAAACTTCTGTCTTTAACTGCCCTCGTAGGGGCCGCCTCATCGGCTCAGGCGACCGATCTCGAGGTCATGCACTGGTGGACGTCCGGCGGTGAAGCCGCCGCGGTGGCCGAATTCGCCAAGGCCTTCGACGCCTCCGGCAACCACTGGGTCGATGCCGCCATCGTCGGCGGCGAACAGGCGCGGGCGGTCATGGTCAGCCGGATCACCGGCGGCGATCCGATGGGCGCGTTCCAGTTCAACCATGGCCGCCAGGCCGAAGAACTGATCGAGGCCGGGCTCCTGCGCGACATCACCGACATCGCCGAGGCCGAGGGCTGGCTCAATGTCGTCAACCCGTCGAACCTGCTCGACGGCTGCACCGTCGACGGCCGGATCTATTGCGCGCCGGTCAACATCCATTCGTGGCAGTGGCTGTGGCTCTCGCACAAGGCCTACGAGGACGCCGGCGTGCCGGTGCCGACCAACTGGGAAGAATTCGTCGCCGCCGCGCCGGCGCTCGAAGCCGCCGGCAAGGTGCCGATGGCGATGGGCCAGCAGGGCTGGCAGCAGTCGGGCGCCTTCAACGTGCTGTTCGCCTCGCTGATCCCACAGGACGTGTTCCTGAAGGTCTACGGCGACAAGGACGCCGAGGTTGCCGCCGGACCGGAGGTCGCCAAGGTCTTCGCCGCCGCCGCCGCCGCGCGCGACATGTCGGCCAAGTCGACCGTGCAAAACTGGAACGACGCCACCAACCTGGTCATCACCGGCGAGGCCGGCGGCCAGATCATGGGCGACTGGGCGCAGGGCGAGTTCGCCGTCGCGGGCCAGGCTGCGGGCACCGATTACGAATGCCTGCCGGGCCTCGGTGATACCGAGGTTCTGGGCACCGGCGGCGACGCCTTCTACTTCCCGGTTCTGTCGGACCCCGACCAGATCGCGGCGCAGACCGAGCTTGCCAAGCTCCTGCTGACGCCCGACGTGCAGGTCAACTTCAACCTCAAGAAAGGCTCGCTGCCGGTGCGCGGCGACGTCGATCTCGAGGCCGCCAACGACTGCATGCGCAAGGGTCTTGGCCTGCTCGCCGACGGCAAGCTGCTGCCGGACACCAACCAGCTGCTCACCCCGGACACCGCGAACCAGATGAACACCCTGTTCACCGAGTTCTTCGCCGA
>JAGRMO010000281.1 GCA_020441205.1 Maritimibacter sp.
TGACCTCGTCGGACGTGCTCGACACCTGCCTCAACGTCCAGCTGGTGCGCGCCGCCGACATCCTCATCGCCGATCTCGACAAGCTGCTCGCGGCGCTGAAGAAACGCGCCTTCGAGCACAAGATGACAGTGCGAGTCGGCCGATCCCACGGGATCCACGCCGAGCCCACCACGATGGGCCTCACCTTCGCGCGGTTCTACGCCGAGATGGACCGCAACAGGGCCCGGCTCGTCGCCGCGCGCGCCGAAGTGGCCACCGGGGCGATCTCGGGCGCGGTCGGGACGTTTGCCAATATCGACCCCGCGGTCGAGGAACATGTCTGCGCCAAGCTCGGCCTCACCCCCGAGCCGATCAGCACGCAGGTGATCCCGCGCGATCGGCACGCGATGTTCTTCGCCACGCTCGGCGTGATCGCGTCCTCGATCGAGAATGTCGCGATCGAGATCCGCCACGTGCAGCGCACCGAGGTGCTGGAGGGGGCCGAGTTCTTCTCGATGGGCCAGAAGGGTTCGTCGGCGATGCCGCACAAGAAGAACCCGGTGCTGACCGAGAACCTCACCGGGCTCGCGCGCCTCGTGCGCGCCACCGTGGTGCCGGCACTCGAAAACGTGGCACTCTGGCACGAGCGCGACATCTCGCACAGCTCGGTCGAGCGCGGGATCGGGCCGGATGCGACGATCACGCTCGATTTCGCGCTCAACCGGCTCGCGGGCGTCGTCGACAAGATGCTGATCTTCCCCGACAACATGCTCGACAACATGAACAAGTTCCCCGGTCTGGTGATGAGCCAGCGGGTGCTGCTCGCGCTCACCCAGGCCGGGGTCAGCCGCGAAGACGCCTATACGATGGTGCAGCGCAACGCGCTCAAGGTCTGGGAAGAGCGCACCGATTTCCGCGAGGAGCTGCTGGCCGACAAGGAGGTCGTCGCCGCGCTCGGGGTGGACGGGATCAACGAGAAGTTCGATCTCGGCTACCACACCAAGCATGTCGACACGATCTTCAAGCGGGTGTTCGGCGCAGCGTGACGGGCTCACGGCGGCGTGACCGCGCGCCCCGGGGATTTCGTGCTAGGCTTCCCCATCCAACAGGGAGACGCACGATGACAGTGACCAGACTCCTCGCCGCCGCCTTCTTCGCCCTGATGCCCATGGCGAGCTTCGCGACGTGCTCGGGCCATGAGCAGGCCAATGCCTGCGCCGAGGGCTTTACCTGGGATGCCGAAACCAACAGCTGCGTCGAGGTGGTCGCGAGCTGAACCCCGCGCCGCGCGACAGGCGTTAACCCCGGGGCGGGAAATACCTCCCCCGGGCGGGTCGGTGTAAAACCCGTCTTAACCCCTTCCTGCCATTGTCGCCCCCACGGGGAATGGCCTGGAGGGAAATGTGCCGGAAACATTGCCAGCGATCAGCGGTGGCGCGGGTCGGGCGGGCACGCTCGACGCGCCGGCCATTGCCGATTTCGACCTTCCCGGCGCGCCGAAGGGCGGGTTCGGCGGGCTCGGCCTGCCGGCGGCCCATGGTCCGCGCAAGCTCACCCGCAAGCAGAAGGCCGCGATCATCGTCAGGCTCTTGCTCGCCGAGGGGGTCAAGCTGCACCTGACCGAGCTGCCCGACGATATCCAGACCGAGCTTGCCCAGCAGATGGCGACGATGCGTTTCGTCGACCGGGTGACGCTCAAAACGGTGATCGACGAATTCGTCGCCGAAATCGAGGACGTGGGGCTCAGTTTCCCCGGCGGGCTCGAAGGCGCGCTCAACGTGCTCGACGGCACGATCTCGGCCTCCACCGCCGCGCGCATCCGCAAGGCCAAGGGCTTCTCGTTCACCGGCGACCCGTGGGAAACCATCGCCGGGCTCGATCCCGAGCGGCTGTTGCCGGTGCTGGCGGAAGAAAGCACCGAGGTGGCGGCGGTGCTGCTCTCGAAGCTCAAGGTCTCGGTCGCGGCCGATCTCATCTCGCGCCTGCCGGGGCCGCGCGCGCGCCGGGTCGCCTACGCGGTCTCGCTCACCGGCGAGATCGCCCCGCATGTGGTCGAGCGGATCGGCCAGTCGCTCGCCGAACAGCTCGACGCCCAGCCGATCAAGGCTTTCGCCGACGGGCCGGTCGAGCGGGTCGGCGCAATCCTCAACTTCACGCCCGGGGCGACGCGCGACGACGTGTTGCAGGGGCTCGACGAGGCCGATGCCGCCTTCGCCGAGGAGGTGCGCAAGGCGATCTTCACCTTCGCCAACATCCCCGACCGGATCGACCCGCGCGACGTGGCCAAGATCACCCGCGAGGTCGATCAGGCGGTGCTGATCACCGCGCTCGCGGGGGCCGCGCCTTCCATGCCGGAGGCGGTCGAGTTCATCCTCGAGGCAATCTCGAAGCGGATGGCCGACCAGATCCGCGAGGAGATGACCAATCTCGGCGCGGTGAAGCCCAAGGATGCGGAGGCCGCGATGAACGAGGTGGTCAACGCGATCCGCACGCTGGAGGCGGCGGGCGAGATTCTCCTGATCGCGGGCGACGGCGAGTAGCCCGGCCCGCGCGGCTTCCCGACGCGGGCTGCGGGGCGGAAGGTCTGCGCGCGGGGTCGTGGTCTGGGGCCCGAACGACCCCGGAGCGGGGCGCGGACGAAAACTCCGGACTTGTCGGGATGCATGGCGCGCAGGCGGTGGCCTGCGATCCGCGATCCCCGTTTCGTCCGTCGTTCCATAGCCGGGTCGGTGGTGGACGCGCCGGGCCTCGATGGGGTGCCAACACGTGAGGCGACCCTCGTCACCGGTCGTGACCGATACAACATCGCGCTTCGGATGGCCTTCCGCCCGGGCGGTCGCCCGGGAACGGTGCGGCGCGATGCCGGCTTCGCCGGCGTCGCGCTGCGGCATTCGGTCGATCAGGCCGGCCGTGGGCCACGACGCCACATCCTGTTACGCCTTCGTGACTTGCATGGGCGGCCGCGTGACTTCATAGGCCTGTGACGCGGCCGCGCCGGGTACGGCGGGCCGGCGTGTCTGGTGTCCCGGTGCGGAGCCGGCGCGCGACGCGATGACCGACGCGGGGGCGAGGCCGATGCAACAGAGCTTTTCAGATTGCGTGCTGCTCAAGTGGCAGCCCGGGATCAACGATCCCTATGTGCTGAGCTGGATCATGGTGGCGATCTATGCGCTCGCTGCGGCCCTCGCCCTCGCCGTCGCCCACCGCGCGCCGTTTCCGGCCGAGACGCGCCGGCGCGAGCGGGTGTTCTGGATCGTCGTGGCCATCGTCGCGGCGGTTCTCGCGGTGAACAAACAGGCCGATCTGCAGACCCTGCTGCTCGCCGCCGGTGGCTGCGTGATGCGGGCGCAGGGCTGGGCGGACGAGACGATCTGGCTCAAGGGCGGCGCGACGCTGGCGCTCATCGCACTTGCGCTCGGCATCGGCGGCGGCGGCCTGTGGTCGTTGCGGCGTACTTCGCGGCGCACCGCCCTGCCCCTCGCCGGCCTCGCTCTGATGGCCGGGTTCATCGCGTTCCGGGCGCTCGAGATCCTGTTCTTTCGCGGCCCCTTGCGCGCGCTGTCGCTCTCGGACTGGCCCGACCGGGTGCTCGAGCTGTCGGGTCCGGCCGTGGTGATCGTCGGCGCCTGGCTCCTGCTCAACGGGAGGTCCGGGGTCGGCGCGGCACGGTCCTATCCTAAAGTATAGGTTTCATGGGCCGTTTCTCAGGACATCGCGCAGCGACGGCGCGTCGGCCGGACTTCAGCCCCCGCTCACATCTCACGGCGGGGTCCCCGGCCTGCCCCCCGCCCAGGCAGGGCTTCCCCCCCCCTGCGCGCGCCCG
>JAGRMO010000054.1 GCA_020441205.1 Maritimibacter sp.
ATGGTCGGCACGCTGCTCGCCGGCGCGATCCTGACCGAGACGATCTTTTCCTGGCCGGGCATCGGCAAGTGGATGGTCGACAGCATCTACCGGCGCGATTACCCGGTGGTGCAGGGCGGGCTGCTGCTGGTCGCAGTCATGGTCATGGTGGTGAACGTGGCGGTCGATCTGCTGTACGGCCTCATCAATCCCAAGATCCGGAAGCGCTGACATGGCCGAGACCACCCTCACCTCCGCGCCCGAGCGCCCCGGCCGGTTCCGCGAATTCTGGAGTTACTTCCGCGAGAACCGCGGCGCGGTGATCGGGCTCTATGTCTTCGCCACGCTGGTGGTGCTGGCGCTCACCGCCAACCTGATCGCGCCGCACGATCCGACGGTGCAATACCGCTCGGCGACGCTGGTGCCGCCGGTGTGGCAGGAGGGCGGCTCGTGGGCGCATATCCTCGGGACCGACCCGCTCGGGCGCGATCTGCTCTCGCGGCTGCTCTACGGCGCGCAGCTGTCGTTCCTCGTCGGCGTCGGCGTGGTGCTCCTGGCCTCGACCGGAGGGATTCTCGTCGGCCTCGTCGCGGGCTTCGCGCCGCGCTGGCTCGATACGATCATCGTGCGGATCATGGATATCATCCTTTCGTTCCCGGCGCTCTTGCTGGCGCTGGTTCTGGTGGCGATCCTCGGACCCACGCTGTTGAACGCGATCATCGCCATCGCCATCGCCTACCAGCCGCATTACGTCCGCCTGACCCGGGCCGCGGTTCTGTCCGAGAGGAACAAGGATTACGTGGTCTCGGCGCGGGTCGCCGGCGCCGGGCGGGCGCGGCTCATGTTCATCACGGTGCTGCCCAATTGCCTCGCGCCGATCATCGTCCAGGGCGCGCTGAGTTTCTCGAACGCGATTCTCGACGTGGCCGCGCTCGGCTTTCTCGGCATGGGGGCCCAGCCGCCCACGCCGGAATGGGGCACGATGCTGGCCGAGGCGCGCGAGTTCATCCTGCGCGCCTGGTGGGTAGTCACCTTCCCCGGGCTCGCGATCCTCATCACCGTGCTGGCGATCAACCTGATGGGCGACGGGTTGCGCGACGCGCTCGACCCGAAGCTGAAGCGGAGCTGACGATGACACGGCGCCCCCATCCGGATCGGATCGCGCCCCTTCCACCCAGCGCGGTGGAAGGCGCTTCGAAGCGCCTTGGCAAGCGGCTTCGAAGCCGCTTTGCGCGCCCGCAGCGCGGGTGCGTCGGGTCGGATCGACCTGCCGCCGGCCCGGCCCGGTTCTGGCTGCCCGACAGTGGCACTGCTGGTCGGACCGCCGGGCGGCCGGCGCGGCGCGGGCTTCGGTCCGCCGCCCTCGCCCACCTTCGCAAGGTTAGCGCTACCGGCAATGAAATCAACGTCCTGACACCGCGTCCGAGTTCGCCCACCCCCCGGGAGGCCCTGTCATGTCGCTCCTGAGCGTGCGCAATCTCACCGTCGATTTCGCCACCACGTCGGGCAATTTCCGCGCCGTCGAGGCGGTCGACGTCGATGTCGATCCGGGCGAGGTCCTGGCGATCGTCGGCGAGAGCGGGTCGGGAAAGTCGGTGGCGATGCTGGCGGTGATGGGGCTGCTGCCCTGGACCGCGACGATCTCCGCCGACGAGATGCGCTTCGCCGGCCGCGACATCCGGGGGCTGACCGCGAAGCAGCGCCGCAGCGTGATCGGCCGCGACATGGCGATGATCTTCCAGGAGCCGATGTCGTCGCTCAACCCCTGTTTCACCGTCGGCTTCCAGATCAAGGAGGCGCTGAAGAAGCACACCGATCTCTCGCGCGCGGCGCGGCAGGCGCGGGCGATCGAGCTGCTCGATCTCGTCGGCATCCCGGCGCCCGAGACCCGGCTCTCGGCCTTCCCGCACCAGCTTTCGGGCGGGATGAGCCAGCGGGTGATGATCGCGATGGCGCTCTCGTGCAACCCGAAGCTCTTGATCGCCGACGAGCCCACGACGGCGCTCGACGTGACGATCCAGGCGCAGATCCTCGATCTGCTCGCGAGGCTCCAGCGCGAGACCGGTATGGCGCTCATCCTCATCACCCACGACATGGGGGTGGTGGCCGAGACGGCGCAGCGGGTGCAGGTGCAATACGCCGGGCAGAAGGTCGAGGAACAGCAGGTGCGCCCGCTGTTCGCGACGCCGCATCATCCCTATACCGCCGCGCTGCTCGCGGCGCTGCCCGAGCGCGCCACCGAGCGGCGGCTGCCGACGATTCCGGGCGTGGTGCCCGGCCAGTTCGACCGGCCCGCGGGTTGTCTGTTCTCGCCCCGCTGCACCTTTGCCGACGAGCGCTGCCGGACCCAGGCGCCGCCGGTGCAGGGGCCGGAACTCGGCCTCGCGCGCTGCCATTACCCGGTCGCCGGCCCGGGACAGGAGGCCGCCGAATGACCGAGCCCGTGATCATCGCCGAGCATCTCGCGCGGCATTACGAAGTCGGCGGCGGGCTGTTCTCGAAGCCGAAGATCGTCAAGGCGCTGTCGGAGGCGAGCTTCTCGATCGCGCCCGGCAAGACGCTCGCCGTGGTGGGCGAGTCGGGCTGCGGCAAGTCCACCCTCGCCCGGCTGGTCACGCTGATCGAGGAACCGACCGCGGGGAGCTTCTCGATCGGCGGCGTGCCCGGCACGCCCGACAACTGGGCGCGGCTGCGCGAAGACGTGCAGATCGTGTTCCAGGACCCCTACGGCTCGCTCNNNCCACCGGGTGGGGTCGATCCTCGAGGAGCCCTTGAAGATCAACCGCCCCGAGATGTCGGCCGCCGAGCGCGAGGAGAAGGCCCGGGCGATGATGACGCTGGTGGGCCTGCGCCCGGAGCATTACGACCGGTTCCCGCACATGTTCTCGGGCGGCCAGCGGCAGCGGATCGCGGTGGGACGGGCGCTGATGCTGGAGCCCAAGCTCATCGTGCTCGACGAGNTCGGCGCTCGACGTGTCGATCCAGAGCCAGGTCTTGAACCTGCTCCTCGACCTGCAGGAGCGGCTCAACCTCGCCTATCTGTTCATCAGCCACGATCTCTCGGTGGTGCGCCATGTCGCCGACGAGGTGATCGTGATGTATCTCGGTCGCCCGGTGGAGTTCGGCGCGAAGGAAGACGTGTTCGCCCATCCGCGGCACCCCTACACCAAGGCGCTGTTGTCGGCGACGCCTTCGACCGAGCCGCAGTCGGGGCGGGTGCGGATCCATCTGGAGGGCGAACTGCCCTCGCCGCTCAACGTGCCGGACGGCTGCGCCTTCGCGCCGCGCTGCTGGAAGACCCAGGAAAAATGCCGCACGACGCGGCCGGAGCTCGCCGGCGACGGCCACCGCTTCGCCTGTTTCTTCCCGGAGTAGCGCGCCGGGGGGACCGGCCACCGCCGCACGTCGCGTGGGTTGCATCCGATCCGGGCGCGCGGGGCCGAGTATTTCCTCAAGGCATGTGCTCCGGCGGGAATAATGTCCGCGTGAAACTCCGTACTGGTTATTCGAGAATGAATTGTCTGGCGCCGAACGGGGCGGAGTTCTGGCTCCTGCACGATCAGGGACGGCCCAGATCCCGGCGAACCCGCCGGGTTTCCGCGCGTCGCGGTCGACCGGCGGGGCTCCGGACGCGCGGGTTGCCGGCGCGTCCCGCTCTCCCGTCGCGGGTCGGGCCGGTATTCCCGCATTTCTAACGGGTTCGCACCGCGACCATCACATCCGCGTCAGGAGACCGACGGATCGCGGCGTTTTGAACGGCGTCCTCCGCTGACGCGCCCTCGACGGATGCCGTCCCGCTGCCCCGCGCGACGGCGTGACTTTCGTGGCAACCCACTGGCGAGATTGGATAGTTTCACTCTCCTGACGCGATTCGAACGCTTTGGCCGCCGCCGACCCCGCGACGCCCCGCAAGCATCGACAAAATCGGGAAAAAACCGTTGCGCGACAAAAAACCCCAGCTATCAAAAAGGGGGCGGCTCCGGTGTGTCACAGGTATAGCACCGGATCTCATGGGGCAGATCTTAATAATCAATGTGGTCGTGTGCGGCTCGAACACCGGTTCGGGCAGCTGCCTGAAAAATATTCAAACGACCCTGGACGTGGTTTTCATCCCGTCGCGCCGGCTTCGGCGCGGTCGATATTGTTGTGCCTTTTATCGAGTGACCAGTTTCGAGGGTTCCGGCCAGTACGGCGCGGCCGCGCGCCCGAAACGCGGGCAAAAGAATAGTACAAGCATTATGGTGGGGGGACGTGACGGCAATGAAGATGTTGGGAAACGCGCCGCTGGCAGGCAAGCGCCCGGTCGGCGGTTATTCAGGGCGGATCGACGCGACCGCCGATCCGTCGCTCAGCAACCCGACCGTCACGGTCGTGGTTCCCGCCAAGAACGAAGCGCTGAACCTGCCGCATGTGCTCGCCCGGATCCCGGCCTGGGTCGATGAGGTGATCCTCGTCGACGGCCAGTCGACCGACAACACGGTGGAGGTCGCGCGCGACGTGATGCCCGGCATCCGCTGCATCCAGCAGGACCGGCCCGGCAAGGGGGCGGCGCTGCGCTGCGGGTTCGCGGCCGCGACCGGCGACATCATCGTGATGCTCGACGCCGACGGGTCGACCGATCCGCAGGAGATCCCGGCCTTCGTCGGCGCGCTGCTGTCGGGCGCCGACATGGTGAAGGGCTCGCGCTTCCTGCAGGGCGGCGGCACGCGCGACATGGAGTGGTACCGCCGGCTCGGCAACTGGGCCTTCGTCCAGCTCGTGCGGCTACGCTTCGGGGGCAGCTTCTCGGACCTGTGCTATGGCTATGCCGCGTTCTGGCGCGATGTGCTGCCGCATTTCCGGCTCGACGATCTCGACGGGTTCGAGGTCGAGGCGGGGATGAACATCCGTGCGCTCCGGGCCGATCTGCACCTTGCCGAAGTGCCGAGCACCGAACACGCGCGGATCCATGGCGAGAGCAACCTGCACACGATCCGCGACGGCTGGCGGGTGCTGTCGACCATCACCAAGCTCGCGTTCCGGGGACCGCGGCCGACGCATCCGAGCGAGACCCAGGCCGCGCGGGCAGCGAGCCGGATTCCCGTCGTGCTGCCGACCTCGGGACAATAGCCCTCGAACGGGTGGACGCCCCATGCCGGACTTTCCGTCCATCGACGTGATCATCTGTGCCCACGACATGGCCCGCCTCCCGCAGATCCGGGAGGCGGTATCGTCGGTTCGGGCGCAGAGCCGGGCGGCGCACGGGCTGATCCTGGTGGTCGACCACAACCCGGGGCTCCTTGCCCGGCTCGCGGATGAGTTTGCGGGCGCGGCGCGGGTGATCGAGAACGGCGCGGCGCAAGGGCTCTCGGGCGCGCGCAACACCGGGGTGGCGGAGGCCAGCGCGGATGTCGTGGCGTTTCTCGACGACGACGCGGTGGCGGCGCCCGACTGGCTCGCACGGCTTGCCGAGCATTACGGTGATCCCCGGCTGATCGGCGTCGGCGGGCGGGCGGTGCCGATCTGGCCGGGCGGGGCGCGGCCCGGCTGGTTCCCCGAGGAGTTCGATTGGGTGGTCGGCTGCACGCATCGCGGCAGCCCGGAGGATCTCGCCGAAGTGCGCAACCTGATCGGCTGCAACATGTCGTTCCGCCGG
>JAGRMO010000282.1:0-2915 GCA_020441205.1 Maritimibacter sp.
CGCTCGCCCTCGGAGTTGGTCAGATACCCGCCTTCGCCCCGCGCGCCCTCGGTGATGAGGCAGCCGGAGCCGTAGATGCCGGTGGGGTGGAACTGGACGAATTCCATGTCCTGGAGCGCGAGGCCCGCGCGCGCCACCATCCCGCCGCCGTCGCCGGTGCAGGTATGGGCCGAGGTGGCCGAGAAATAGGCGCGTCCGTAGCCGCCGGTGGCGAGCACCACCATCTTGGCCGAGAACACGTGGAACGTACCGTCGTCGAGCTTCCAGCAGAGCACGCCCTGCACCGTACCGTCGTCCGACAGGATCAGGTCGAGCGCGAAATACTCGATGTAGAACTCGGCGTTGTTCTTGAGCGACTGGCCGTAGAGCGTGTGCAGGATCGCGTGGCCGGTACGGTCGGCGGCGGCGCAGGTGCGCTGCACCGGGGGGCCGTCACCGAACTCGGTGGTATGGCCGCCGAACGGGCGCTGGTAGATCTTGCCTTCCTCGGTCCGGCTGAACGGCACGCCGTAATGCTCGAGCTCGTAAACTGCCGCCGGGGCCGAACGCGCGAGATATTCCATCGCGTCGGTGTCGCCGAGCCAGTCCGAGCCTTTCACCGTGTCGTACATGTGCCATTGCCACGAATCGGGGCCCATGTTGCCGAGGCTCGCGGCAATGCCGCCCTGCGCGGCGACGGTATGTGAGCGGGTCGGGAACACCTTGGTCACGTTCGCGGTGCGCAGCCCCTGTTCGGCCATGCCGAGGGTGGCGCGCAGACCCGCGCCGCCGGCGCCGACCACGACGACGTCGTATTTGTGGGTTTCGTATTGGTAAGAAGCCATGGGTCTTTCCTCAGCCGGCGAAGGCGATTTTCAGGATGGCGAAGGCGCCGATCAGCGAGAACAGCGCCGACAACATGCGCATGGTGATGATGAGCACGAGCTCCCAGCGGCCATGGACGTAATCCTCGATCACCACCGTGACGCCCTGGAAGAAGTGCAGGAACGCGGTGAGGAAGAAGGCGACCCCGATGATCGCGTTGATCGGATGGGCATAGGCCGCGCGCACCTCGTCGAAGCTGCTGCCGAGATTGTAGGCGAGCGGCAGGACGAACAAGGGCGTCAGCACCACGAGCGCCACGGCCGACAGCCGCTGCTCCCAGAAATGCGCGGTGCCGGATTTCGCCGAGCCAAGGCCGGTGGCGCGCTTGCGGTCGGTGAGATAACTCATGTGGGCCTCCTTACCAGACGATGGCGACGATGAGGGTGACGAGCGTCATCGCCGCCGCGAGGGCGATGGTCACGACGGCCGACTTCCGCACCCGCTTCTGGCCGAACCAGGCGCCGGTATCCCAGATCAGGTGACGGAGCCCGTTGAAGAAGTGCAGCCACAGCGAGGCAGCGCCCGCGAGCAGCACGAGCCAGCCGAGCCACGAGGTCACCAGCCAGTCGATCGCGTTGAACACCGGTTCCGACCAGGCGGCGCCGAGGAACCACAGAGCCAGGATCATCAGCACCAGCCCGACGGCGACGCCGGTGGCACGGTGCAGGATCGAGACGGTGGCGTTGAGCGGGAGCCGGTAGACCTGGAGGTGCGGCGAGAGCGGGCGGTTGCCCCGTTCCACATCGGCCATGACATGTCCTTTCGAACTGGTGGCGGTTCTGCACATGCATAATGAATTCGCGCCGCGTGTCACGCCCAACGTGCGAACAATTGCCGCATGTGAGCGCAATCGGTGCCAAAAAACCTGTGTTGTGATCACGCTTGGGTCGGCCATGATCACAAACGCGCGGCCGATCCTGCCCGGCTCAGGGCGCAAGCTCGGCGAGATCGTCGATGAATTCGGTGCAAATGGTGATCGAGGTCGTCTCGGCGTAGTAAAACGCATTCGCTTCGCCGCAGTCTTCGAGATTGATCACAAGATCGGCGCTGAGCGCGAAATCCGCATTGAGCGCCTCGACCTCGCCGGAGATCAGCTCGGCAATGGCGCCGTAGCGGGGGTCGAGAACCCCGACGCGGATGGTCTCCGCCGGCACGCCCTCGGCCATCTCGTCAAGCACCGCGCCCCAGGCCGCCTGCGCCTGGTCGAATTCCTCCGGGCAGGTTTCGGCGCGGTCTTCGGGCAGGCCCAGTTCTTCGGCCACGTCGTCGCGCTCGTCGGGATTGGCCCCGTAGAACAGGCAGACGGTATTGTAATACCGCTGCTCGTCGGGTCCGTGCACATCCCAGAACGCCGGGTCGATCCCCTCCGCGCGCGACCGCTCCGCCTCGCCGAGAAAGCCGAAGGCCGTGTCATAGGCGAGCGAAACGGCGGCCTCTTCCTCGTAGAAGGCGTCGATCAGCAGGATCGAGAACACGTCGGCCGCATCTTCCTCCTGCCCGAAGATCGGCACCCCCTCGATGTCGATCAATGCGTGCCCGAGCTCGTGATAGAGGACTGCGAGCACGTTGGCCTCGACGAAAGCCTCGGTCGCCTCGTCGGCAAGCGCGGCGCCGGGCGCGATCAGCACGGCGGCCGCCAGGGCAGGAAGCAGGGAGCGCATGGCGATGTCCTCGTCGCGGGCCGGAACCGGAGCCGATCAGACCGGCATCAACGCCCAGTAGTCAAGATCGAGCAGCACCTCGGGGAGGTACTTGCCGTCCTCGCCCTTGAGCGCGAAGGCCGGCGCGCCATGCTTCACCGCCACCAGCCGAAGCCGGATCGCACCCACCCCGGGATGGGTGGTCTCGGCCGTGTCGAGCACCTCCGACCAGGCCCGCACCGTATCGCCCGCAAAACACGGGTTGGCATGGGCGCCCGCGTTGAGCCCGACGATCATCTGCGCGTTCGCGAGCCCGTTGAAGCTGAGCGCGCGGGCGAGCGAGATCACATGCCCGCCGTAGATCAGCCGCTTGCCGTCGGCCCGGTTGGTGGCGTCGAAATGCACCTTGGC
>JAGRMO010000282.1:2978-6886 GCA_020441205.1 Maritimibacter sp.
CCATCGACATGGTCAATCGTCTCGCCCACCGCGTAATCGCCCATCCGGTGCCGCTCGCCCGCAAGGGTGAAATCGTAGCGCCCGAAATCGAGCCCCTCGGGGATCACCAGATCTTCCGCCGCCACCGCGGGCTTCAACTCGGGCACCAAAGTGTCGGGGGCGGGCGCGGCCTCGTCGCGTTTCTTCACCATCACCCAGCGGATATAGTCGAGCACCGCGTCGCCATCCTGATTGGTGCCGGTGGTGCGCACCCAGACCACGCCCGACTTGCCGTTCGAGTTCTGCTTGAGCCCGATCACCTGGCTTTCCGAGCGCAACGTGTCGCCGGGATAGACCGGCTTCAGCCAGCGCCCCTCGGCATAGCCGAGGTTGGCGACCGCGTTGAGCGATACGTGCGGCACGGTCTTGCCGAACACGAGGTGGAAGGCCGCGAGATCGTCGATCGGCGACGCCGGCAGGCCGCAGTCCCGGGCGAATTCGTCGGACGAATAGAGCGCATGGCGTGCCGGGTAGAGCGCGTGGTAGAGCGCCCGCTCGCCGCCCGAGACCGTGCGCGGCACGGCGTGGCGGATCACTTCGCCGATGCGGTAGTCTTCGAAGAACCGTCCGGGATTGGTCTTGTGCATGCGGGGTCTCCTGCAGGGATCAGGGATAGGTGCCGAGGAACGGGTTGTACCCGAGCCAGAGATGGATACCGGTGATGACGGCGTAGAGCGCGAGCGTCGCGACGATCAGGATCACCTCCTGCTTCGCGCCTTTCGGCACCGGCTTCACCCAGGGCTTGGCGCGGCCGATCAGCACCATCGACAGCACCGCCCAGAGCGCCATGCCGCCGAACAGCAGGATCGAGGCGACATCGCCGTTCACCAGGAGGTGCGACACTGCCCAGATCAGCGCGCCGGTAAGCATGTTGTGCCGGATCTTGGTGGTCACCCAGGTGTTCATCCCGCCCGCGCCGAGCAGGTAGATCGCCACCAGCATGGTGAGGTTGACGAGATGCCCCATGCCCGGGATCGGGGTATAGACCGGCACGACCGGCGCCATCCGGTAGCCGATGACCGTGAGCACGACGCCAGCGAGCGCGGTGAGCGCCGCGACGCCCTTGCCGGGCTCTTCGCCGATGCGGGCGCGAAAGCCGGGCATCAGCCGTTTGTAGCTGTGCGAGAAGATCCACAGAACGATGCCGAGGACGAGAAGGGTCATGTTTCAGCTCCCACGCTTGAAATGCGCCTGCAGCATAGCCGCAAACGCGTGACGCTTCTATCTCGGCCGGCGGTGGTCATCGGTCTGATGCGCGGCGCGGCCTCAGTCTTCGAGCGCGGCGATCGCGTCCGCCTTGGCGATCAGCGCCCGCGCCGTGACCACGTGCAGGTTCTCGACGATCTTGCCGTCGACCACGGCCACGCCCTTGCCCTCGGCCTCGGCTGCTTCGAAGGCGGCGATCTGCGCTCGCGCCGTCTCGAGTTCGGCCTCGGATGGCGCGAAGGCCTTGTTGGCGAGCGCGATCTGCGCCGGGTGGATCAGCGTCTTGCCGTCGAACCCCAGCCGTCGGCCCTGCTCGCATTCGTTCCAAAGGCCCTCTTCGTCCTTGAACGCGTTGTAGACGCCGTCGACGATCGGGATGCCATCGGCCCGCGCCGCGATCAGCGCGAGCTGCAGCGCGGTCATGATCTCGGCCCGGTCCGGCCCCGGCTTCGCGCCGAGCTCCTTCACCAGATCGTTGGTGCCCATGACGATCCCGGCGAGGCGCGGATGAGCCGCGATCTCGCGGGCGTTGAGAATGCCCGAGGTGGTCTCCATCATCGCCCAGATCGCCACATCCGACATCAGCTCGGCCAGCGTCTCGATATCGAGCGCGGAATTGACCTTGGGCAACAGGATGCCGTCGACATCCGCGCCGCGGAACGCCTGGATATCGGCCATGCCCCAGTCCGTGTCGAAGCCGTTGATCCGCACGAGCTTGGCCCGGTTGCCGTACCCGCCCTTGTCGAGCTCGTCGCGCAGCGTCTTGCGCGCCTCGGCCTTGGCATCGGGCGCGACCGCGTCTTCGAGATCGAAGATGATCGCGTCAGCGGCGAGGCTGCGGGCCTTGTCGAGCGCACGCGCGTTCGACCCGGGGATGTAGAGCATGGAGCGGTAGGGGCGCATCGACTGGGTCATGATTCTCTCCCTTGGGCAATTTTGTTGCGCAAACGAACATGCAGACGAACGAAGGCGCAAGCACAAAATGCCGCGCTGCAGCAGAAATGCGCCGGATCGGCGCCGCCGCGCGGGACGTTAACCAAAGTGCAGCGGCTCCGGCGCGAGACTGGCCCCCGTGCCGGCAGCATCGGGCGCGCCGGCCCGATCTGACCCGAAAGGACGACGGATGAAATCGCAAAGATGGATCGCCCGCCTCCTGATCGGCGCGGGCGTCACCGCCGGCGCCGCCGCCCGGGCGCAGGATGCCAATTGCCGCGAACGCGATGCGCTGGTGGCGTTGCTCGCCCAGCGCTACGGCGAAACCCGCCAGGCGATCGGGCTGTCGTCGGCCACCCAGATGGTCGAGATCTTCGCCTCGGACGAAACCGGCAGCTGGACGATCACCGTCACCCGCCCCGACGGGATCGCCTGCATGGTGGCGGCCGGCGAGCATTTCGAGGCGGTCGACGAAGACCTCACCCCGGCCCTGCTCGGCGACCCGGCCTGAAGCAACCGCTTCAGCCGCCGGTCACCCCGTCCCAGACCAGCTTGAGCGAGAGCAGGAACAGCATTCCGTAGATCAGGCCGAAATACAGCTTCTCGTTCATCACCTTCACCAGCCAGACGCCGAAATACACCGCCGCCGCGGCCGGAATCGCCAAGAGCGCTGCGACCTGCAGATTGTGCGGGTTGAGCTGGCCGAGGAAGTAGTAGGGGATCAGCTTGACCGCGTTGATGATCGCGAAGGCCACCGTGGTGGTGCCGGCGAACATCGTGCGGCTCATCTTGAGCGGCAGGGTATAGACCTGATAGGGCGGGCCGCCGGAATGGCTGACGAAGCTGGTGAAGCCGGTGACCGCCCCCCAGAACAGCCCCGGTCCCACCCGCGCCGGCCGCGCCTCGGTGACCTTGCGGTGCTGCACGAGGCGGTTGAGCACGAAGGCAAGCCCGATGAGCCCCACCACCAGCGTCACCCAGCGCTCTTCGTCCGCCCCGGTGGCCAGCGCCGCCACCACCCAGCCGAGCCCGATCCCGACCACCGCGCCGGAGACCACGATCGCCAGCACCCGCCGGTTGAACTCCTTGCGATAGGCCCAGAGCCCGAACATGTCGGAGATCACATAGACCGGCAGCAGGAGCCCCGCCGCCGTCACCGGGCTGATCGCGAGCGCCAGGATCGGCACCGCCACCGTGCCCGCCATCGGCAGCCCGCCCTTCGACATTCCGACGAAAAACGCGGCGACCACCGCCAGCAGCCAGAACGCCGTTCCCTCCATGCCCATGTACCTTGCCCCTCGTGGCCCCGATCGGGAATCACCCCGGCGCGAAATCCGCACCTGGCGCCGCGCCGGCCCCTTCGCAGAGCCGCGCGGCCCCCGGATTAGCGCAAACATATCCGCTCAGGAACCCGGAAACCGCGCCGCCGCGCGGTGCCGGGCTTGCGCGACGCAGGCGACAGCGCTACCCACTCGCGCACGGAACAACCTGATCGGAGACCGAATGACCATGGCTCGACCCAAGATTGCCCTCATCGGCGCAGGCCAGATCGGCGGCACGCTGGCCCACCTCGCCGCGCTCAAGGAACTCGGCGACGTCGTCTTGTTCGACATCGCCGAAGGCACCCCCCAGGGCAAGGCGCTCGACATCGCGGAATCGGGCCCGGTCGACAAGTTCGACGCGAGCCTGAAGGGCACCAACGATTACGCCGACATCGCCGGCGCCGACGT
>JAGRMO010000055.1 GCA_020441205.1 Maritimibacter sp.
CCGATCTGGTTGTTGACGATGATGTGGATCGTGCCGCCGGTGCGGTGGCCGACGAGACCCGAGAGGCCGAAGCCCTCGGCCACCACGCCCTGGCCGGCGAAGGCGGCATCGCCATGGAGCAGGATCGGCAGCACCTGGGTGCGGTCGGTATCGCCGAGCTGGGCCTGCTTGGCGCGGACCTTGCCGAGCACCACCGGGTTGACCGCCTCGAGGTGCGAGGGGTTGGCGGTGAGCGAGAGGTGGACCTTGTTGCCGTCGAACTCGCGATCAGAGGACGCGCCGAGGTGATATTTCACGTCGCCCGAGCCGTCGACGTCCTCGGGCTTGAAGCTGCCGCCCTGGAATTCGTTGAGGATAGCCCGGTAGGGCTTCGACATCACGTTGGCAAGGACCGAGAGGCGGCCGCGGTGCGGCATGCCGATGACGATCTCCTTCAGCCCGAGATTGCCGCCGCGCTTGATGATCTGCTCCATCGCCGGCACCAGCGCCTCGGCGCCGTCGAGGCCGAAGCGTTTGGTGCCCATGAACTTGACGTGGCAGAACTTCTCGAAGCCCTCGGCCTCGACCAGCTTGTTGAGGATCGCGCGCCGGCCTTCGCGGGTGAAGGCGATCTCGTTGCCGTAGCCCTCGATCCGTTCCTTGAGCCAGCCGGCCTGTTCGGGATCGGAGATATGCATGTATTGCAGCGCGAAAGTGCCGCAGTAGGTGCGCCGGACGATGGCGATGATCTGGCGCATCGAGGCCATTTCGAGGCCGAGCACCATGTCGAGGAAGATCGGGCGATCCATGTCGGCTTCGGCGAAGCCGTAGTTCTTCGGGTCGAGCTCGGGGTGGTCGCCGTTCGAATGCATCCCCAGCGGATCGAGGTCGGCGGCGAGGTGGCCGCGGATCCGGTAGGCGCGGATGATCATCAGGGCGCGGACCGAGTCGAGCACCGCGCGCCGGACCTGGGCCTCGCTGATCTCGACGGATTTTTCCTTGGCCTTCTCGGCGACCTTCTCGGCGACCTTGGCGGGCTTGACCTCTTCGGGCCACTGGCCGTCGAGAGCGAAGACCAGATCGCCGCCCGGGGTGGGCGGCCAATCGGTGCGGGCCCAGGACGGGCCGCTCGCCTCGGCCTGCGCGGCGCCGGCGTCTTCACCGAGCTCGGCGAAGAACTGCCGCCAGGCCTCGTCGACCGCGCTGGGGTCGTTGGCGTAACGGGCCTGGAGCTGTTCGAGATAGGCCGCGTTGTGGCCTTGCATGAACGAGCTGGCTTTGAACTGGTCGTTGGGGCTCTGTTCCGTCATGAGGTCACCTGACAAATGAATTTGCGCGCGCCACCCGGGAGGCAGCGCGCGCGGGAGTGATTACTTCGAGGCCGCGATCGCCTTCATCACCGCTTCGCCCAGCGTGGCGGGGCTGTCGGCGACGACGATGCCGGCCTTCTTCATCGCTTCGATCTTCGATTCCGCATCGCCCTTGCCGCCGGCGACGATGGCGCCGGCATGGCCCATGCGGCGGCCCGGAGGGGCGGTGCGCCCGGCGATGAAGCCCGCGACCGGCTTCCAGCGGCCCTTCTTGCGCTGTTCGGCGAGGAACTCGGCGGCCTCCTCTTCGGCGGTGCCGCCGATCTCGCCGATCATGATCATCGAGGTGGTCTCGGGATCGTCGAGGAACATGTCGAGCACGTCGATATGTTCGGTGCCCTTGATCGGGTCGCCACCGATGCCGACGGCGGTCGACTGGCCGAGGCCGAGATCGGAGGTCTGCTTGACCGCCTCGTAGGTGAGCGTGCCCGAGCGCGAGACCACGCCGCAGGAGCCGCGCTTGTGGATGTGGCCGGGCATGATGCCGATCTTGCAGGCGTCGGGCGTGATGACGCCCGGGCAGTTCGGGCCGATGAGCCGCGACGACGTGCCTTCGAGGGCGCGCTTCACCTTCATCATGTCG
>JAGRMO010000056.1 GCA_020441205.1 Maritimibacter sp.
ACCTGTTACGATGATCGTTTTGCCCTCAAGCATCGTCGCTCCTCACTCTGCTGCCACGTGGTTGGTCATGTCGTAGCCCTCCGGGTGGAACGTGCCGTTCTCGTCCCGGAAGGAATGCGCGAAATCCGGCCAGATCAGGGTCAGCCGCCCGGAGCGCTGGTCGACGTACCAGGACTTGCATCCGCCGGCGAGCCAGACGGTGCCCTGGGATCGGCCGTGAAGCCGGTCCATGTAATCGTCCTCCGCATCCTGGCGCGCCTCGATCACCGCAACGCCCCCGGTCTCGAGTGCATCGAGCGCGCCGAGGATGTAGTCCACCTGCGCCTCGATGATGTAGACGATCGAGTTGTGGCCAAGCCCGGTGTTGGGCCCGTTGATGATGAACAGGTTCGGATAGCCGTGAACGGCGATGCTGTCGTAGGCCTGCATGCCCTGGGTCCAGTGGTCGTCGAGGCTGATCCCTTCGGCGCCGAAAATCCGCTTGGCGAAGGGCGGCCGGACCGCCTCGAAACCGGTGGCGAAGACCAGCACGTCGAGCGCGTAGCCATTCCCCGACGCGCCGTAGGCCGTCGCGCCGTCGACCCGCGCGAGCGCGGAGGTCTCCAGCGTCGCGTTCGGGGCCGTTACCGCCGGAAAATAGGTATTGGAGATCAACAGGCGCTTGCAGCCGATCTCGTAGTCGGGCGTGAGCTTCGCCCGCATCGCGGCATCGGGAACCTGGGCCGCAAGGTGGCCCAGCGCCATGGTCTTGGCCTCTTCGAGGAAGCGCGGAATGTTGCGGCGCTGGGCGAAGTTGTATTCGCCCGACCAGAAGATCTCGGACCGGATCGCCTCGACGGCCTCCGGGTCGCGCTGGTACATCCGCCGCTCGCCCGCGGTGAAGGCCCGGTCCGGCCGCGGGATCATGTAGGGTGCGGAGCGCTGAAACACCACGAGCTCGGAGGCGAGCTTCTGCATCTCGGGCACGATCTGGATCGCCGAAGCGCCCGAGCCGACGACACCGATCCGCTTGCCCTCGAGCGGCACCTCGTGGTTCCAGGCGGCCGAGTGGAAGACTTCGCCGGTGAAGCTGTCGAGCCCCTCGATATCCGGCATGTGACCGTCGGCGAGATGCCCCGTCCCGGTGATGAGAATCCTCGCAAGGTAGGTGCCCTTCGAGGTCTCGACCACCCAGCGGCCGGCCTCCGCGTCCCAGACCGACGACAGCATGTCGGTGCCGAAATGGATCTTGTCCATCAGCCCCTCGTCGCGGGCGCATTTCTGGATATAGGCCTGGATTTCGCCCCCCGGGCTGAACACCCGGCTCCAGTCGGGATTGGGCAGGTAGGAATACGAGTACAGATGCGAGGGCACATCGCAGGCAATACCCGGGTAGTGATTGTCGCGCCAGGTGCCGCCGACGTCATCGGCGCGTTCGATGATGAGGAAATCCTCGCGCCCGGTCTGGCGCAGCCGGATGCCCATGCCGATGCCGGCGAACCCGGCGCCGACGATCAGGATCGGTGTCTCGGTGGTCATGTGCTGTCCCTCCTCAGGGTTTCTGCGCGGGAATGATCGTGCCGGCCGGGTAGGTCTCGGGGGCGCGGGTGAACAGGTCGATATGATAGAAGAGCTCGGCCGCCCGTTCGTGCACGACGGCATGGCCTGCGGGCACCTCGGTGTAGCGCGCATCGAGAATGGCGCCGAAGAGCTGCTTCGAATGGTGGCGCGGCACCATCATGTCGTAGGTTCCGCCGATGCAGAGCGTGCGGGCCGGGATCGTCTCGCAGGCGGCGGCAATGTCGATCCGGGCGTTGAGATCCATCTGCTTGTCGACGAATCCGGTGATGGTGAGCATCTTCGCCGCGTCGCGCATGTCGTCGAGCGTCTTGATGTTCATGAACGCGGGCGAAAACGCGCAGAAGGTCATGTATTCGGTGAGCGTGGGCGAACCCTCGGCGCGCAGCCGGGCCCAGACATGATTGCGCATCATCTGGTGCGTATCGGTCTTGAGCCAGCCCGCGATCAGGATCAGGTTGGCGACCCGCTCCTGCAGGTCGGCCGCCACCTGCGCGGCGACGACGGCGCCGAGCGAATACCCCATGAGCGAGACCGCCTGGCCGGGAAGCTCGGCCTCGATCACCGCCTTCACCTGGGCGGCAAGCTGGTCGAGCTCTAGCGTCGCGCCCGCCGGCTCGACGAAATCGAGCGCGATCACCCGCTGGCGGTAGGCCATCATCGGGAACAAATAGCCATAATGACCGTCGATGCTGCCGGCGGTGCCATGCACCATCACCAGCGGCGTGCGGTCGTTGTCGGGCCCCGCCACCCGGTAGGTCACGGTCACGCCGTCCACCTCGACGGTGCCGGCGCGGTAGGGTTTGTCATCGAGCATCTCGGTCTCCTTCGGCAAAGACCTCCCCGTCGGAGACCCCGCAAGGGCTCCGGGCCGCCGGAACGGGCCGGCGGGTGGCTTGGTCGCTTCATGTGGCGGGGCCAGGGCCCCGGGTGTCAGGCGGTGGGGATGTGAAACCCTCCGTCGACGTAAATCGGTTGTCCGGTCACGTAGGGCAGAACCCCGGCAGCGAGTGCGGCGACCACGTGGCCGACATCGTCGGCCTGCCCCCAGCGGCGCTGCGCGACGGCGCCGGTCTCGATATAGGCGTCGATCTTGGCGACCGGCGCCGAGCCGGTCATCTCGGTGCGGATGAACCCGGGGCGCACTTCGTGCACCGCGATCCCCGCGCCTCCGAGCCGGTCGGCATAGAGCTGCGCGGCCATCGACAGCCCGGCCTTCGACACGCAATAGGGGCTGCGGTCGGTCGACACGTGGCTCGCCGCGATCGAGGTGATGAAGGTGATCGACCGGTAGGCCGCGGCGGGCGCGGCGATCATCCGGCGCGCGACCGCCTGGGTCAGGAAGAACGATCCGCGCAGGTTCACCCCGAGATTGCGGTCGAAGGCCTCGGTGCCGAGATCGAGGATGTCGGTGAGCGGCCGCGCGGCGATGCCTGCGTTGTTGACGAGCGCGCTGAGCGGGCCGAGCGCGGCCTCGGCCGCGTCGAGCGCGGCGGCGTGGCTCTCGACCTCGGCGAGGTCCATCGCACCCATCCAGGATCGGGCGCCGAGCGCGGCGAGTTCGGTGTCGAGCGCCTCGGCCTTTTCGTCGACGACGAGGTCGAGCCCGGCGATATCGAAGCCGCGTCCGGCCAGCGCGAGCGCGATGGCGCGGCCGAGGCCCTGACGAGCACCTGTGACGAGCGCGACGGGTCGGGTCATGGTCATACCTCCAGCCATTCGGCCCGCACGTCGGGCGCGGCGGTCAGATCCTGCGGCGTGCCTTCGAAGACGATCTCGCCGTGCCCCATGACGTAGAGCCGGTGACAGATGTCGAGAGCGATCACCAGTTTCTGCTCGACCAGCAGGATCGAGACGCCCCGCGCTGCGATGCGTTCGAGCAATTCGCCGACGGCGGCCACCATCTTGGGCGCGAGCCCCTCGGTGGGCTCGTCCACCATGATCAACTGCGGGTCGCCGATCAGCGTACGGCAGATCGTCAGCATCTGCTGTTCTCCGCCCGATAGCACGCCCGCCCGGGTATCGGCGCGGGTGCGCAGCACCGGGAAGAGATCGAAGATCTCGTCCATCGACCAGCTTCCGCCACCGCCGGCCTTCTGGCCGAGCAACAGGTTCTCGCGCACCGTGAGATCGGGGAAGATGTCGCGGCTTTCGGGCACATAGCCGATCCCGGCGCGGGCGACTTCATGGGGTTTCCTGCCGGCCATTTCAGCGCCGTTCACGGTGACCGAGCCACGGGTGGCGATCGCCCCCATGATCGCCTTGAGCAGCGTCGAGCGACCCGATCCGTTGCGCCCGAGCAGGCTCACGATCTCGCCGCGTTTGACCGAGAAATCAACACCGTGCAGCACGTGGCTCTTGCCGTACCAGGCATGGAGCCCGTGGATGCCGAGCAATTCGTCGGCCGCGATTTCGCGTTCGGGGCGGGTCATGCGGCCTCCTCCGTGGCAGTGCCGAGATAGGCCTCCTGCACCGCCGGGTTCGCGCGGATTTCTTCGGGCGTGCCGGTGGCGATGATCTCGCCGTAGACCAGCACCGAGATCCGGTCGGCGACCTCGAAGATGACGCCCATGTCGTGTTCGACCATGAGCAGCGTCTTGCCCTCGGTCACCCGCTTGATGAGGTCGAGAGCCGCGGCCGTTTCGGTGTGGCTCATGCCCGCCATCGGCTCGTCGAGCAGCAGCGTCCCGGCGCCGCTCGCCACCGCGAGCCCCAGCTCGAGGGCACGCTGTTCGGGATAGGTGAGCGTGTCGGCACGCTCGGCGCGCCGGTCCTGCAGGCCGAGTTCGACCAGCAGGCGCTCGCATTCGGCGTTGACGTCGCGCAGACGGCGGATCGGGCGCAGCACCGAATACCGGTGGCCAAGCTTCCACAACACCGCGCAGCGGAGGTTTTCGAGCACCGTCATCTCGGGAAAGATGTTGGTGATCTGGAAGCTGCGCGACAGCCCGGCATGCGCGATCTCGGCCGGCGATTTGCCCTGGATCTCGTGGCCGTTCAGCCGGATCTTGCCCGAGGTCGCGGGCAGGCGTCCCGAGATCAGGTGGAACAGCGTCGACTTGCCGGCCCCGTTGGGTCCGATCAGCGCATGACGCTCGCCCCGGCGCAGCTCGAGATTGACCCCGCGGATGATCTCCACCGGTCCGAATGACTTGCGCAGGTCTTCGATCTCGATCGCGTTGGTCATTGCACGGCCTCCCGATGCGGTTGAGCGAGCGCGTGGCGGCGTGTGGCGAGCGCGTCCAGTTGCTGGCGCAGCGCCCAGCCGCCGCCCGCGACCAGCACGAGGCCCAGCCCCCAGGACAGCGGGCGCGTCGTGTCGAGCGGCAGGCCGAGGATCCGGATCGCCGGACCGAGGCTGGCATCGAGGCCGGCCCGATAGCCCAGCTCGACGAGGATCACGGTGCCGGCGAAGCCGACCGCCCCGGCGAGAGCGACGCCGGCGAGCGGACGAAGCTGCGCCCTCAGCAGCCCCGAGGTGATCAGCCGGCGCCCGCCCTGCAGCATCTCGGCCAGGCCGCCGGGCACCGCCATGACCACGAAGATGAACAGAAGGCCGAAATACATCATCCAGGCCGGGGTGATGTCGGAGAGCCAGATCCGCATGAGCCCGATCACCACGGCACCGAGGACGGGGCCGAAGAAGGTCCGGGTGCCGCCGATGTAGGTCATCAGCAGCACGAGCGTGGAGGTGGCCGCACCGAGTTCGTTCACGGTCATGATCTCGACGTTGAGCGCGGCAAGCGAGCCCGCGACACCGGCGAACCCCGCGGCCACCGCGAAGGCCCACATCCTGACCCGGCGCGCGGAAAAGCCGAGGAACTCGACCCGCTCGGCATTGTCGCGCACCGCGTTCGTGAGCAGGCCGAGCGGCGTGGTGGTGAAGTATTTCAGCACGACCGCCGAGATCACCAGGCAGTCCGCGACGATGACATAGATGTGGGAATTGGCGCCGTAATCCATGCCGAAGGACGAGCCGAGGTCCATCCGGTCCATCGAGACGCCCTCTTCCGAGCCGTAGAGCGACGGGAACAGGTTGGAGGCGGAATAGACCAGTTCGGACAGGCCGAGCGTAATCATCGCGAACGGCATGCCGCCGCGTCCCGAGGCGAGCCAGCCGCCGAAGATGCCGAGAACGAAGGCAACGACGCCGCCGATCAGCGGAATGAGCGGGAGCGGAAAGTTGACCCCGGCCTCGGCGAAGCCCAGCACAGCATGGGTCGCCGCGAAGCCGCCGAGACCGAAGAAGGTGGCGTGCCCGAGCGAAAGCAGGCCGGTCTGGCCGAGCAGCAGGTTGTAGGACAGCGCAAAGATCGCCATCACCCCGAGGTA
Source organism: Maritimibacter sp. (assembly GCA_020441205.1). Classification (GTDB taxonomy): domain Bacteria; phylum Pseudomonadota; class Alphaproteobacteria; order Rhodobacterales; family Rhodobacteraceae; genus Sinisalibacter. The sequence goes on from JAGRMO010000056.1 coordinate 5,890, forward strand.
ATTCAGGGTCGAGATCTGCGACCCGCCGGTAAAGACCAGCGGCAGCGCGACCAGCGCGACGAGCACCACGATCCAGGGCAAGGTCTCGCCCGACCGCAGCACATGCGGCTCTTCGGGAGCGACGGGAGCGGCGGTGGCGTTTTCGAGAACGGTGTTGGCCAAGGCGATCTCCTCAGGCGCGCTTGCCGATCAGGCCGGACGGCTTGAACAACAGGATCAGGACCAGCAGCAGATAGGGCACGACCGGACCGATCTGCGCCACGTTCACCGACCAGATGTCGGTGAACAGCGGGCCGAGGAAGGTGGGGGCGGTGTCGATGCCGAACAGCCCGAACACGTCGGCGACCGACGTGTTGATCGCGACCGCGAAGGTCTGGATGAACCCCACCAGCAGCGAGGCGATGAACGCCCCCGACAGCGAGCCGAGCCCGCCGACCACGACGATGACGAACAGGATCGGACCGATCGCGGCCGCCATCGAGGGCTGGGTGACGAGCAGCGGCCCGGCGATCACCCCGGCAATCCCGGCCAGCGCCGAGCCCACGCCGAAGACCGCCATGAACACGAGCGGCACATTATGGCCGAGCATCGAGACCATCTCGGGATGGGTGAGCGAGGCTTTCACCACGAGGCCGACCCGGGTGCGCGTCAGCAGCAGCGCGAGCCCGCCGAAGATCAGCAGCGACACGACCAGCATGAACACCCGGAACGCCGGGTAGCCGGTGCCGAACAGGGTGAAGGCGGTGAAGTCGAGCGCCGCCGGCACCTCGAAATTCTGCGGCGAACGCCCCCAGACCATCTGGATCGCTTCCTCGATGACGAAGGCGACACCGAAGGTGAACAGCAGTTCGCCGATATGGCCGAACTTGTGCACCCGCCTCAGCCCGTAGCGCTCGACCAGCGCACCGATGCCGCCGACCAGCACGGGCGCGACGATCAGCGCCGGAAAGAAGCCGATACGGCCCGAGAGCGCATATCCGAAATAGGCGCCGACCATGAAAAAGCTCGCATGCGCGAAGTTCAGCACCCCCATCATCGAGAAGATGAGGGTGAGGCCCGATGCGAGCAGGAACAGCAGCATGCCGTAGAGAATGCCGTTGAGGATCGAAAAGCTGAGGACGTCGATGCCCATCGCTCAGAGCCCCGAGAAATTGGGTTTCAGCCCCGGCCGCGGCCAGTCGACCGCGATGAGCTGGCCCGACCCCGACAGGGTGACATAGGCGGTGCGCATGTCCGGGCCGCCAAAGGCGATGTTGGTCGAAAAGGCGTCGGGCATGTCCACCGTCTCGACCTCCTTGCCGTCGGGCGAGATCGCGGTGATGCAGCCCGGCGTGAGGCCGGCGCAGCAGATATTTCCGTTCTCCTCGACCGCGAGGCTGTCGTAGCGCTTGAAGCCCTCGACCTGGGCCAGCACCGGCCCCGCGGGCTCGAACGGGTTCGGAGCCACGATGGTGCCGGGTCCGGTCACCGCGTAGGCATAGAGCCGGCCGGTCTCGGTTTCGGAGACATAGACGGTCTTTTCGTCGGGCGAGAGGCCGACCCCGTTGGCGGTGGTGATCGGATAGGCGACCTCGGTGACGAAACTGCCGTCCGGAGCGCCGTAGTAGAGCCCGCCATGCAGGAAGGCGCGCGGCTCGCGCATGCCGTGGTCGGTGAACCACAGGCCGCCGTCGCGGTCGATGACGATATCGTTGGGCATGAGCAGCGGGTGGCCGCCGACCTCGCGGTAGAGTTCGGTCACCGCGCCGGTGGCGAGGTCGACCCGCTCGATCCGCCCGCCGCTGTAGCCGGGATTGCCCCCCACCGGCTGCGTCACCCCACCCGGATCGCCCCACGCGAAACCGTCACCGTTGTTGCAGATGTAGAGCGCCCCGTCCTTGCCAACCGCCCCGCCATTGGGCGCGCCGTCGAGCCGGGCGACGACCTCCTTGGTCCCGTCGGCGCGCACCGCTGTCAGACAGCGCGACTTGATTTCGCAGACGATGACGGTGCCGTCGGGCAGGACGACCGGGCCCTCGGGGAAGCCCAGGCCGTCGGTCACGACACGAAAGGGGTAGCTGATGGACATGGGCCGTCTCCTCCGGGAACCTGCGGGTGGATACGCGGGTCCGCACGCGGCGGACCCGCTGTTGGATCGTTCGGACCGGCCTGCCGGCACGGGCCGTTCGTCGCGTTACGGGCGGTCCATGGCGCAGGTCGACGGCAGGGTAACCTGATCGGCCGGGATCAGCGCCACGTTTTCCCAGCCCCAGCCGGTCCCCTCCTCGTCGAGACCGGTCGGCGGCACCGACACCAGCCGCGAGATCGCCATCGGCGCGAGGATCTGGTGGTCGTCCGGCCGCATCTCGGCCTCGGCGCCGTAGACGGTGGTGAGCGAAATCCCCTCGAGGGCCGCAACCAGCGCATCGGCATCGTTCGAGCCGGCGGCCGCGGCGGCAGCGACCAGCCCGCGGATGGCCGAAGTATCGCCCGGGAAGGCGCTGGCGGATTGCTGAGTGACCTCGCGATAGGCCATTTCAAAGGCTTTGAGCTCGTCGCTCACGATGCCCGCGTCGCCGTCGAAGGCGGAATAGACCAGCCCGTCGAGCCCGGCCTGCGCGATCGCGGTGGGCGCGCCCGGACCGGTGGTGAAATAGGTGAACCACGGGATGTCGAGCCCGCCTTCGCCCGCCGCCTTCAGCACCAGCGCGATGTCGGCCCCCCAGTCGGAGGTGATGACCGCATCGGCCCCCGAGGCACGGATCTTGGCGATATAGGGCGCGAAATCGGTCACCTTCTGCAGCGGGTGAATATCGTCGCCGACCCATTCGATGTCGGGCCGCGCCTCACCGACCATTTCTTTCACCAGATCGCGCGTGGTCAGGCCGGACGAGCCCTCGGCGTTCAGCAGGAACACCTTGGTGATGTCGTCGCGGGTGGCGAGATAGGTGGCGAGCCCCTTGGTCTTCATCTCCGAGTTCAGCACCCACGAGAAGCTGTAGTAGCTGCATTTCTCGCCGGTGATCGCCGGATCGTGCGACGCGCCGTCGAAGACGATGACCTTGTTGTCGGGATTGCGCCGGTTGTATTTCTTCACGAAATCCACGAGCGCGAACGTGTTGCCCGACGACACGCTGGTCTGCAGGATGCGGGCGCCGGCATCGATCGCCTTCTCTGCCTGGATCGCGGTTTCCTGCGGGCTCATCTTGTTGTCGAAGGTCAGGATCTCGATCTGCTGCCCGTTGATCCCGCCCGCGGCGTTCACCTCGTCGACAGAATAGCGCAGCACGTTCTCGATCCGCTCGGTGACCATCGCCGCCGGCCCCGAGAACGGGTCGATCATGGCGAATTTGAACGTGTCTTCGGCGAAGGCCGGGACGGCCGTCATGAGCGCGAGGCCGGAGACGGCAAGGAAATTGCGATGGACCATATGTGTCTTCCTCCTGAAGGCGGAACCGTCCCGGCTGCGTCACCCCGGACGGAACCGGCGTCACACATGACGGGCCTGCGCCCTGCTATTGCGTTTCAAGCCGAAGCTTTCCTCCCAGCGGCGCGCTCCTCACAGCCATGCGCCCCAGAACGTGTGACAGAATGCCGCAGGGAATTGCACGGGTCAAATTCATTAGTCCGCCATACGGACATCCTGAAAATTTTTTTTCGCGATAGCCTGAGATGCGTTCCGAAAATCGCTTCTTTCCGTGGGATAAACTCAGATTTTCAAGAAGATATCTCGAAGTTCATCATCCGGACGACGAATCGCAAGAGACGATCTTGTGTCCACTTATCGGACTAATAGGTCGCCCGTCCGCCCGAAATGTCGAAGACCGAGCCCGAGTTGAACGAACATTCCGGACTGGCGACGAAAGCGATCATCGCCGCGACTTCCTCGATCGTCCCGAAGCGATTCTGCGGGATCTTCGATAGCGAGAAGGCCACCTGTTCCGGCGGCAGCTGTTCCATCAAAGGCGTATCGATCAGGCCAGGCGCGATCACATTCGCCCGCACGCCGGTCTCGGCAAGCTCCTTGCCCAATGATTTGGTGAAGCCGATGATCCCGGCCTTGGCGGCGGAATAGCTCGACGCGTTCGGATTGCCTTCCTTGCCCGCGACAGACGCCACGGTAACGATCCGGCCATAGTCACGCGCCACCATCCCGTCGAGAACGGCGCGGGCGCAGAGGAAGACGCCCCCGAGATGAATGTCGATCACCTGTCGCCAGGTGGCATAGGGATGGCCCTGGACCGGGCGGGTCTCGCCGGTGATGCCGGCGGCGGTGACGAGAATGTCGATCCTGTCGAACGCCCGCTCGGTCGCCTCGAGCGCGGCGCCCACCGAGGCCTCGTCGCTCACGTCCACCTCGAACCCCACGGCGCCCGGAAGGGTCTCGGCCGCGGCCGCCGCGCCGCGCAGGTCCCAGATCGCGACCCGCGCCCCTTCGGAAGCGAGCCGCCGGGCGACCCCGAGACCGATGCCGCGCGCTCCGCCGGTGATGACGGCCACCTGCCCTTCGAACCGCTGCATGGATATCCCCTCCCTGATGCCGGATTGTCGCGTGGCAGGTATTTCACCCAGCGGACTTCAAGTTTCAATAATTTGTTTGCATCCCCGGCAAAAAGAGGAAACATAGTCCAACATACGGTCTTTTCTGGGATGGAGTGTCGACGGGTGGCCGTCAACGAGGGCAAGAGCCAGGTCGTCGAGCGGACCTGCGAGATTCTCCGGCAGGTGGCCCGTCAGGGCCCGTATGGCGCGCGCCTGAAGGATATCACCGAAAACACCGGATTGTCGCGACCCACGGTTCACCGAATCCTCTCGACCCTGGTGACCGAAAACTTCGTGCGCCGCACGGCGGACCGACGCTACCAGCTCGCGCCCCTGATCCACGAGATGGGCCTGAGCGCCCCGTCCCCGGTCGAGGATCTGAGCAAGCTGCGGCAGCTGATCCAGGCGCTTGCGGATTTCACCGGCGACACCGTCTATCTGGCGATGCGGCGCAGCGATTACGCCACCTATCTCTTGCGTTGCGAGGGCGCCTACCCGATCCGGACCCATGTGGTCTCGACCAACCAGGCGATCCCCCTGGTCAGCGGACACTCGGGCCGCGCCCTGCTCGCGGCGATGCCGGAAGAAGAGGCCGAGGATATCATCGCCCGCGCCTCCCGCGACCCGGCGCTGTTTCTCGAGACCACGCCGGACGGGCTGCGCGACGAAGTCGATTTCGTGCGCGCGAATGGCTACGGCTGGTCGCGCAACGTCACCTTCATCGGCGTCGCCGGCCTGACCGTGCCCGTCCCGAACGCCAATGGCCCTTCCTATCTGGCCGTCACCATTTCGACCATCACCCCGCGCCTGTCGGAGACCCGAGCCGCCGAGCTGCTGCCGGCCCTGAAGGACAAGGCGTCCGAGGTCGCGGCCGTCGTCAGCGGACAGCATTAGCGAGCGAGGCGCCCGAGGTGTGGGCGGCGCATTGGCGACGTTTGTCGAGCGGGCCCCACCGGGGCGACGGCCGTCGTTCGGCCGGCGGGCCAGCGCCGATCGCGCACGGTCGGTTGATGATGATGGGAGACGCCCTTGCGGCGTGCCCAAGCTGCGTATTGCCGGCCCGCTTCCGCTACAACGTGAGCCGGCGTCGGGCGCCTGCCTACCGCGCCCCGCCTCGCAACGACAGCCCGCGGCGGCCGAGCGCGCTCAGACCGACCGCGACGAGAATGATCGTGCCCACAAGAACTTCGCGCACATAGCTGTCGACCCGCATCTGCGTGAGGCCATTGTCGAGCACCCCCAGCACGACCACACCCGCGAGCGTGGCCAGCACTTTCGGCTGCCCGTCGCGGGTGAGCGTCATCCCGAGGAAGACCGCGGCGATCGCCGTCAGCATCAGGCCGTCACCCTGGGTCGGATTGGCCGAAGCGACCCGGCTCGCGTACATGAGCCCCGCAAGCGCCGCACCGACGCCGGTGAACGCGAAGGCCGACAGGCGCAGCGCGGCCACCGGGAGCCCCGCCAGGCGGGCCGCCTCGGCGTTGCCGCCGA
>JAGRMO010000283.1 GCA_020441205.1 Maritimibacter sp.
GTGCCGCCGCCCATGCCGGCGGTGATGAAGCACATGTGGGCGCCGGCGAGATGATCGACGATCTGCTCGATCGACTCCTCGGCCGCCGCGGCGCCGACACTGGCGCGCGCGCCCGCGCCGAGACCCTCGGTCACCTTCACGCCCATCTGGATGCGGCTCGGCGCCTTCGACTGCTGCAGCGCCTGGGCGTCGGTGTTGGCAACGACGAAATCGACCCCTTCGAGGGATTTCTCGATCATGTTGTTGACCGCGTTGCCGCCTGCGCCGCCGACGCCAAAGACCGTGATCCGCGGCCTCAGGTCATCCTCGTCGCCGGGCATCGTGAGATTGAGTGTCATGGTCTTCCCGCCTGTCCTTTTTCTCGCCTGCGCATCGTCACAGCCGTCCGGTCCCGCCGCTTCGGGACGGGCACCGCCGTTGCCCCGAATCTAACCGCGTTTGCCATGCGCGTCACCCACAAATCTTGGAGCGAGCCCCTAAATATGGGGGATTCCCGCTCGGCATCTACGCTATTTGGCAGGCACCACAAGATTCGGCAAGCCCCGCCGGCCGATACGCCGTGGGGTGTGGCAAAGCCGTCTTCGGGCCTGCGCTGAGGGGCTCCAACCCTACCGGCGGAGCCCGCCCGACACGGCGTCGGGGCCGGGCGGCGGCCGACCGCCGCCACACCGACCGTCCGCGCTCAGGCGTTGACGGGCGAGGCCGGCTGGCGCCGGGCCGGATCGAAAGCAAGCTTGATCGCCTTCTGCGCGCCGTTGAGCGCGATGCCCTCCTCGGCGAAGACGCCGATCATCTCGTCGAGGATCGCCTCGGCGAGTTCGAACCGCTGTTCGTATGCGATGCCGGCATCGGCCAGCCCGCCCCAGACGGCATGGGCCAGAGCGTCGTAGGCGGCGGGGGAAAGATCGTTCATGGGGGTACCTCTGCTCGATTGGTCTTCTTTTGTGGGCTTTTCGCCCGTTGGTTATCTCTGCGTATCCGGTCTCACCGGGCGACCGGAAGGAAAGTGATCGTGACGCCCGCGACCTTCGGGTCGGACGAGAACACCCGGGCGCTGGCATCGTAGGAAAGCTCCAGCGCCTCCGGCCCGGTCCAGCGCAACGCGGCCCAGGGCCCGCCCCAGGGCGCCGCTTCGGCGCGGCCATGGTCGGTGTCGGCGACGAAGACATTGCCGGGCCCCAACGGCGTGGCTCCCGGTTTCAGGATCGACACATGGGTGGCGAAATCCGTCGTCGCGCCGCAATTGTACTCGTAGACCACCGCGACCGTGCCGGTCTGCGGCGCGATGGCGCGCGTCGCTTCGGCCGAGACGCCGCACATCCCCGCCCCGATCCGGCCGAGGCCGGTCCAGCCGGCCGCGACCAGCGCCGCGCCGAGAAGGCAGAAGATGAGAAGCCTGCGCAGCCACCGGGCCATGTCCTACCAGTTGTCTTTGAACCATTTCATCGCCCAGCGGAGCGAGCGGCCGGTGTAGCTTTCGGCCGGGATGTCGAAATCCCACCATTCGTCCTGGGGATGGGCGGCGAAGAGGCAGAGCCCGACGGCGGAGGCGAAAGAGGCGCCGGTCGCCGCCTGCGGCAGACCCTGGACGCGCAGCGGGCGGCCGAGGCGGACCTGCTGGCCGAGGATCTTGGGCGCGAGCCCGTCGAGCCCGGGGATCTGGCTGGCGCCGCCGGTGAGCACGATCTGCTGCGAGGGCAGATGGTCGAAGCCGGCCGCGTCGAGCCGTTCGCGCACCTCTTCGAGGATCTCCTCGACCCGGGGGCGCATGATGCCGATCAGTTCCGACCGGCTGACGGTGCGGCGGTCCTTCTCCCAATCGCCGGTCTCGCCGCCGATGTCGATCTGTTCGCGGTCGTCCATGCCGGTGGCGTAGACACCGCCGTAGAAATTCTTGATCCGCTCGGCGGTGGCCCAGGGAACCTGCAGGCCCTTCGAGATGTCGGAGGTCACGTGGTCGCCGCCGAGGCGCACGGTATCGGCGTAGATCATGTGCTTCTTGATGAAGATCGACAGGCCGGTGGCGCCGCCGCCCATGTCGATGCAGGCGGCACCCAGCTCCTGCTCGTCCTCGACCAGCGAAGAGATGCCGGCGGTGTAGGCCGAGCTTGCGATGCCGGCGACTTCGAGGTCGCAACGACGGATGCAGTAGAGCACATTGCGCACCACGTCGGCGTCGACGGTGAGCACGTGCATATCGACCGAGAGCCGGTTGCCGGCCTGGCCACGGGGATCGGACAGGCCGGAGCGGTGGTCGAGCGCGAAGTTGACCGGCTGGGCGTGAAGCACCTCGCGGCCCTCGCCGATGTCGGGCAGATCGCAGGAGGCGAGCACGCGGGCGATGTCGTCCTCGGTCACGGTGCTGCCGATGAGCTCGACCGAGCCCGCGAGCCCGTAGCTGCGCGGCCGGGCGCCCGCGAAGGTGGCGATCACGTGGTCGACACGGGTCTGCGCCATCTTCTGGGCGCCCTGCACCGCGGTGCGGATCGCGCGTTCGGTCTCGGCCATCGCGTCGATCTCGCCGAAGCGGACGCCGCGCGAGCGGGTGGTGGCCGCGCCGATGATGCGGAAGGCCGACTGGCCGGCGAGCGAACGCACGCCGTCGCTTTCGCGGAATTGTTCGGGCCCGTCGAAGCGGAGGACCAGACAGCCGATCTTCGAGGTGCCGATGTCGAGAATGGCGAT
>JAGRMO010000284.1 GCA_020441205.1 Maritimibacter sp.
ATCGACCCCAATATCGACGCCGAGCGCGATACGCTGGCGCGCGACCTCGTGGGCGCGGGGGCGGCGCTGAGGCCGTCGCTCGCGGTCTCGGAGCCCAGGCTCGGACATTCGGTGGCGGGCGATCCCTGGTTCACCGACGGCGATGCGGCGGTGATCGAGATCGACTAGGGCCGTTGGAGCGCTAGTTCCGCGACGGGTCGTCGGGATGCGGGGTCACGCCCTTCGGGTCCTGGTGGATCATCACGTCCGAGCCCGGGACCGCGGCCAGGAGGGCGCGGCGCAGGGCGGCGGCGGTGGCGTGGGTCTCGTCGAGCGTCTTGCGCCCGTCGAGCTCGACATGGACGGTCACGAAAGTCTTCGAGCCGGCCATGCGGGTCTTGAGATCGTGGTGACCATAGACGCCGGGCCAGGTGGCGACGATGCGCTCGATATCGGCCACCACTTCGTTGGGGGCGGCGCGGTCCATCAGCGCGTCCCAGGCGCCCTTGAAGATGCGGATCGCGCCCACCGCCAGCATCACCGCGGCGCCGAGGGCGACGACGCTGTCGATCTGGCCGAGCCCGAAGGCGGCCGATGCCCAGAGCGACAGGATCGCGCCGAGGTTGGGGATGAGATCGCCGAGGTAGTGAAGCGAATCCGCCTTCACGACGCGGCTGCCGGTCCGGCGCGCGACTCGGCGCTGCCAGAGCACGAGCGCGGCGGTGAGGCCGATCGAAACGGCCATCACCACCATGCCGCGGCCCTGGTGGTTGAGGGCTTCCGGATCGGCGGCCAGCAGGCGGGCGATGGCGGCCCAGCCGATGACGCCGGCCGAGACCAGGATGAACAGCGACTGGCCGAGGGCCGCGAGATCTTCGGCCGAGGTGTGGCCATAGGTGTGGTCGTCGTCGGCCGGCCGGGCGGCATAGGCGATGGCGGCGAGCCCGCCGAGCGAGACCATGAGATCCATCGCGCTGTCGGCGAGGGAGGCGGCGACCGAGAGCGCATGGGTCTCGCCCAGCGCCCAGATCTTCAGCGCCACCAGCACCAGCGCGACCGAGACCGAGGCGATGCCGGCGGAGATGTTCATGCGCGTCGCGGTGGTCATGGATGCTGCCCTCCGGGCATGGAGATAGTCCAGGCGCGCCAGGTTCTGCAAGGGTCGGACTGCGGTGCGCGCAGCGGGCCGGTCAGTCGAAGGTCTCGTCGGCGCCGACGCCCCAGATATCGGCCTTGCGCAGCCAGCCGCGCGCGCCGCCCACCTTGCCCCGGCACCAGTCGCGGGCGCATTTGTCGAGTGCGACGATGACGTTGGCCTCGAGCTGGGCATTCATCGGCGCGCCGGTATCGGGGCGGGCGTAGAGCGGGGCGAGATCGGTGGTCACCAGCCCGCTGCGCGCGCCGGTCAGCAGGGTGAAGTGGATCCAGCCGCCGAAGCCGTCGTGATCGCGCACCCTTCGCCAGTGTTCGTATTCGCCGAGCACTTCGAGCGGCATGCCGGCGCGGGTGAAGACCCAGTCGATCCGGTGGGTCGTCGAGGGGCCGCGGCGGATGTTGGCGGTGCCGGCCTTGAGCGAGACGAAGCGGGGCAGCGGCAGGTTGGTGACCGGGCCGCGGGTTTCGGCGTCGGCGGTCTCTGCGGTGTCGGCGGGGGGGCTCGCATCCTGGGCGCGGGCGGCGGGCGCGGCCGCGATCAGCCAGCCCAGCGCGATCAGCGTGAGCATCGTTCCGAGGTAAACCCCTGCGCGATGTGCCATGTCCTGCTCGTCTGCCCGGCGGGAGTTGCGCCCCGCGCCTGTCCCGGCGCTTGTACGATCCCGCGTTCAATGCCACGATGCCCGAGGGTACGGAAATTTCAAGGGCCGGGAGGAGCATATGGGGCAAATGCGTCTCAGTGTTGTCGTGACGCGACGTTTGCCGGAGACGGTCGAAGCGCGCATGGCCGAGCTGTTCGACGTCACCGTCAACCCGGACGACAGACCGCTCGACCGGGCCGCGCTGGCGGCGGCGATGGCCAGGGCGGATGTGCTGGTGCCGACGATCACCGACCGGATCGACGCCGAGCTGATCGAAGGCGCGGGCGAGCGGCTCAAGCTGATCGCGAGCTACGGGGCGGGGGTCGACCATATCGACGTGGCGGCGGCGGCGGCGCGCGGGATCGAGGTGACCAACACGCCGGGCGTGCTCAACGACGACGTGGCCGACATGACCATCGCGCTGATCCTCGCGGTGACGCGGCGGATCCCCGAGGGGCTCGCGCAGATGCAGGCGGGCAGCTGGTCGGGCTGGGCGCCGACGGCGATGCTCGGCGGGCGGATCAAGGGCCGCAAGCTCGGCATCCTCGGCATGGGCCGGATCGGACGGGCGGTGGCGCTCCGGGCGCGCTGCTTCGGCATGGAGGTGCATTACCACAACCGCCACCGGCTGCATGCCCAGATCGAGACGGAATACGCGGCGACCTATTGGGAAAGCCTCGACCAGATGGTGAGCCGGGTCGACATCCTGTCGATCAACTGCCCGCATACGCCCTCGACCTTCCATCTGATGAATGCGCGGCGGCTGAAGCTGATGAAACCCGACGCGGTGATCGTCAACACGTCGCGCGGCGAGGTGATCGACGAGAACGCGCTGACCCGGATGCTGCGCACCGGCGAGCTGGCCGGCGCGGGGCTCGACGTGTTCGAACACGGCACCGAGGGCAACCCGCGGCTCAGGGCGCTCGACAACGTGGTGCTGTTGCCGCACATGGGCTCGGCCACCCGCGAGGGGCGGGTCGAGATGGGCGAGAAGGTGATCTTCAACATCCAGACCCATGCGATCGGCGTGCGCCCGCCCGATCTGGTGCTGCCGGGGATGGTGTGAGGGCGCTGGACCCGCACCGGACCAGATCCGCTCAGTTCAACCCGACGCAGGCCGGCCGCCAGGCGCCCGGGGTGTGCGGTCCTGCCGCGCTCCGGCCGAGGGTGTGGCGTCGTGTCGCCTGTGTCCCGTCGGGCTCCGCGTTATATCAGTATAACAGTGTTATATCGATATAACTTCGCCCGCATGGTGCGGTGCGACCTGATGATCCCGAAAGGACCGCGACATGACCCGTGGAAAACTCAACATCGCCGGCGGCCTGCTGTTTCTCGCTTCCTTCATGGCCTACGGTTTCCTGCTGATCTGGTTGCGCGATTTCGCACCGGGCAAGGAACAATGGGTGGCCGACTATGCGATCGGCAAACATTTCGAGGCGCGCCTTGCCCATGTGCATGGCAACCTGTTCGCCTTGCTGAACGTGCTGGTCGGCTACCTCGTCTGGAAGCTCCCCATCGGCGAGACCTCCGCGCGCTGGGTCTCGTGGCTGGCCTTCGCCGGCATGCTCATGCCGCTGGGGATTCTCGCCGAATTGCTGTTCGGGGCGCCGCCGCTGTTCGTTCTGATCGGCGCCGTGCTGATCGTCGTCGCAATGGCCTGGCTGGGCATCGCGGTCTGGCGCATCCGGCCCGACCGGGCCTGACCGGCGAGTTTGCGTGGCCTGGCCGGCGGCGCTGGTGCGAAGCCGGTTGACCTCCCTTCGCCAAAGCCGCAGGCTCGCGCCATGACCCGGCTGCCGCTCCTCGGTCTCGTGCTTCTCGCCGCCTGCGCGCGGCCGCTGTCTCCCGCCGAGACGGCGGTGGCGAAGGGTTTGTTCGGCGATACGCTCGACACCGAGGCGGTGACCGTGACCGCCGGGGTCGGGGTGCTGCCGCTGCCCAGGATGCGGGCGGCGACGGCAGGGCCGGGATCGGTCACCGAGCCCTGGGTGCCGCCGCCCGACATCTGCGAACGCAAACGCTCGACCCGGCGCTACTGGAGCTGGCCCGCCGCCTTCGTGCTGAAGGACAAGGTGTTCTTTTCCTACGATTATTACCTCGCCGATACCTTCGCGGGCTTCCCCGATTCGGTGCCGTTCCCGTCGTCGATCGTGATGGCGCACGAGCTCGTCCATGTCTGGCAATGGCAGAACCGCGATCGCACCGGTTACACCGTCGAGGGCTCGGCGGCCGAGACGGTGGAGAATGTCGACCCTTACTGGTTCGAGGTCGACCCCAATGCCGAGTATCTGCGCTACGGCTACGAACAGCAGGGCGCGATCGTGCAGGATTTCGTCTGCTACGCGCTGTTCGCGCCCGACGATCCGGCGCTCGACGAGCTGGCCGCGATCCTGCGCCCGGTGCTGCCGGTGGACGGGTTCCTCGCCTCGCTGGACTGAGCCGGCGGGGCAATTGCCGCCGGGCCGCGGCCACTGAGCCCGGATCTGCGCCGCGCCTACTTTTTCTTGCCGGAAATACCTCACGGGGGTCCGGGGGTGTGAAACCCCCGGCTTCCTCCGGTCGGACCTGACAGATGCACATCTACGCCATCGGCGACATTCACGGGCAGCTCGACCTGCTTCGGGCCGCGCATGACCTGATCGCCGATG
>JAGRMO010000285.1 GCA_020441205.1 Maritimibacter sp.
GGAATGATCGGGTTCTGAGGTCCTTTGACCGAGATCGGCGCCTCGGCCGGCAAAGGTGCAGAAATCCGGTGCGCGAATGGTGGAATCCCCATGCCGAGTTCACGACCATAGGGCGCGGACCGCAGCGGTTTGGCTGGGCGATTATGACCCGTGTGACAGAATGGATTCCGCTGCTTCTGATGAAGAGAACGTTCGACGCTAGGCCCATCCCCTCCGCCACTTGCCCTTGGGAACTGTTTCTCCGCGTGCGGTGGCGGCCGAAATTTCTCGTTGTTTTCGAGGGTTATGCGGGTGGGGCTTTGCACCGGTCCGGGCGCGGAGCGGGCCTGGCCCGGTCTCTCTGGTTTGTGTCTCTCCAGTCCTCTAGCCTGCTCCACTTTGGTGGATTTCTCGCAACGCATCGACACAGTCATTACTTCCGACGCTTCAGCCGGTCGCTTGGATTTCAGGGGCGGTCGGCGGGGCGAACACAGGTCGGACGTCTGCCGATGTGAAGGTCGTCGCCGCTCGCGCAAACGAGCGGGGGCAAATTCGCCGAGCACGCCCGCCAGGGCATCCGAGCGGGACGGGAAGTCCAGGGCATAGGATAGGGGCGCCGGTTTCTGATCGGGCGCACCCGGGCGGGACATTGGCATTGTTCACGCAGATCGACCGAAACCCCGGCACAAACCGGGCGGTGTCTGGCCCCGATTTGTGTTCGAGCCTCCCCGGCGCCGCGCCGCTCCGAGGCCCAAAGATAAACCACAGATTGCCGCCCTAGGATGATTCCCGAAAACGCACACCGATGGGAGGAGATCGTATGAGCGTTGCTGAAGCCCATGGAATCGAACGGGGATTCGATCCGTTCAATCTCAATGCGCCGCATGCGATCTGGCAGTCGCTTCGGGCCGAAAGCCCGGTGTTCTTCCACGAAGCTACCGGCTACGTCGTTGTCACCCGTCATGCCGACATCAAGGCGGTGTTCGACGATTGGCAGACATTTTCGTCGGAGAACGCCCAGGCGCCGATGCGGCCGATGTGCGAGGAAGGCAAGCGGATCATGCGCGACGGCGGGTTCACCGCCTATTCGGGCCTGTCCGCCCGGGTGCCGCCCGACCACACCCGCATCCGCAAGATCGTGCAGGGCGCCTTCGGGCCGCGCCGGTTCAAGGCGATCGAGCCGCAGATCGAGGCGATCGTCGCGCGCCAGCTCGACGGCATCGCGCCGAACGGTCGGGCCGACTTCTTCCGCGAAGTGGCCTACGAGGTGCCGGCGCTCGTATTGTTCACACTCATGGGCATTCCCGCCGCCGACGTGCCGAAGGTGAAGGACTGGGCGATCAGCCGTGCGCTGCTGACCTGGGGCAACCTCTCGGACGAGGAACAGATCCCCCATGCCCACAAGATGGTCGAGTACTGGGCCTATTGCCGGGGCCTCGTCGCCGCGCGCAAGCAGACGCCGGGCGACGACCTGCCGTCGGACCTCGTGAAGCTGCAGGCCGAGGGCGCCGAGATCACCGACGAGGAGATCGCCGGGGTGATGTATTCGGTGCTGTTCGCCGGCCACGAGACCACCACCACGCTGATGGCCAACGCGGTGATCACCCTGCTCACCCATCGCGACAACTGGGACGCCATCGTCGCCGACCCGTCGCTGATCCCGGCCGCCACCGAAGAGATCCTGCGCTACGCGCCGTCGATCGTCGCCTGGCGGCGAAAGGCCAAGGCCGACGCCGAGATCGGTGGCGTCGCGGTGAAGGAGGGCACCGACATCCTGCTCATCATGGGCTCGGGCAACCGCGACGACGCGGCCTTCGCCAACGGCGAGAGTTTCGACATCCACCGCGAGGGCGCCCGCAACCACCTGAGCTTCGGCTACGGCATTCACTTCTGTCTCGGCTCGCAACTCGCCAAGCTTGAGTTTGGGATCATGCTGCGCGAGCTCACCCGGCGGTTCCCCGATCTGCGGCTGAGCGAAGGCCAGAACATCACCTATCTGCACAACATCTCGTTCCGGGTTCCCGCGAAGGTCGACGTCGAGTGGGGAACACGGGCATGAGCGGCGGTCTCTACACGCTCCCGTTCGACGAGATCGGAAAGGCCGACCATGCCCGGGTCGGCGGCAAATGCGCCTCGCTCGGGGAGATGACAAAGGGAGGCGTGGCGGTGCCGCCCGGCTTCGCCGTCACCACCGAGGCCTATCTGGCCATGCTCGACGAAACCCAGCTGCGCGACGAGATCGTGGCGCAGCTCGGCCGGATCGACTTCGACGATATCGACGCGCTCGACCGCGCGGCGCAGGCGATCCAGGTCCGGTTCCGCTCGCACCACCTGCCCGAGGCGGTCGAGGCGGCGATCCGGGCGGGCTATGCCGGGATCGGCGCGGACACGCCCGTCGCCGTACGCTCGTCGGCCACCGCGGAAGACCTGCCCGACGCGAGTTTCGCGGGCCAGCAGGACACCTATCTCTGGGTGAAGGGCGCCGATGACGTGGTCGCGCATGTGCGCGATTGCTGGGCCTCGCTGTTTACCGCGCGGGCGATGAAATACCGCCACGACAACAACCTCGGCCAGATCGAGGTGCTGATGAGCGTGGCCGTGCAAAAGATGGTCAACGCCCGCGCCGCGGGCGTCGCGATGACCCTCGATCCGCTCAACGGCGACCGCACCAAGATTGTCATCGACGCCTCATACGGGCTCGGAGAGCTTGTGGTCTCCGGCGTCGTCACCCCGGACAATTACCGGGTGGAGAAGGTGCTCATGGCGGTGGTCGACCGGCGGATCTCGGACAAACACCTCGAACTGGTGCCCGACGCGGCCGCGGCCGCCACGGTGGAGCGCCCGGTCGACGAGGAACGCCGCCGCGCGCAATGCCTGTCGGATGCCGAGATCATCGCCGTTGCCCGTCTCGCCAAGGATCTCGAACAGAAGAACGGCTGCCCGCAGGACGTGGAATGGGCGATCGACGCCGATCTGCCGGCGGGGGCGAACCTGCTCGCGCTGCAGGCCCGGCCGGAAACGGTCTGGTCGCAGAAGGCCAAGGCGGCGGCGAAGCCCGCGCATGTCACCGGCATGATGGGCATCGTCGGCGCGCTGAACAACCCGATCGGGTCGCGCTGAGCCGCGGCCCCCATCCAAGCAAACCAACGAAACACGGTCTTTCAGGGAGGAGAACCGACATGGACGCGCAAACACCGTTGTTTCCCAGTGCCTACGATCTCAAGGCGCCTGCCGGCGCCGAGGGCTGGGAAGAGCTTTACCCCTATTACCTCACGTTCCAGCCCAACCTCAGGGAGAAGGAAGACGCCAAGTTCTGGTTCTGCGACAGCCAGCACTGGCCGAACCCGTTCAAGCCGTTTGACGCGGTCACGGTGGAATACGCCGTGCGCTGCCTCGGGCAGTATAACACCCGCCACTACCTGGTGCCGCCGGCCAACGGCGTCGACTACCGCATCCACAACGGCTATTGCTACATGTCGCCGATCGCGGTGGCGCCTGAGCTGATCGAGGGCCGCATCCCGCAGTTTCTCGAGCGCGCCGGGCACTACTTCCAGAACTGGGACAGCCTGCTCGACAACTGGCACCGCAAGGTGAAGGCCAACATCGCCGAGATGGAGGCGCTCAGCTTCGAGAAACTGCCCGAGGTGGTGCATATCGACTGGATCACCGAGGGTCGCGGCGTCGACCCGCATCTCGACCTGATGGCCAATTACGATGCCGCCATCCAGCTGCTCTACAAGACCTGGCAGTATCACTTCGAGTTTCTCAACCTCGGCTACGCCGCCTATCTCGATTTCTTCGGCTTCATGAAGGGCGAGTTCCCGACCATCCCCGACCAGGCCATCGCCAAGATGGTGCAGGGGGTCGACAGCGATTTGTTCCGGCCCGACGACGAGCTCAAGAAACTCGCCCGCCTCGCCATCGAGCTCGGCGTGGCCGGTGCGCTCAAATCGGGCAGCGTCGACGAGGCCCTCGCCGCCGTGGCCAAGGCACCGCATGGCAGGGCCTGGCTGGACGCCTGGACGTCGGCGCAGGACCCCTGGTTCAACTTCACCTCCGGCAACGGCTTCTACTCGACCGACAAGTACTGGTGCGAGCATCTCGACATCCCGATGGGCTATCTGCGCGACTACATCATCCGCGCCGAGGCCGGCGAGACCATCGAACGGCCGACCGCCGAGCTGGTGGCCGAGCGCGACCGGATCACCTCGGAATACGGGGCGATGATGGACGAAGGCTCGCGCGAGGCGTTCCAGGGCAAGCTGGGTCTCGCCCGCGTCGTCTTCCCCTATGTCGAGAACCACAACTTCTACATCGAGCATTGGTCGATGTCGGTGTTCTGGCGGAAGATGCGCGAGCTGTCGAAACTGCTTCAGGAAGAGGGGTTCTGGCCGACCGAGGACGGAATGTTCTACCTCACCCGGCAGGAAGTGCGCGACGTGCTGTTCGACTACGGCAACGCCTGGGCGACCGGCGGCGACTGGATCGGTCCGAGCTACT
Source organism: Maritimibacter sp. (assembly GCA_020441205.1). Lineage (GTDB taxonomy): Bacteria > Pseudomonadota > Alphaproteobacteria > Rhodobacterales > Rhodobacteraceae > Sinisalibacter. The sequence goes on from JAGRMO010000285.1 coordinate 4,480, forward strand.
GGCCGGCCGAGATCGAGCGCCGGCGCGGGATCGTCGACGCGCTGGCGACCCAGCCGCCGCAGCCGGCGCTGAACAACCCGCCCGAGGTCATCACCGAGCCGTTCACGATCATGCTCTGGGGCATCACCTCGGAATCGATCCAGAACTGGATCGGCTCCGACGAGGACGACGGCGCGCTGTCGGGCATGGCGGCGAGCCCGGGCGTGGTCGAGGGCCTCGCGAGAGTGCTGCGTTCGCCCGACCAGCTCGGCGAGATCCAGCAAGGCGAGATCCTCGTCGCCCCGGTCACCGCGCCCTCCTGGGCCCCGGTCTTCGGCAAGATCAAGGCCACCGTCACCGACATCGGCGGGATGATGAGCCATGCCGCCATCGTCTGCCGCGAATACGGCCTTCCGGCGGTGACCGGCACCGGCAACGGCTCGTCGAAGATCGTCACCGGCCAGAGGATCCGGGTCGACGGCAACACCGGCAAGGTGACGCTGCTCGACTGAGGCTCTGCGCTTCTCTCGGGGCCGCGTTGCGGCGCGGCCCCGCACTTCTCCGGAGATCCGCCCGATGCTCGACAAACAAGCTGATCTTGCCCGTTTCGACCCGGTGTGGCGGGCCTGCGAACCCTATATGCGGGCGCGCAAGAACGATGTTCATATCCCGCTCTCGTTCGCCTGCGCGCAGCGCCTGCTCGACGCATACCCCGAGGCCGACCGCGACGTCTGCTCGCTCGCGATCCTCTTGCACGACATCGGCTGGTATTCGATCGATCACGACGACATCATCGAGAAGGGCTTCTCCGGCCCAAACATGCTGCAATCCGACGTCCGCTACCTGCACGAGGCCGAAAGCGTGCGGCTCGGCACCGAGGCGATGCGCGCGACCGGCTGGAGCGACGAGGTGATCGCCCAGGTGAACGAGATCATCGACGGCCACGACACGCGTCCGGAGCCCCGCCACCTCAACGATCGCATCGTGCGCGACGCCGACAAACTCTGGCGGTTCTCGGTGACCGGCGTCGCGGTGGCCTGCGACTGGTTCAAGATGACGCCGCACGGCTATGCCGACCGGCTCGAACTTCAGAAGGACCGGCTCGAAACCGAGGTCGGTCGGCGGCTGGCGACCGAAACGCTCGCCGAAACTCGCAAGACGCTCCTTTTGCATGTGATCTGAGGCGCAAACATGGACATGTTCATCGACGGCACCTGGCGCGCGGGCGCATCCGGCGCGCGGATGGAGATCACCTCGCCATCAACCGGCGCGCTGGTCGATACCGTGCCCCTGGGCGACGCGGCCGATGCCGACGCCGCCGTCACTTCGGCGGCACGGGCCTTCGAGCGCTGGAAGCGCGTACCGATGGCCGAGCGGGTCGCGCTGCAGAAGACGCTCGCCCAGTCCATGCGCGACAATGCCGAGGCGCTGGGGCGGATGCTGCATGCCGAGCTCGGCCGGCCGTTCGCCGCCTGCGTGGCGGAGATCGGTCGTTCGGCCGACCTCCTCGAGGTCTATGCCGAGGAGGGGCTGCGGCTGGCCGCGACCATGTCGCTCGGCGCCGCGCCGGGCGAGAAGACCATCGTTACCCGCGAGCCGGTCGGCGTCGTCGTCGCGATCACCCCGTTCAACTATCCGATCACGCTGCTGATGTTCAAACTCGGCGCCGCGCTCATCGCGGGCTGCACCGTGGTGGCGAAGCCCGCCGAAGACACGCCGCTGTCGACGCTGATGCTGGCCGAGATCTTCCATCGTGCCGGGCTGCCCGCGGGCGTGTTCAACGTGGTGACGGGCGACGGGCGCGGCATCGGGGCTGCGCTGATCGCCCATCCGGTGCCGCGCAAGATCGCCTTCACCGGCGGCACCGCGGCCGGCAAGGCCATCGCCGCCGCCGCGGCCCAGACAATGAAGCGGCTCACGCTGGAACTGGGCGGCCAGTCGGCCGCCATCGTCTGCGCCGATGCCGATCTCGACAAGGCGACCAACGCCATCGTCCGCCACGGCTTCGCCAACACCGGGCAATTCTGCTACCGGGTCAACCGGGTGTTCGTCGAACGCCCGGTCTACGAGGATGTCCTCGTCCGTCTTGCCGGCAAGGCCGGCGCCCTCACGCTCGCGCCCGCGGGCGGCACAGGCGATCTCGGGCCGCTGGTGAACGAAAAGATCTTCGCCAATTCCGCCCGCCAGTCGGACGATGCGCGCGCGAAAGGGGCCCGCATTCTCATCGGCGGCGCCCGGGTGACCGGCGCGGGCTACGACGACGGCTTCTACTTCCCGCCAACGCTCGTCGCCGACGCGACCCAGCAGATGCTGGTGATGACCGAAGAGACCTTCGGCCCGGTGCTCGGCATCGCCCCGGTCGACAGCCCGTCCGAGGCGTTGGGCCTCGCCAACGCCTCGCGCTACGGGCTCGCGGGCTTCGTCTTCACCCGCGATCTCGCGCGTGGGCTCGCGCTTTGCGAGGGGCTGGAGGCGGGCTCGGTCTGGCTCAACGACATCCACCGCTCATCCCATTACGTGCCGTTCGGCGGGATGAAGGAGAGCGGTCTCGGCCGCGAGAAGGGCCGCTACGGGGTCGAGAGCTACCTCGAATACAAGACGATCTACCTGAGCTACGAGGTGCCACTATGACCGATATGAGCAATGCAAACCCGGCCACCGCGCGCGCCGGTACCGGTCTCGGGCTCGACGGCAAGCGGGTGGTGGTCACGGGCGCTGCCGGGGGCCTCGGCCGCGCTTTCGCGCTGGGCTTCGCCGCGGCGGGCGCGAAACTTCTCGTCGCCGACATCCGCCCCGAGGGGATCGACGAAACCGTCGCGCTGATCCGCGCGTCCGGCGGTATCGCCGAGGCGGTCACCGTCGACGTAACCTCCGCCGCCTCCTGCGCAGCGCTCGCCGAGGCGGCGCGGGCGGCCTACGGCGGGGCGGACGTGCTGATCAACAACGCGGCGATCTATGCCGGGCTCGAACGGCGACCCTTCGAGGAGATCGACGAGGCGGTGTTCGACCGGGTCATGGCGGTGAACGTGAAGGGCGTCTGGCAGATGTCGCGCGCGCTCACGCCGCTCATGCGCGAAAACGGCGGCGGCGCGATCGTCAACATCGCCTCGGCCACCGTGTTTTCCGGCTCGCCGCAATGGATGCACTACGTCGCCTCCAAGGGCGCGGTGATCGCGATGTCGCGGTCGATGGCGCGCGAGCTCGGGGCCGACGGCATAAGGGTCAACGTGATCGCGCCGGGGTTTACCCTCACCGAGGCGAGCCTCGGGCTGATCGAGGATGCCGCGAGCTACGGCGTCACTCGCGGCGCGCTGCAACGCGCCTCCGACCCCGCCGATATGGTGGGCGGCGCACTCTATCTCGCCTCGCCGCTCGCCGGCTTCGTCACCGGCCAGACCGTCGTGATCGACGGCGGCCGCCAGTTCATCTGAGGTCCCCATGCCCAAGATCACCTTCATCGAGCCTTCGGGCCACGCCCGCGAGATCGACGCCGCGCCGGGTCAGAGCGTGATGCTCGCGGCCACCGGCGCCGGGGTCGACGGCATCGCTGCCGAATGCGGCGGCTCCTGCGTCTGCGCCACCTGCCATTGCCTGGTGATCGAGGCGCCGGGCGGGATCGAGGCGATCGGCGAGGCCGAGCGCGACACGCTCGAATTCACCTCCGACGCGATGCAGGCGTCCAGCCGTTTGACCTGCCAGATCGCGGTGACCGAGGCGCTCGAGGGCGCGGTGTTTCAGGTGGTGGGGCACTGATGGCCGAAGCATCGAACCGGGTGGTGATCGTCGGTGCCGGACACGGCGGCACGCAGTTGGCCGCGAGCCTGCGCGAGGAGGGGTTCGGCGGAGAGATCGACCTGATCTCGGCCGATCCCGATCATCCCTACCACAAGCCGCCGCTCTCGAAATCGTTCATGAAAACGGCGGATGCGCCCTTGCAACCGCTCCGGGCCGAGGTGTTCTTCGCCGAANAACGGATCCGCCTGCATCTGGGCGTACGGGTGACCCGGATCGACCGGGCGGCGCGGCAGGTGAGTCTCAGCGACGGGGCGAGGCTCGACTATGCCAGCCTAGTGTTCGCCACGGGGACGGAGGCACGCCAGCTCGCCGTTCCCGGCGCCAAGCTGGCAGGCGTCTTCACGCTGCGCACCGCGACGGATGCCCGGGCGCTGCGCGACGCCCTGCCTGGGGTGGCCCGGGTGGTGGTCATCGGCGGCGG
>JAGRMO010000008.1:0-293 GCA_020441205.1 Maritimibacter sp.
CACGTGCACTCGGGCGCGCTCGGCTGGAACGGCATGATCACCTTCGGCGCGCTCTACTTCCTGTTCCCGCGCCTGTGGAACAAGGCCGGCCTCTACTCGTCGCGCCTCGTCTCCTGGCACTTCTGGCTCGCCACGATCGGCATCATCTTCTACGCCGCCTCGATGTGGGTCACCGGGATCATGGAAGGTCTGATGTGGCGTGAGATCGACGCGCAGGGCTTCCTCGTGAACTCCTTCGCCGACACCGTGGCCGCGAAGTTCCCGATGTACGTGGTGCGTGGCACCGGCGGTAT
>JAGRMO010000008.1:449-3798 GCA_020441205.1 Maritimibacter sp.
ACGCTTCTGCTCATCTTCTCGCTCCTGGTTGTGACCGTCGGCGGCATCGTCGAAATCGCACCGCTGTTCTATCTCGAGAACACGATCGAGGATGTGGAGGGCGTGCGCCCCTACTCCCCGCTCGAGCTCGCCGGCCGGAACATCTACATCCGCGAGGGCTGCTACGTCTGCCACTCGCAGATGATCCGGCCGATGCGCGACGAGGTGGAGCGCTATGGCCACTACTCGCTGGCGGCGGAGTCGAAATACGACCACCCGTTCCAGTGGGGCTCGAAGCGGACGGGGCCCGACCTCGCCCGCGTCGGCGGCCGCTACTCTGACGAGTGGCACGTCGACCACATGTCCGACCCGCAGTCCGTGGTGCCGGAATCGGTGATGCCCAAGTACTCGTTCCTGATGAACCGGCCGATCTCGCCGGACAGCTCGAACAGCAACCACATCGCCCAAGTGATGGCCACCAACGCCTTCGTGGGCGTTCCCTACACCGAAGAGCAGCTCGCGGCCGAAACGGTTGCCATGGACTTCATGTCCCAGGCCAACCCGGATGGCGACGACAGCGACGTCGACGCGCTTCTCGAACGTTACCCGGGAGCGCAGGCGCGCAACTTCGACGGCCAGCCCGAGACCACCGAAATGGATGCGCTGATCGCGTATCTCCAGGTGCTCGGCACGATGGTCGACTTCGAGACCTTCGAACCCGTAGCGAGCCGGTAAGGAGGGGATGATGCAGGGTCAGGACACATATTCCATCTTCCGCGCCATCGCGGACAGCTGGGTGCTGCTGGCCATGTTCGTGTTCTTCATCGGTGTGGTTGCCTGGGCGTTCCGTCCGGGCAGCCGCCGGATCCACGAAGACACGGCCAACATTCCCTTCCGCCACGAAGACAAACCTGCCGGTGACCGGGAGTAATCCCGGCGCTCAGTCAAGGAGGACCGGCTTTGAGTAAAGACGATAAATCCAAGGTCAACACCACTGGTCACGAGTGGGATGGCATCCAAGAGTTCAACAATCCGCTGCCGCGCTGGTGGGTGTGGATCTTCTACGTCACCATCATCTGGGGGATCGGCTACACGATTGCCTATCCGGCCTGGCCGCTGGTCAGCAAGGCCACCCCGGGTCTGCTCGGCTTCTCGACCCGCGCCAACGTCGCGGCCGACATCGAGAAGTTCAAGGGCATGAACAGCGCCCTTGAGGTCGAGCTGGCTTCGGCCGACCTGACCACCGTCGAACAGGGGTCGGACCTCTACAACTACGCCTCGAACTACGGCGCCGCCACCTTCGCCACCTACTGCTCGCAGTGCCATGGCTCGGGCGGCGCGGGCGCGGTGGGCTACCCGAACCTGCGCGACAACGACTGGCTCTGGGGCGGCAGCATCGACGAGATCGCCTACACGGTCCGTCACGGCATCCGCAACACCGAGGACGAAGACAACGCCCATTACGCCGAGATGCCGGCCTTTGGCGAAGACTACCTCGCCGAAGAGGAAATCGACAACGTGGTCGCCTATGTCCGCTCGCTCTCGGGTCTCGAGAACGAAGTGGGCGACGTGACCGCCGGTGCGACGGTGTTCGCCGACAACTGCGCCGCTTGCCACATGGAAGACGGCACCGGCGACATCGCCCAGGGCGCGCCGAACCTCACCGACGCGATCTGGCTCTACGGCTCGGACACCGAGACGGTGAAGCACAGCGTCGAGACCGGCCCGTTTGGCGTCATGCCGGCCTGGGGCAAGAACACCAGCTTCATCGCCGGTGCCGACGAAACCGCGGTGAACGCCAAGATCAACGCGGTGGCTCTGTTCGTCCACCAGTGGGGCGGCGGCGAGTAAGCCGGCCCAGACATAGGAATCCGGGGCGAAAGTCTCGGACCGGCACCGACCCCTGATCCTGTTCGCGCGTTTCTCCGGGGTCGGTGCCACAAAATCCAAGGGCCGGGGTCATCCCCGGCCCTTTCACATTGCCCCCGCCGCGCCGGACGGCGGCGGCGTCAGCCGAACGACAGCGGCACCGAGCCGTCGTGCTTCCTGCGGCGGCTGCGGTCGTGGCGCAGGCTCCAGATCGCGAGCCCGGTCCAGCACAGGACATAGGAGGCGCCGAGCCCGAGGATCGCCTCGCCGGGCAGCGGCCCGACATCGGCGCGCGACACGAACGTCTCCCAATCTTCGGCCGCCACCGGGTGGACGGTCAGCTTGCCGAGATAGGCGACGGTCTGGATCAGCAGGATCCACAGGTAGTTCGACCGGATCCGCCGGCCCACCGAGACCATCATCGTCACGTGATATCTGGGCCGCACGTAATCCTGCGCCAGCATCGCGCGCGAATCGGCCATGAGCGCGCGCTCGGTCAGCATCGGGGCGAAGAACCGGGTCTCCATCCAGCGCGTCCGCGCCCGCCAGACGTTGAAATACCTGTAGCGCCGCGCCTCCAGCATCAGGAAGAAGATGATGAGGATGCCGACCAGCACGAGGGGCAGGGGCGAAGCCTCGGGCGCGGCGAAGGCGATCGACAGCGCGATGCCAAGCGTGACCACCGCCCAGTTGGTCGTGGTATCGAGCCGCGTGCGCCAGGCGGTCGACCGGCTGACTTCGGCCCGGTAGAGATGCGCAAGCGCGGTGATCTCGGCCGCACTCATCTGATCGAACGTCGCCGGTTCGCCCGGCCGGGCGTCGAGCTTGTCGGTCATGCGCGCGTCTCCTCCCAGCGGATGCCGCACCAGGCGGACCCGGTAGAAAACTGTCGCAGCAATTCCGAGACAGGTCAAAGCCGCCGTGGGCGCGCGAGGCCGGGGCCGCCTCGTGGCGGGACCCGTGCCGTCCGCCGCAAGGGCGGACGGCACACCGACGCCGGCATCGAAATGGCGCCCGCCCGTCCTGTTCGCAATCTCCGGGGAGGGTGCGCCCACTGTCGGGGCAGTTTGTCGCAGGTTCAAGAGAAAGCCGGCACATACCCCCCATCACTTTTAAGTCATATCAAAGATTTAGGTTTAATCGCCAAGCAAAACAGACGCTTAGTGCATAGGTCAGGTCCGGTGCGATGCCGGTTGATCCATATCAAAGTGACCGCTAGAGCCGATCCATACAACGAGACCCAACCCTAAGCTCAGGATTGCGCACCATGGCCACCGACGCACCCGACACCCCAGAACAATTGTACTCCGCCCGCGAGCCGGTTTTCCCGCGCCGCGTCCGGGGCACGTTCCGGTCGCTCAAGTGGACGATCATGGCCGTGGCCCTCGGCATCTACTACCTGACGCCCTGGATCCGCTGGGATCGCGGGCCGAACCTGCCCAACCAGGCGGTGCTGATCGACCTCGCCGACCGCCGGTTCTTCTTCTTCTGGATCGAGATC
>JAGRMO010000008.1:3815-12484 GCA_020441205.1 Maritimibacter sp.
GCACGAGTTCTATTTCGTCGCGGGCCTGCTCATCATGGCCGGCCTCGGCCTGTTCCTGTTCACCTCGGCGCTGGGCCGGGTCTGGTGCGGCTACGCCTGCCCGCAGACCGTCTGGACCGACCTCTTCGTCCTCGTCGAGCGCTGGATCGAGGGCGACCGCAACGCCCGGCTGCGCCTGTGGAAGCAGAACTGGAACCTCGAAAAGGTCCGAAAGCGGATCACCAAATGGGTGGCCTGGTTCCTGATCGCGCTCGCCACCGGCGGCGCCTGGGTCTTCTACTTCACCGACGCGCCCACCCTGCTTGGCCAGCTCCTCACCTTCTCGGCGCCCGCCATTGCCTACAGCACCATCGGCGTGCTCGCCTTCACCACCTTCTTCTTCGGCGGCTTCGCCCGCGAACAGATCTGCATTTATGCCTGCCCCTGGCCGCGCATCCAGGCGGCGATGATGGACGAAGACACCATCACCATCGGCTACCGCGAATGGCGCGGCGAGCCGCGCGGCAAGGGCAAGAACCGCGAGAACCTCGGCGATTGCATCGACTGCAACGCCTGTTTCAACGTCTGCCCGATGGGGATCGACATCCGCAACGGCCAGCAGCTCGCCTGCATCACCTGCGGCCTCTGCATCGACGCCTGCGACGACATGATGGCCAAGGTCGGCAAGCCGCGCGGCCTGATCGATTACATCGCCCTCAAGGACGAGGCCGAGGAACGTGCCGCTGGCAAGCCGGTGCACCACATCACCAAACACATCTTCCGTCCGCGGACGATTCTCTACTTCACCCTCTGGGCGGCGATAGGCGTCGCGCTGGTGGTGCTCCTGTTCATCCGTCCGGACATGCAGATCACCCTCCGGCCCGACCGCAACCCGGTCTATGTCACCATGTCCGACGGCTCGATCCGCAACAGCTACGAGCTCGGCATCCGCAACAAACATGGCGACGTGCGGCCGTTCTACGTCTCTCTGCCGGAAGGAAGCCCGTTCACGGTTTCTGTTCAGGGCAGCGAGCAAACCGTGATAGAAGCCCAGGCAGACGAAGAGACCAAGGTGCATGTCTACGTGACCGCACCCGCGGGCTCGGAGGAAGCGCGCATCGACCGTACGCCCATCAGGATCTGGGTGACCGACGGCGAAAGCGGTGAGCGCGCCTCGAAGGACACGGTTTTCAACGGCACCGGTCAGTAGACCGAAGCACATCAGGGGCCACGGGGGACATGGCTGAACTCAACCAGACCAAGGATGGCGGCAAGCCGCTGACCGGGCGCAAGGTCTTCGCGATTTTCGCGGGGGCCTTCGCGCTCATTATCGGGGTCAACGTGTTCATGGCGTACAACGCCATCGGCACTTTCCCCGGGCTCGAGGTCGAGAACTCCTACATCGCGAGCCAGACCTTCGACGCCGAGCGCAAGGCGCAGGAGGCGCTGAACTGGGACGTCTCCGCCGCCATCGAAGGCGACGAGGTGCTGCTCACCATCATCGGGCCCGACGGCGCGCCGGCGCGGGTCGAGGCGATCGAGGCCACCATCGGCCGGGCCACCCAGCGCACCGACGATCAGGTGCTGGCCTTCCGCCAGAACGATGTCGGCGTCCATGTCGCGGACATCGACCCGCTCGACTTCGGCAAGTGGGAACTGCGCTTCGTCGCCACCGCGGCGAACGGCACGCCGTTCCGCCAGCGCATCCAGCTCATCCTGCCGGAAAGCTGAGCCATGGCCGCACCGGTTTCCGCCTGCCCGGCGTGTGATGCCGCCCATATCGCCGAAGACACGGCTGGCAAAGGCTATCGCGGCAACGGCCAGGAGGCGCAGCGGATCATGCTTTCGCTGCCCACGGCTCATTGCGCCGCCTGCATCGTCGGCGTCGAGGGCAGCCTGCAACAGCTCGACGGCGTGCGCTCGGCCCGGGTGAACCTCACCCTCAAGCGCGCCACCATCGAGGCAGATCCCGGGGTCGAGCCGCAAAAGCTCGCCGAGTTTCTCACCTCGATCGGCTACGAGGCCTACGAGCTCGACGCCGGTGCGCTGAGCACCACCGCGACCGAGAAGAGCTCGCGCGATATCCTGATGCGGGTCGGCGTCGCCGGCTTCGGCATGATGAACGTGATGATCCTGTCGATCGCGGTCTGGTCCGGCGCGGCCGACGCGACGCGCGATCTGTTCCACTGGGTTTCGGCGGCGATCTCGCTGCCGATCATCGCCTTCTCGTCGCAGCCGTTCTTCAAGAACGCCTGGGCCGCGCTCCGGGTCGGCCGGCTCAACATGGATGTGCCGATCTCTCTTGCGATCCTGCTGGCCGCGGTCATGTCGCTCTACGAAACCGCGATGCATGGCCACCACGCCTATTTCGACGCGGCCCTCTCGCTCACCTTCTTCCTGCTTGCCGGCCGCTATCTCGACCACCGCACCCGTGCGGTCGCCCGCTCGGCCGCCGAGACGCTGGCGGCGCTTGAAGTGCCGCGCGCCCACCGGATCAAGCCCGACGGGACCGACGAGGTGGTCAGCGTGGCCGAGCTCAAGATCGGCGATGTCGTCCGCGTCGTGCCCGGCGCCCGCGTGCCCGTCGACGGCATGGTCGAGGACGGCGAGAGCGAGATCGACCGCTCGCTGCTCACCGGCGAGAGCCTGCCAGTCTTCGCGGGCCCGGGCCACATGCTGAACGCGGGCGAGGTGAACCTCACGGGCCCGCTCACCGTGCGCGTCGCCGCCGCCGGCAAGGATACCGCGCTGCACCGCATGGCCGATCTCGTCGCCCTCGCCGAGACCGCGCGCAACAAATACACCTCGCTCGCCGACAAGGCGGCCAAGATCTATGCCCCCGCCGTGCACCTGCTGGCGCTGGCCGCCTTCGCCGTCTGGATGGTGATCTCGGGCTGGGATGTGCGCCTGTCGCTCAACATCGCTGTCGCCGTACTCATCATCACCTGCCCCTGTGCCCTCGGCCTCGCCGTGCCGGCGGTGACCACCGCCGCCTCGGGCAAGCTGTTCCGCCAGGGGATGCTGCTCAAATCCGCCACCGCCACCGAGCGGCTGGCGGACGTGACCCATGTGGTCTTCGACAAGACCGGCACGCTCACCGAAGGCAAGCCGGTGCTCGACAACATGGGTGACCATACCGACGAAGATCTCGCGCTTGCGCTGGCGCTCGCCCAGGGCTCGTCGCACCCGCTCGCCCAGACCATTGTGACGGCGACGACCGCGGCCGGCCTGCGCGCGGCCCGGATCTCGGAGGTGAAGGAGACGCCCGGTCACGGGATCTCGGCACTCGCCGAGGACGGGCAGGACCTGCGCCTCGGCCGCGCCGAGTGGCTCGGCGCCCGCGGGCTCGACCGCACCGCCACCTATCTCAAGATCGGCAAGCGCCCCGCCGTGGCCTTCACCTTCACCGACAACCTGCGCGACGGCGCCGCCGAGGCGGTGGCGGACCTGAAGGCGCAGGGCCTGAACGTGACGCTCATTTCCGGCGATGCGCCGGCGGCCGTGCAGGACGTGGCCTTCCGCCTCGGCATTGAGGATTACCGCGCCGGCATGCTGCCGGAAGACAAGGTGGCCGCCATCGAAGCGCTGGCGAGCGCCGGCCAGCGCGTTCTGATGGTCGGCGACGGGCTGAACGACACCGCCGCCCTTGCCGCCGCCCATGTCTCGATCTCGCCCGCCACCGCGCTCGAAGCCACCCGTGTGGTCTCTGATATCGTGCTGCTCGGCCGCTCGCTCGCGCCCATCGCCGGCGCGGTCACGCTGTCGCGCTCGGCGACGAAGCGGATCAAGGAAAACTTCGCCATCGCCGCCGCCTACAACGCCATCGCCATCCCGATCGCGCTGGTGGGCCTCGCCACTCCGCTCGCCGCCGCGCTGGCGATGTCGTTCTCGTCCATCACCGTCTCGCTCAATGCCCTGCGGCTCCGAGGCTTCAGATGAACGTGCTGGTCTACCTGATCCCGATCTCGCTCCTCCTGGGCGGGGTCGGGCTCGCCTTCTTCTTCTGGTCGCTGAAGTCGCATCAATACGACGACCCCGATGGCGACGCGCAGCGCATCCTCTCGGACCGCTGGGACAAGGCGCCGCCGGAGGACTGAGCGGCCGCCCGCCTCAGACGATGTCGAGATCGCGGGCGATCATCGCCGCATGGGTGCGGTTGTTGGCCGAAAGTTTCTTGATGATCGCGCGCATATGCATCTTCACGGTCACCTCGCGGATGCCGAACTGATGCGCGATTTCCTTGTTCTGCATTCCGTCGCAGACCCCGCGCAGCACTTGCAGCTCGCGCTCGGTCAGCGCGCCCACCGCCTCCAGCGGCACCGGACGCACCTGCCCGCCGTAGATCGCGAAGCGCTGCCCGAGGCCGAGCAACCGCAGCGCCGCGGCGAGCGTCTCGGGGCCTGCATCGGCGGGAATGACGCCGTTTGCACCGGCGGTGAAGGCGGGTTTCGAAATGTCGTCTCCCTGTTTCGGTCCGATCACGCCCAAAGGCGCCTCGCCCAGCCGGGCGCGGACGGCGAGGATGCCGCGGGTGCCGCTGAGGCCGGGCATCGCGTAGTCGAGAAACACGATCCCGGTCGTGTCGCCAAGCCGCGACAACGCTGTCGTAACATCCGTTACAGCCTCAACCTCGATCCCGTCGGCCGCGAGCGCTTTGGCCAGATCGTTGGCCAGGCTCTTGCGGGCCGCCACCAAGACCTTCACGTTCTCACCCCTTAAACTCCGGCCGAGAAGGAGCCTCCGACCGTCAGGGGTTTGGTTTGGCATCAAATTTACGAATGTGACACCTACCTAAAGGGATAGTCGGTCCGCGCGTTTCAGCGGACAGTCGCCGCGCTCTCGGCGGTCTGATGCCCAGAGCGCGTCAATCCGCGCATCCTGCAAGTATCGTTAACCATTCCCCGGACGCGGCAACGACGGTGGACGAATCACCCGCCGCCTGAATTGCGAAGGCGGCGCCCCGGGGCGGCCCCGGACGGCGGTCGGGTAGGGGGCGCCCTGCCTACGCGCGCGATCCCCCCCACCGTTTGCGTTACAGCGATCGGGTTGGATCACGGAGATCCTGTAGCACAATGCCGACCATTCTGGCCGCGCGCGCTACCGGACCTGGCCGAGAAGGTCGAGCACGGCCGGCCCCATCGCCGCGACGATCAGGCCGACGCCGGCGGCGTTCGGATGGGTCGCATCCGGCTGGAAATACGTGCGGAGCACCGTCTGCCGGTCGCCCGCCGCCTCCAGCCCGGCGAAAAAGGACGGAAACAGCGCCACGCCGTGCGCCTCAGCAAGCTCGGGATAGAGCGCGTCGAACACTTCCGCATAGCCCGCGCCGTAATTCCCGGTGGCGCCGATCCCGACCAGCAGCGCCGGCAGCCCCTTGGCCCCGATCTCGGACAGGATCGCATCGAGATTGGCCCGGGTCTCGGCCGGGTCGAGCCCGCGCAAGAGATCGTTGCCGCCGAGCGCCACGACCACCGCGTCGGTCTCGGGGGTGAGCGCCCAGGCGATCCGGCTCGCCCCGCCAGCGGTGGTGTCGCCCGAAACCCCGCCGTTCACCACGACCACCTCGGCGCCGTGGCCGGTCAGCCAGGCCTGAAGCTGCGGCACGAAGCCGTCTTCCGCCGGCAGCCCGTAGCCTTGCGTCAGGCTGTCGCCGAAGGCGAGCAGCGTGACCGGCTCGGCCCCAGCCGAAAATCCGAACAACATCAGCGCCAGAGCGCCCTTGGATCGCCGCCACCAGAGCCCATATCGAGACCAGACACCAAGGAGCCCCCCGAAGATGGCCGAGACGATCCTTGCGCTCGAAGGCGCGTGCCTCACCCTGCGGGGCAATGCCGGCCCGGTCGAGATCCTGCGCGGCATCGACCTGGACGTCGCGCGCGGCGAGACGCTGGGGCTCACGGGGCCGTCGGGTTCGGGCAAATCGTCACTCCTCATGCTCATGGGCGGGCTCGAACGCGCCACCGGCGGCAAGGTCTCGGCGCTGGGTCGCGACCTCACCGCGATGGGCGAGGACGCGCTCGCCGCCTTCCGCCGCGATCATATGGGCGTGGTGTTTCAGTCGTTCCACCTCATCCCCACCATGACGGCTCTGGAGAACGTGGCAACCCCCCTGGAACTGGCCGGCGCCACCGACGCCTTCGCCCGCGCGCACGAAGAGCTCGAGGCGGTCGGGCTCGGCGCCCGCAAGGATCATTACCCGGCGCAGATGTCGGGCGGCGAACAGCAGCGCGTGGCGCTCGCCCGCGCGGCCGTGGTCCGCCCCGATATCCTGCTCGCCGACGAACCCACCGGCAATCTCGACGGCGTGACCGGCGCTCAGATCATGGATCTGCTGTTCGGTCTGCGCGACCGTCATGGCGCGACCCTCGTGCTCGTCACCCACGCGCCCGAACTCGCGGGACGCTGCGACCGGGTGATGCGCCTCGCCGACGGCCGGGTCGACGCATGAGCCGGGCGGGCGTCAACTGGCCGGTCGCCTTTCGCATCGCCCGGCGCGAGCTTGGCGGCGGGCTCAGAGGCTTTCGCATCTTCCTCGCCTGTCTTGCGCTCGGCGTGGCGGCGATCGCCGCCGTGGGCTCGGTCCGCGTGAGCATCGAGGCGGGCCTCGCCCGCGAGGGCGCGACCCTGCTCGGCGGCGACGCCCAGCTCGAATTCACCTATCGTCAGGCCAGCGCCACCGAGCGGGCCTACCTCGACGGCATCGCCGAAAGCGTGTCGGAAGTGATCGACTTCCGCTCGATGGCGACCACGGCGGATGGCGAAGACCGGGCGCTCACCCAGGTCAAGGCGGTCGACGCGTCCTGGCCGCTTCTCGGCGCGCCGGAGCTCGATCCGCCGATGCCGCTGGATACGCTCTTCCAGGGCCGCGACGGCAAGCCCGGCGCGGCGATGAGCCCCTTGCTGATGGATCGCCTCGGCCTCGCGGCGGGCGACAGCTTCCGCCTCGGCGATCAGACCTTCGTGGTCATGTCGGCGCTGGTCTCGGTCCCCGACAACACCTCCGCCGGCTTCGCCTTCGGCCCGCCGACGCTGGTGCGCACCGCCGATCTCGCCGCGTCGGGCCTGATCCGCGAGGGCACGCTGTTCAACGCCTTCTACCGCCTCGATCTGCCCGAAGGCACCGATCTGGCTGCGACCAAACAGGCGGTCACCGAGGCGCTCGCGGACGGCGCGCCGCGCTGGCGCGACGCCCGCAACGGCGCCCCGGGGGTGACCCACGCGATCGAACGGCTCGGCCGCTTCCTCGTCCTCGTCGGCCTTGCCGGCCTCGCCGTGGGAGGCGTCGGCATCTCGGCGGCGGTACGCGCCTATCTCGCCGAGAAGACCGCGACCATCGCGACGCTGAAGGTGCTGGGCGCGGGCGGGCGCACAATCTTCGCGGTCTACGGGCTCCAGATCGGCCTGCTCGCGCTCATCGGCATCGCGTTGGGCCTCTTGCTCGGCGCGGGGCTTCCGCTTATCTTCGCCCCGCTCATCTCGGCCGCGCTGCCGATACCGGCCGAGATTGCGCTGCACCTCGCGCCGCTCGCCGAGGCAGCGCTCTACGGCGCGCTGGCGGCGGCGCTGTTCAGTCTCTGGCCGCTGGCCGCGACCCGGGAGATCCGCGCCGCCGCCCTCTATCGCGACGCCGCCACCGGCCAGCGCGCAAGACCCGCGCGGGCGACGCTGATCTGGACAGCCTTGCTGCTCGCCGCCCTCGTCGCCGCCGCCGTCGGCTTCTCGGGCACGCCCCGGATCACCCTCGGCGCCGCCGGGGGCATCTTCGCGGCCTTTCTCCTGCTCGTCGTCGTCGGCGGGCTGGTCACCCGCGCCGCTCGCTGGCTCGCCACCCGCCCGGCTCTGCGCGGGCGGCCCGCCCTGCGCATGGCGCTCGCCGCCATCGGCGGGCCGGGCGGCGAGGCGGCGGCCGTCGTCGTCTCGCTCGGCCTCGGCCTCTCGGTGCTCGCCGCCGTGGGGCAGATCGACAACAACCTGCGCGGCGCGATCGCGCGCGAATTGCCTGAGGTCGCGCCGAGCTTCTTCGTCGTCGATATCCAGCCCGACCAGATCGACGACCTCGCCGCGCGGGTCGGGGCCGCATCCGGCGTGTCGCGGATGGACAAGGCGCCGATGCTGCGCGGCATGATCACGAGGATCAACGGCCGCCCGGCGAGCGAGGTCGCGGGCGATCACTGGGTGGTGCGCGGCGACCGTGGCGTGACCTATTCGGCAACCCTCCCGGAGCGCACGACGCTGACCCAGGGCGAATGGTGGCCCGAGGATTATGCGGGCCCACCGCTCATCAGCTTCTCGGCCACCGAGGCGGAAGAGATCAGGCTCAAGCTCGGCGACGAGATGACGCTCAACATCCTCGGTCGCGAGATCACCGGCACGGTCGCGAGCTTTCGCGCCGTGGATTTCTCGACCGCCGGCATGGGCTTCACCATCGCGATGGACCCGGGCACACTCACCGGCGCGCCGCACAGCTGGATCGCGACGATCTACGCCGACCAGGCCTCGGAAGCCGCGATCATGCGCGATCTGTCGCGCGCCTATCCTAACATCACCGTCATTTCGGTGCGTGACGCGATCGGCTCGGTGACCGAGCTCATGGGCAAGGTGGCCGCCGCGATCACCTACGGCGCACTGGTCTCGCTGGTCACCGGCCTCGTGGTACTGGTCGGCGCCGCCGCCGCGGGCGAACGCGCGCG
>JAGRMO010000286.1:0-1677 GCA_020441205.1 Maritimibacter sp.
TCGACCTCGACCCAGTCGCGGTTGAGCCGGTAGACCCCCTTGCCCTGCAACACGTAGAGCCCGTGTTCCATCACATGGGTTTCGAGAAACGGGATCACCGCGCCCGGCTCCAGCGTGACGATGGTGACATGCATGTCGTGGCGCACATCGAGCGGATCGACGAAGCGGGTGGTGGCCCAGCGCCCGGCGGTGTCGGGCATCGGATGCGGCAGTTGATCGCGTTCGTTGGTGACGAAAGCCTCCGGCGGCTCGACCCCCTCGACCCGGATGTAGCGTTTGCGGATCCAGTGGAAGAAGGCCGGGTTGTCGCCGTGGTTCTCGAGATGCCAGTTGCAGCCGGGCGGCAGGTAGGCGTAGCCGCCCGGCCCCATGCGGTAGGGTTGACCCGCGACGGTGACGACGAGCTGGCCTTCGGTGACGAACAGCACCGCCTCGGCGGCGGGGTTGGGCTCGGGTGCCATCGAGCCGCCGCCGGGGGCGACCTCGAGGATGTAATGCGAGAAGGTCTCGGCGAACCCGGTCATCGGCCGGGCGATGACCCAGACCTTGGTGAGCCCCCAGTTGGGCAGGGCGATGAGGGTGATGTCGCGCATCGTGCCGGCGGGGATCACCGCATAGGCTTCGGTGAACACCGCCCTTCCGGTCAGCAGATCGCGCTGCGGCGGCAATCCGCCCGGGGGGCTCGCATAGGTGCGCTCGGTCATCTTTCGCCTCGTGTCGTTTGGGCTTCTGCATAGGCCGATATCGGCGTGCCGCCAAGAGGGGCGCCGCGGTCGGGCGACGACCTCAGCCGAGCCAGTCCTGCCAGAGCCCCGCGGCCTGGAACATGATCGCAAGCGCGATCAGCAGGATGCCGATGCCGCGCTTGTCGCGCATGGCGAAGACGATGGGATCGTAATCCTGCTTGCCGGCCCAGCCGAGGCGGATCATGCGCAGGAGCCACCAGGCGATGGGCAGGAGCGTGACCCACATCAGCCAGCGGGTCGGGTAGAGGCTCTCGGCCTGTTCGGAGAAGGAATAGCCGAAGAAGGCGAGGAGCGCGCCGACCATGCCGAGCACGGCGATGTTGAGCAGATCGCCGCGGTCGGGCCTTCCGTAGCCGCGCCCGGGCAGGCGTTCGTCGGATTTGGCAAGCGTCAGCTCGGTGATCCGCTTGACCGCGCCCAGCGCGACGAAGACGGGGTAGATGAACACGAGGAGATAGCCCGAGATGGCGACGCCGGAGGCGAGCGCGCCGGCCATGACGCGGATCGTGTAGAGCGCCGCCAGCGTGGCGATGTCGATCCAGCGCTGGCGCTTCAGCCAGAGCGAATAGGCGAGCGACAGGGTCATGTAGAGCGCGACCACGCCGAGGAAGCCCCAGCCGATCAGCCCGGCGATGGTGAGCGCCGCGAGCCCCGCGCCCAGCCCCGCCGCCATGCCGACGCCGATCGGCACCTTGCCGGAGGCGAAGGGGCGGCGGCATTTGGTGGCGTGGAGGCGGTCGGCCTCGAGATCGAGCAGGTCGTTGACCACGTAGATCGAGGAGGCGGCGAGCGAGAAGGCCACCATGCCGAGGAGCGCCACCAGCCAGGGCATCGGCGTGAAGACGTGGCCGGCGAGGAGCGGCACGAACAGGAGGACGTTCTTGACCCATTGGTGCGGGCGGAAGGCCTTCAGAAGCGCGCCGGGCGTCCA
>JAGRMO010000286.1:1723-3782 GCA_020441205.1 Maritimibacter sp.
GGATCGTTCACCACCAGCGCCTGGGCGGCATGGGCCCAGATCGCGCGGTCGGCCTTTTCGTTGCCGGCATAGTCGAAGCCGCGCGCGCCGAAGGCGTCGATCAGCGCGGCGGATTTGTTCGCGCCCTTGAGATTGGTCACGCCGTCGGAGGCGAAGACACGGGGCGAGAGCCCGTGGTCGGCGGCCAGGCTGCGCACCAGCATGGCGTCGGAGGCCGAAGCCAGCACAACCTCGCGGCCCTCAGCCCTGGCCCGGTCGACCACGGCCAGCACGCCCGGGTTGACCGGCAACAGATCGGTGCGCAGCCCGGCGATGCGGGCGAGCTCGGATTTCAGCTGGGCGCGGTCGCCGATCAGGGTAACGGCGGCGGTGAGCGTCGCCAGCGGGTCGCGTCCGAGTCCGGCCCAGAAGCATTCGAGCAGCATGTCGGTGGCAAGGAAGGTGCCGTCGACATCGAGCACCAGCGGGCGACCGGTCACGACCGGGGGGCTTTGAGTGTTCATCGGCTATCCCTGAACGGCGAAGACGCAGGCGTCGGTGACAAGCTCGGGCGGGGTCATGCAGAGCCCGCGCGCCACGCGCCAGGCGGCGAGCACCTTGGGCACATAGGCGCGGGTCTCGGCATAGGGGGGGACGCCGTTGTTCTGGACCACGGCATTCTCGCCGGCGTTGTAGCCCGCGAGCGCGAGAATCGGATCGCTGTCGAACTTCTTCATCAGCCATTCGAGATAGGCGACGCCGCCCTTGATGTTCTGCACCGGATCGGTGGCATCCTCGACGCCGAAGCGGGCGGCGGTGTCGGGGATGAGCTGCATCAACCCCTGGGCGCCCTTGTGGCTCTCGGCCGTGGCCTTGCCGCTGCTCTCGACCGAGATCAGCGCGAGCACCAGCGCCGGCGAGACATCGGTGCCGACTGTGGCGGCGAGGATGTCGCGGCCATGGGCCTTGGCGATGTCCTGCAGCGCCTGGAGCCGGGGCGACGGCAGGCTGTCGGCCTCGTCGAGCACGGCGAGGGCGCGGGCGACGTTGGCGGGACCGGAGGAGGACAGCGCGGGCGAGACGCCGGACCAGAACCATTCCCAGCCGCTGACCGTGGGCAGGGCGGCGCTGGCATCGGCGGTGCCGTTGGCGGCCGCGGCATTGGCCAGCATCTCTTCGGTGCTGGGCTCGGGTGTCGGCGCGCGTTCTGCGGGCTTCGGGCGCGAGGCGATGAAGGCGGCCTGGGCGGCCGGGTCGATCTGGACCGAGATCTTCGGCCCCTGCCCCGCCGGCGGCGCGACGACGCGCCGGAAGGTGAAATCGGGATAGACCGGTGCGGCCGCGGTTTCGGCCCGCGCGGGCGCGGGCGCGAGACCACAGGCGAGCGCAACCGCGCAGGCACACTGGACCAGTGTCGGGAAGAAACTGCCACGCATCGTTCGACTGCCTCGTGCCCCGGGCATGGGCCCGGGATCATGTTGATTAGGCGGAGTTTCGCAAAAAATACCCCCGTCGACCAGTTTTTACTTTTGGGCTGCGAAAAAGTGCGTGATTCGCGCATCGCGATTGCCCTCGAAATGCCCGGAAATTTCGGGTTGGTCAACGAAATTTTTCTTTTATTTTCAATTATATAGGGGGTCAAAACCGGTGTTTTTACCGACCACGCAAAAACGTACGAAACTCGTCAAACTCCCGCCCCAATCCAAGTGTGTATTCCCCCCATGCCAAGCAGGGCACGGATCGGTCACAGACGGTTCGGGGGTCTGTTGGCTCTGACCGAAACGAGCTGAGCTTACGGAAGGACATGACATGAAACTGTACCAGCTTGCCCAAAACTTCTGCCGTGACGAAGACGGTGCGGTGACTGTCGACTGGGTCGTTCTGACCGCCGCCATCGTAGGCCTCGGCATCGCCGTTCTGACCTCTGTTTCCGGCGGCACCACCTCGCTCGCCGACAAAATCTCGGGCGAACTGTCCGGCATGACCATCATGACGCACTGAGCGTCTGCATCACACCTCAAGGGGAAAACACATGAAACTCGTGACCTTCATCAAGACCTTCTCGCGTGACGAAGACGGC
>JAGRMO010000287.1:0-1282 GCA_020441205.1 Maritimibacter sp.
CCGTTCAAGCGCGAGGCGCCCGAGGTGCTGGCGGCCGCCGAGGCCAAGACGCAGGCGGCCGCGGCGGAGGGCCGCGTGCTCACGGCGGTCACGATCCAGCCCGGCAACACGCTCTGGGGCATCGCCGACAAGCGCTACGGCGCGGGCCTGCAATACGTGAAGATCTTCGAGGCGAACCGCGAGTTCATCAAGGACCCCGACCTGATCTATCCGGGTCAGGTCTTCACCCTGCCCGAGGAGGGCGCGGCCCAATAGCCGCACGACGCAGGCCCCGCGGCCCTCTGGCCATTTCCGGCAATCGACCTTAGGTAGGGACGGTTGAACGGGAGGCCCTGGCCATGAAACGAGGCGGCGGACGCACGACTATTTCGGACGCGATGGCATCCGGGGCGCAGAAGGGGCAGGGCTGGCGGACGATCCAGCGCACGGCGCCCTATCTGTGGCCCAAGGGCCAGCCCGAAATGCGCGCCCGCGTGGGCATCGCGATGGTCTTCCTGCTGCTTTCGCAGCTTGTTTCGGTCATCAACCCGATGTTCTACAAGGCCGCGGTCGACAATCTGACGGACCCGTCCACGGCGAGCCCGGCCTGGATGCTGGCGACCGGGGCGATCGGGCTCACCGTCGCCTACGGCGTCGCCCGCTTCCTTTCGGTCGGCCTGCCGCAGGCGCGCGACTGGGTCTTCGCCAAGGTGGCGCAGCGGGCGTTGAGGGCGATGGCGCTCGAGACCTTCACCCATATCCACGCGCTCAGCCTGCGCTACCACATCAGCCGCAAGACCGGCACGCTCAGCCGGATCA
This sequence comes from Maritimibacter sp., assembly GCA_020441205.1. Classification (GTDB taxonomy): domain Bacteria; phylum Pseudomonadota; class Alphaproteobacteria; order Rhodobacterales; family Rhodobacteraceae; genus Sinisalibacter. The sequence goes on from JAGRMO010000287.1 coordinate 799, forward strand.
TGGAGCGCGGCGTGAAGGGCGTCGAGTTTCTCCTGCGCTTCCTCGCCTTCAACATCATCCCGCTGTTCATTCAGCTGGCCCTCGTCGCCGGCATCTTCTGGTACATGTTCGACGTCTGGTACCTCGCCGTGGTGCTGGCCACGGTCGGGCTCTATGTCTGGTTCACCTTCGCGGTCACCGAGGTGCGGGTGAAGATCCGCAAGCAGATGAACGACCAGGACCAGGACGCGCACCAGAAGGCGATCGACAGCCTGCTCAACTTCGAGACGGTGAAATATTTCAACGCCGACCGGCGCGAGGCCGAGCGCTACGACGCCTCGATGGCGGGCTACGAGACCGCGGCGGTGAAGACCTCGCAATCGCTCGCTTTCCTGAACGCAGGCCAAAGCTTCATCATCACCGCCGGGCTCGTCGCGGTGATGGTCATGGCGGCGGTCGGCGTGAACGCCGGCACTCTCACCGTGGGCGATTTCGTCATGGTCAA
>JAGRMO010000287.1:1292-7464 GCA_020441205.1 Maritimibacter sp.
ACCATGCCGCTGAACTTCCTCGGCTCGGTCTACCGCGAGATCCGCCAGGCGCTGACCGACATGGGCGAGATGTTCGACCTGCTCCATGCGCCGGCCGAGATCCAGGACAAGCCGGGTGCGCCGGCGCTGAAGGTCGACGGCGGGCATGTGCGCTTCGAGGCGGTCGAGTTCGGCTACGACGCGGCGCGGCCGATCCTGCACGGGATCGACGTCGACGTGCCGGCCGGCCAGACGGTGGCGCTGGTGGGGCCCTCAGGCTCGGGCAAGTCGACCATCGGCCGGCTCATGTTCCGGTTCTACGACGTGAACGGCGGCCGCATCACCATCGACGGCCAGGATCTGCGCGACGTGGCGCAGGAGAGCGTGCACGCCGCCATTGGCGTGGTGCCGCAGGACACCGTGCTGTTCAACGACACGATCCGTTACAACATCGCCTACGGGCGCGCGGGCGCGAGCTTTTCCGAGATCGAGGCGGCGGCGAAGGCGGCGAAGATCCACGATTTCATCGCCAGCCTGCCGGACGGCTACGACACCACGGTGGGCGAGCGCGGGCTCAAGCTCTCGGGCGGCGAGAAGCAGCGGGTGGGGATCGCGCGCACGCTCCTGAAAAACCCGCCGATCCTGTTGCTCGACGAGGCGACCTCGGCGCTCGACACCGAGACCGAGCGCGACATCCAGGTGAGCCTGAAGGCGATGGGCCACGGCCGCACGGTGATCACCATCGCGCACCGGCTCTCGACCATTGTCGATGCCGACCGGATTGTGGTGCTCGAGGACGGGCTGGTGCGCGAGGAAGGCACCCACGACCAATTGCTCGCCCATGGCGGCAAATACGCCCATATGTGGGCCCGCCAGGCGGCGGAAGAGGATCAGGTGGCGGCCGAGTAGCCCACCTCTGGCGGACGTGGCGCGAACCCCGGGAGGCGGGCGAGCGCAAGCCCCGCGAACGGCAGCAGCACGAGGAGCGGCAGGGTCACGATCCGGTCGCCCTGCCAGTACACCAGCGGCGCGGTGGCGAGCAGCGCGGGCGCGACCAGGGCCGCGGGCCAGTGCCGCCATCCCGTCCTGGCGACGAACACCAGGCTGCCGATCAGCCCGAGGAGGCCGGTGGCGAGGAAGACCCGGTTGAGCGCCGCGCTCGCGCGCCGAAACAGCTCCGCCGCCTCGGGCCGCATGGACGCATGACTGCGCGGCGCGAAGCCCGTGGTTTCGGTCAGGTGCCTCTCCCAAAGGATATGTTCCCAGGCCCGGAACGCCGGGCCGGGATGCGCGAGCAAATAGCCGGCCTGCGCGCGGGGCTCGGGCCGCTCCGCCCGGGCGGCATCGGCCGCGGGGGAATTGTAGGCGGTGAAGCCGAGCCCCTCGGCCTCGCCGTAGACGGCCGGGTAGAACCGGTCGGAAAAAAACAGCCCGCCCGCCGTCGAGAGCCGGGCGGCGCCGTCGACCGCGTACGATACGGCGAGCTGGCTCGCGAACAGGGCGAGCGCGAAGCCCGCGACCGCGAGGCTCGCGCGCCGGATCGGGAACAGCGCGGGCAGCGACAGCACCAGCACCGGGATCAGCGCGGGTTTGAGCAGCGCCGCGACGGCGAGGAGGCCGACGCCGACCGGCGCTCTGTCGCGCTCGATCAGCGCGCGGACCGCCGCGCTGAGGGTGAAGAAGGCGAAGGCCTCAGACATCATCTGACCCGGCGCCAGCAGCAGGCTGACGCTGAACGCGGCGAGCGGCGAAAACCGCATCCGGCCGGTCAACCTTTGCTCGGTACTGGCGAGGAACCAGGCCCCGAACGCGACCGCGGCGGTCTGCACGACGATCAGGACGAGGGGCGACAGCGCGGCGAAGGCGGCCGCGACCACCGGGTACAGGTAGCCGCTGAACGACACCCGGCCCTGCGGCGGCGCAGTGCCGGACAGAAGCGCGGATCCGGTCTCGGTGAAGTGCCGTGCATCGAACATGCCGGCAAGCGCCTCCGGCGTCCCAAACCCGGAGCCGAACGCGAAGATGTTGAGCGCAAGCGACAGGTTGAAGACGACGCCTGCGAGAATGAAGGGGCCAAAGCGGGCTATGCCCTGACCCAGGATCGGTTCGGACAAACCATGTCCTCCGGCGAAGCCATTCGGGCCCACCGTTTCCTCCCGGATTTTGGCAATTCCATGGACATTCTCGGTCTCTTTTGGCCTCTGCCGGCCGGGCTGTACCGAACGCCCGGACCGGTCGCGCGCTGGCGCCGGGCCATGGGCCCACGGACCTTGGACGACGGTACAAACGAAAACCCCGGCGCGGGGGCCGGGGCTTATCTTTCAGGGGGTGCGACAGCCTGCGGCGGCTACGCGCCCCAGCTGCGGACCGCGCCGCAATCCATATGGGTGAAATTCGAGCCGGAGTATTTGCCGACCCCGCCGGCACGGCAGGCGGCGGCGGCATTGGCGACCTGGCTGACCGAGCGGCTGTCGAGCCGCAGGTCGGCCGCCTGGCCCTGGATATGCAGCGAATTGCGCGCCACACCCGACGAGCGCTGGCGCAGCATCGCGTTGGTGGCCGCGCTGCGGTAGCCCGAGAGCAGCATGTAGGGCTCGGTCACGTCGAGCAGCGCATGCGAGGCGGCCATGATGTCGATGGTGCGGGTGTCGATCTGATGCACCTCGTCGACCCGCCAGTCGCGCATGAAATAGGTAATCTCTTTCAACGCCTCGGTGATGTACTTGCCTTCGATCCAGTAGATCATGTCGATCGATTCACCGGTGCGGCCCGAGTACATCGCGATGCGGCGGATATCGCCGCTGCCACGCAGGAAACCCGCGGCTTTGGCGTAGGTGGGGGCGGCGGCGATCGTCGTGGCTGCAAAGGCACCCAGAAGCGCACGCCTGGAGAGCCCAGTTGAGCTAGAGGTTGTCATCTGTCCCAGTTCGTCCCGTTTTTGCCATAACGCCGCAGAGTTCCAGTCCGCGGCGCTTGCGTTTGCACCTCATCCCCAGGTGCCAGGCCGTTATGGCATACAACGAATCGAGCGCCAAGGGAGATGTAGTCGCAGGGACGCAAACAAGCGGATATTGGCGAATTCTCGCTCAATAGGGTGAAGGCCCGGTTAATTGTGGCCTGTTTGCCGCAGGTTAGGGTGTTCATCGTCCCGAAACCGGCTTTATCGCCTTTGTGAATGGACAGTTAGGCTCCGTATGGCACAGTCGCGCCCCGAAGCAGGACCCGTCCGACCATTTCAGGACGCAAGAACAAGGATTGATGATGACGCAGAATTTGCGCCTTCGCTCCCGCATGTTTTCGACCCTCGCCGTCGCCGCAGTGCTGGCCATTGCCCAGCCCGCCAGCGCGCTCGAGGGTGCCGACCTCGGTTTTTCCGCCTTCGCCCAGGCCGTGGCAGAAGCCGCGCTCGACCGCGATGAAGTGGCCGCCTTCTACCGCTCGAACGGCTACGCCCCGATCTGGACCGGCCAGACCGAGGCGGAAAAGGCCCGGCTCACCGCGCTCCTGAAGGCGATCCTGCACGCCGACGAACACGGGCTGCCGATGGCGGCCTATGACACCACGTCCCTCACCGAAATGATGCGCCACGTCGCGAGCCCCCGCGACCAGGGCCGGGTCGAGGTGGAACTGACCAACCTGTTCCTGACCTACGCCCACCAGATCCAGACCGGGATCATCACCCCGAGCGCCATCGACCCGCTGATGACCCGCGATCCTCACCGGCGCGACGCGGTCGAGCTGCTCGACGGCTTCGTCGCGGCGGCGAACCCCGACGCCTACATGCATTCGCTGATCCCGCAATCGGAAGAATATGCGCGGCTCATGCACAAGAAGTTCGAGATCGAACGGCTGATCGAGAACGGCGGCTGGGGTCCGACGGTGGCCGCCCAGGCGCTGAAGCCGGGCGAGACCGGCGCGGCCGTCGTGCAGCTGCGCAACCGCCTGATCGCCATGGGCTATCTCAGCCGCTCGGCGACGATGACCTACGATGCCGACATCCAGCGCGCGGTGCAGGCCTTCCAGGAGAACATGGGGCTGAACGCCGATGGCGTCGCCGGGCCCGCGACCGTCGAGGCGATCAACGTCTCCGCCACCGAGCGGTTGAAATCCATCATCGTGGCGATGGAGCGCGAGCGCTGGATCAGGATCGACGGCGCGCATCGTTACATCTGGGTCAACCTCACCGATTTCACCGCCCGCATCGTCGACGGCGGCGAGATCACTTTCGAGACCCGCTCGGTGGTCGGCGCCGACAGCTACGACCGCCGCACGCCGGAGTTTTCCGACGAGATGGACCACCTGGTCATCAACCCGACCTGGAACGTGCCGAAATCCATCGTGCGCAACGAATACCTGCCGGCGATGATCGCCTCGCAAGGCCAGGCCGCGGGCCATCTGCAGATCATCGACGGCTCGGGGCGCGTGGTGCCGCGCGAAGCCATTGACTGGGCCGCGGTCGCGGCCTCGCCGGGCTATTTCCCCTTCGATCTCAAGCAGCCGCCGTCGAACGGCAACGCGCTCGGGCTGGTGAAATTCATGTTCCCCAACCAGCACAACATCTACCTGCACGACACGCCGTCGAAATCGCTGTTCGCCCGCGAAGTGCGCGCCTTCTCGCATGGCTGCATCCGGCTGCAGGACCCGTTCGACTTCGCCTATGCGCTGCTCGCTCGCCAGGAAGAGAACCCGGTGGAGTTCTTCCAGTCGATCCTGCGCACCGGGCGCGAGACCCGGGTGAACCTGGAGACGCCGGTGCCGGTGCATCTGGATTACCGCACGGCGTTCTCGGACCTGCGCGGCAACATGGGGTATCGCGCCGATATCTACGGCCGCGACGCCAAGCTCTGGGAGGCGCTGGTCGAGGCCGGCGTGCGCCTGCCCGGCGCCGAGAGCTGAGCCCCGCGCCCCGGCCGGACGGCGCGCGAGCGCTAACGCCTCCCCCCTGCGCCGCAGGGCGGCATTTTCTGTTTCCTTGAACCGGGAAACCGACTAAACGGTGCTCGCCTGCAGGGGCATGAGAGCTTGGGGAACCGATGGCCGAGGGGAACATCCGCGACCGCGTGATCGAGATCATCGCCGAACAGGCGGTGCTCGAACCGGGCGACGTCTCGCTGGACCAGACGCTCGACGACCTCGGCATCGACTCGCTCGGGCTGGTCGAGGCGATCTTCGCCATCGAGGAGGCCTTCGACATCTCGGTTCCGTTCAATGCCAACGACCCCGCGGCCAGCGAGTTCGACATCTCGTCGGTCGCCGCCATCGTCGGTGCGGTCGAGGCGCTGGTAGCCGGGCAGAAGGGCTGAGCCTTGACGCGCCGCGTGGTCATCACCGGGGCCGGCACGGTGAACGCGCTGGCGATGGACATCGCCGGCACCATGGAAGCGATGAAGGAGGGCCGCTCGGGCATCGGCCCGCTCGACATCCAGGATGTCGACCGGCTCACCATCACCATCGGCGCGCAGATCAAGGGCTATGACCCCGAGGCCCATTTCAACCGCCAGGAAATCGCGCTGTTCGACCGCTTCACCCAGTTCGCGCTGCTCGCCGCGCGCGAGGCGCTGGGTCAGGCCGGGCTGACCTTCGAGGGCCAGCTTGCCGACCGCGCGGGCGTGATCCTCGGCACTTCCGGCGGCGGGCTCTCGACGCTCGACGAGAATTACCGCACCGTCTTCGAGGCCGGCAAGAACCGGGTTCATCCCTTCGTCGTGCCCAAGCTGATGAACAACGCCGCCGCCAGCCAGGTGTCGATGGCCTGGAACCTGCGCGGCCCCTCCTTCACCGTGGCCTCGGCCTGCGCCTCGTCCAACCACGCGATGGGCCAGGCGCTGATGATGGTGCGCTCCGGCATGGCCGACGTGATGGTCACCGGCGGCTCGGAAGCGATGCTGTGCTTCGGTGGGATCAAGGCCTGGGAGGGCCTCAGGGTGATGTCGAAAGACGCCTGCCGGCCGTTCTCGGCCAACCGCAACGGCATGGTCCAGGGCGAGGGCGCGGGCGTCTTCGTCTTCGAGGAACTGGAGCACGCCCGTGCCCGCGGCGCCGAGATCCTCGCCGAAGTCGCGGGCTTCTCGATGACCGCGGATGCCTCCGACATCGTCATGCCCTCGCGCCAGGGCGCCGCGCGCGCCATCGCCGGCGCGATGCGGGACGCCAAGCTGAATCCGGACGAGGTCGGCTATATCAACGCCCATGG
>JAGRMO010000288.1 GCA_020441205.1 Maritimibacter sp.
GACCGGCCCGCTCCCCGAACCGGTCCGGCCGGCGCCGGCGCCCGCCCCGACCTTGCGCGATCTCGGCCTCGCCCGGCGCGGCTTCGTCGCCTCCTCGCCGCAGATGCAGGCGGTTCTGGCCAGAACCGTTGCCCTCGCCGCCTCCGACGCGCCGGTGTTCGTCTCGGGTGAGGTCGGCACCGGCAAGAACACGCTGGCGGGCATCCTCCACGATCTCTCGCCCCGTGCCGCCCGCCCCTTCGTCGAGGTCAACTGTGCCGCTCTCACCGCAGCGAGCTTCGACGCCGAAATCGCCGGCCGTCACGGCGTGCTCGACCGCGCGGGTGGCGGCACGGTCTTTCTCGACGAGCTGTTCGACCTGCCGGCCGATGTCCAGCCGCTGATGCTCCAGCTCATCGAGGCCACCCGCGCCGATCCCGCGCTGGGCCGGGTGCGCTTCGTCGCCGCCAGCGGCCGCGACCCGCGCGCGGTGCTGCGCGAGGGCCGGTTCCGCCCCGATCTCTATTACCGCCTGCATGTCGCCCCGATCGCGCTGCCGCCCTTGCGCACCCGCGACGGCGATCTGCCGCTAATCGCGCGCACTCGCCTCGCCCAGATGTCCGAGACCGAAGGCCGCGGCTTCACCGGCTTTTCCGATCCGGCGATGGGCTACCTTCTGGGGTACGACTGGCCCGGCAACCTGCGCGAACTCATCAACGTGATCTGGACCGTGGTGCTGATGAACGAGGGGCCGCTGGTCACGCCGGACCTGCTGCCGCCCGAGATTCGCGAGGCCCTGCCCCGCGCACCCGGAGAATTGCCGCTCGCTCCGCGCCACCCCCCTGCGCCCGCCGGCCTCGCCCCCCGCCCGGGTGCCGAACCCGGTTTCGGCGCGATCCTCGGCAAGACGCTCGCCGAGATCGAGCGCGCGGTGATCGAGGCGACGATCCTGGCCGAGGACGGCTCGGTGCCGCGTGCGGCCCGGGTGCTCGACGTCTCGCCCTCGACGCTGTACCGCAAGCGCGACGCCTGGGCGAAACGCACGGAGGGCTGACGTCCCGGAGCGGCCCGTCCCGCCGGCCGCCCGGGGGCGCTTCCCGCGCCTCACCACCCGCCGACGAACATCAGCGTCGAGCTGCGCCGGCCGGTCTGCGCCACCGCCACATCCGTGGCCCGGCCGAACTGGAACAGCCCGAGCCGGTTGCCACGCCCCGTTTGGCTGACGCTGCCGGCATGGCCCGCGCCATATTGCCCGACGACGGCACGGTTGCCCTTGCCCGTCTGCGCGATCGCCGCCGCGTTGGCGCTGCCGCGCTGTGTCACCTGCGCCGTGCTCGCCCCGCCATAGGCGCGGATGAACCGGTTGATGACGTAGCGCTCGCGCGGGTTCGAGGCGCTGATCGTCACCCCGAGGCTGCCGCCGGCCTCCGCCGGAACCGTGCCGGCCAGCGTGAGCGCCACCAGCGCGGATGTCAGAAGTCGCGAAACCATGCCCGCCCCCTCAAAGTTCGGCCGCGTCGGCGCGGCAGAGGTAATCCTCGCCCGCCACCCGCACCGTGAAGGCGATCTCATAGCGGCCGGGCCGTCCCGCGAGCTGCACCTCGCCGAGGCGCTCGGGCCGTCCCGGCGCGGTCTCGAAATCACCGGCCTGGTCGATCTCGGTCCCCGGCCCCGACACCGCGAAGCGGTAGCTGCCGCTGCCGGCCGCTACGGTGCGCACCCAGGGGCGGAAAGTCGTCGCGCCTCCCGCCTCCGCCGTGGCCACGCCGCATTGCACCGGCTCGCCCCCCCCGCCGCCAACCGCCGCCTTCCGCTCCGCGACCTCGGTCGCGAGGATCGGCGCGGCGCAGGCGCTGGCCACCACCAGCGCGGCCATCGCCCCGAGGCGCAGCGTCGGCCGGTCGAACTTTCGTCTCTGTCTGCGGGTCATCTCGTATCCTCCTTGGAAGGCCGAGACGGCGCCCCCGCGCCGCCTCGCCCGGGCGGGCTCAATCCTGCACGATCACCGCGACGTTGCCGGTGCCGCGCTGGACGGTGGAGGCGCTGTTGCCGCGCCCGGCCTGGATCACCGCGAGCGCGTTGCAGCGCCCCGACTGGTCGACATCGGCCGAGTTGCCCCGCCCGGCCTGGGCGACGCCGAGGATGTTGCACCGCCCGCTCTGGGTGGTGACCACTCCGTTGCCCCGCCCGCCCTGGGTCACCACGGTGCGGTTGCGGTAGCCGTCCTGGGTCGCGATCGCGGTGTTGGCGAAGCCGCGCTGGCGCACCGTAAGCCGGTTCCACCGCCCCGACTGCGCCGCGCCGAGGGCGAGCGCGTCGCCGTACTGGCGGATCGAGATCCGGTTGCTGTCGGCGATGCCGGGCGCGGCGCCGGTCACCAGAAGTACCGAGAGGGCGGTGGTCTTGAGGAAAGTCGCGAAAGTCATGGTCTGTCCTTTTCCTGGGCTGGCCCGGAACATGCGCGCCCCGGGGTGGGTCTGGTCGGGAAGCCTCGGCGGTGAACCCGCAGTCGGCAGCGACAGACCGAGCCTCGGACGGCCCGCAAAGGACAGGCAATAACGCCCGGCTGTGACCGCCTCACCGGGCGGGCGTTATCGCTTAACAAAAGGCAAAGACGGGCCCGCGACGCGGGTTAGACGAACTGCTCGCGGATCAGCCGTTCCTCGAGCCCGTGGCCCGGATCGAACAGCACCCGGTGGGCGACGTCCTCGGCCGTCGCCACCTCGACCGACAGCACCTGGCCCGCGGGCCGCCCGTCGGCATCGGCCATCACCGGCCGCTTCTCGGGCTCGAGCACCTCGATATGCACCTTCGCCTGTTTCGGCAGCAGCGCGCCGCGCCAGCGCCGGGGCCGGTAGGCGGCGATCGCGGTGACCGCGAGCACATCGGCCCCGATCGGCAGGATCGGCCCATGCGCCGAGTAATTGTAGGCGGTCGATCCCGCCGGCGTCGCCACCAGCGCGCCGTCGCAGATGAGCTCGGCCATCCGGAGCTTGCCGTCGACCGAGATCGCGAGCTTCGCCGCCTGCGCGCCCGCCCTCAGCAACGCGACCTCGTTGATCGCGAGCTTGGTCCGAGTCTCGCCATCGACGCAGGCCGCGGTCATCCTGAGCGGGTTCAGCACCGCGAGCTCCGCCGCCTCGACCCGCTCGGTGAGCCCCTCCTCGACATATTCGTTCATCAGAAAGCCGACCGTGCCCCGGTTCATCCCGTAGACAGCCGCCCCCAGCGCCTGGCTTGCATGCAAGGTCTGCAACATGAACCCGTCGCCGCCGAGCGCGACGATCACATCCGCCGCCTCGGCGTCCACCTGGCCGTAACGCCGGGTGAGCTCGGCCAGACTCGCCTGGGCGCGGCGCCCGTCGGAGGCGGCGAAATGGAGTTTCAGGCCCATGGCATGTCCTTGCGCGGCGTTTCGGTTCCGAAACAAGCACAAGTTTCCTGCCTGCGCCAGTACAGGTCGGGATTGGCGGGTGCTTCGTCGCTGCGAGGGCTTTCTTGACCCGGCAATATCGCCTAATGAGCCCAGCAACGCGATCTCAGCAGGAGGCCTTCATGACCGACATCCGCGACGCCGGCTTTTTCACCGAAAAGCTCGAAACCCGCGATCCCGAGCTCTTCGGCGCCATCCGCGGCGAACTCAGACGCCAGCAGGACGAGATCGAGCTGATCGCGTCGGAAAACATCGTCTCGCGCGCCGTGATGGAAGCTCAGGGCTCGGTGATGACCAACAAATACGCC
>JAGRMO010000057.1:0-5131 GCA_020441205.1 Maritimibacter sp.
CCTTGCCGATCGCCGGCGCCAGCGCCTCTTGCAGGTGCCAGGAAATCGCTTCGCCCTAGCGGTCGGGGTCGGTGGCGAGGATCAGCGCGTTGTCGTCTTTCAGCGCGTCGGCGATCGCCTTGACATGCTTGCGGCTGTCAAGCGCGACTTCCCACAGCATCTCGAAATCGTTGTCGGGATCGACCGATCCGTTCTTCGCCGGCAGGTCGCGGACATGGCCATAGGATGCCAGAACCGTGTAGCCGGGGCCGAGGTATTTGTTGATGGTCTTGGCTTTGGCCGGGGATTCGACAACAACTACGGGCATTTAACGGAAAACCTCATCTTTCGATCCAGGGCGCGGTCCATGGCGGCGCACCATGAGACGCGCAAGAGCCGATTGTCAATGCGACCGGGTTGGGCGCATTGTCGGCGGCAGCGGGGCGAAGTTCGCCCCCGGGCTAGCGGATATCGGAGGGGAACATGCGCATTGCAACTGCAATCCTGGCAATCGGCCTGACCGGCGCCACCATGGCCGGAGCCTGGAGCGAGCCGCCGCGTGGCAGCGCCACCCGCGCCGCGCTGATGGATGCGCTGCGACCCCATGCCGAATGGCTGCTTGGGGAGCCGGTGGAATTCATCATCCACGACCTGCGGGTCGAGGGCGACATCGCCTTTGCCGCGGTCTGGCCGCAACGCCCCGGCGGTGGCGGGATCGACCTGCGCAACACCCCCGCCTACTTTCGCGGCGAACTGTCCCCCGACGACATCGAAGACATCGGGATGCAGGCGCTCTACCGCCTGTCGGGGCAGACCTGGGTGGCGGTTCACTGGGCGATCGGGGCCACCGACGTGTGGTGGGCCTACGAGCCGATCTGCGCCCGATACCGGGCGGTCGTTCCCGGCGGTTGCGACGGGCTGTAGGCGGTCACGGCACCCGCGACAGCAGCCCGCCGGAATGGCGGTTGATCTGCCCGTCCAGTTCCAGATCGACCAGCACCGGGCCAACCGCGCCGGCCGACAGCGACAGGTCGCGAATCAACTGGTCCTCGGCAATCGGCGACGGGCCGAGGCGGTCGAGGACCTGCTGGTGCAGGGCGGCGGTTTCGCGCAGGCCGCGCGGCCGCGGCGCGGGCGGCGGCAGGTCGGCCAGCAGATCGGCTTGCGCGGGCCGGACCGGGTCGGCCGGCAGGGCGGCGATGACATCCTCGGCGCTGCGCACCAGTTGCGCACCGTCGCGGATCAGCAGGTTGCAGCCGGCGGCGCGGGCGTCGAAGGGATGGCCGGGCACCGCCAGCACCTCGCGTCCCTGGTCCAATGCGTCGCGGGCGGTGATCAGGCTGCCCGATTTGGCCGCCGCCTCGATCACCACCACGGCGCGGGCGAGGCCCGAGATGATGCGGTTGCGCGACGGGAAATGCCGCGCCATCGGCGCCAGCCGCATCGGCTGTTCGGACAGCCGCAGCCCGCGCCGGGCGATGTCCTCGGCCAGGCCCGTGTTTTCGGTCGGATAGATCACATCGACGCCGCCGGCCATCACCGCCACGGTGCCGCCGTCCAGCGCCGCCAGATGCGCCGCCGCATCGACGCCGCGGGCCAGGCCCGAGACCACGACGAACCCGGCGCGGCCCAGATCGCGGGCCATGGCGCGGGCCATGCGGGTGCCCAGCGACGAGGCATTGCGCGCCCCGACCAGCGCCACCATCGGGCGCTGCAACAGGTCGGGATCGCCCATCGCCCACAGCATCGGCGGGGCATCGGCAATGTCGGTCAGGGATTGGGGATAATCCGGAGCCCCAAGGCACAAGAGCCGCGCCTTGGCGGCCCTTGCGGCCTTGAGTTCGGCTTCGACGACACCGGGCGGGCATGTTTCATACCCGTCGATCCCGGCGGCACGCGCCACTTCGGGCAGCGCGGCCAGCGCGTTCTGCGCCGTGCCATGCTCGGCCAGCAGCCGGTGGAAGGTTGCCACACCGACCCGCCGCGAGCGCAAGAGGCGAAGCCACGAAAACCGGTCATCTTCCGTGGTGGGTGGGAGTGGGGGGTGAGTGGAAGAAGTTTGCTCCCGGGTCATCCCGTCGCTCCGCCTGTTGCAGGGAAAGGTCTAGACCCGCCGTAGTTAACAGCCGGTAAACCACGGCGAAGTTTCTGCGGAATATCTCGAATTCGACCACGGGCCGGCGGATCAGGCCGCCGATCCCCCCACCGTCAGCCCGCCGATCAGCACCGTCGGCTGACCGACGCCCACCGGCACCCATTGCCCGTCCTTGCCGCAACTGCCCAGACCCGGGTCCAGCGCCAGGTCGTTGCCCAGCCCGCGCACCCGGTGCAATGCCGTCGGCCCGTCGCCGATCAGCGTGGCGCCCTTGACCGGGGCGCCGACGATGCCGTTTTTCACCCGATAGGCTTCGGTGCAGGAGAACACGAACTTGCCGTTGGTGATATCCACCTGGCCGCCGCCGAAGCCGACGGCCCAGATGCCGTCGCGGATCTCGGCCACCAGGTCGGCGGGGGCCGAATCGCCGCCCAACATGATCGTGTTGGTCATCCGCGGCATCGGCTTGTGGGCAAAGCTCTGCCGCCGCCCGTTGCCGGTCGGCGCGACGCCCATCAGGCGGGCGTTCTGGCGGTCCTGCATGAATCCGGTGAGGATGCCGTCCTCGATCAGCACGGTGCGGGACGACGGCGTGCCCTCGTCATCCACCGCGATGGACCCGCGCCGGTCGGGCAGGGTGCCGTCATCCACAACGGTCACACCCCTGGCGGCGACCTGCTGACCCATGAGACCGGCGAAGGCCGAGGTGCCCTTGCGGTTGAAATCGCCTTCGAGCCCGTGGCCCACCGCCTCGTGCAAGAGGATGCCGGGCCAGCCCGCGCCGAGCACCACGTCCATCTGGCCCGCGGGCGCGGGCTCGGCGGCGAGGTTCACCAGCGCGACGCGCAAAGCCTCGTCGACGCTCGCCTGCCAGCTCTCGGGCTGGATGAGGGCGGTGAGCCCGGCCCGCCCGCCGCCGCCATGCGAGCCCGACTCGCGCCGCCCGTCCTGTTCGACGATCACGCTGACGTTGACCCGCGTCATCGGGCGGGTATCGCTCACCAGCGTGCCGTCGGGGCGCAGGATATGCACCTCCTGCAGCGAAGCGGCGACCGTGGCCGAGACCTGGACGACGCGGGGGTCTTTCGCCCGGGCATAGGCGTCGATCTCGCGCAGCACCTCGACCTTCACCGGGAAGCTCGCATCCGCCATCGGATCGGCGTCGGTGTAGAGCCGCCGGTTGGTCTTGCCCGGCGCCTCGGCGAGGCTGCCGCCGCCGGCGCCGACGGCGAGCCGCGCGGTCTCGGCGGCGCGGGTGAGGGCGGCCTCGGAGATCTCGGTCGAATGCGCGTATCCGGCCGTCTCGCCATTGACCGCGCGCAGACCGAACCCTTCGGAGGCGTCGTAACTCGCGGTCTTGAGCCTGCCGTCGTCGAACACCAGCGCCTCGGAGCGCCGGCGCTCGAAATAGAGCTCGCCGTCGTCGGCGCCCTCGGTGGCACTGCGCAGAATCGACAGCGCGCGCGCATCGTCGAGGTGGGTTTCGAACGGGCGGAACGGAGCGGTCTCGGTCATGGTGTCCTTTCACATGCGTCAAAATGCATGAGTGTGGCATTTGCGCGCAGGATTTTTCTTGTCCGCGCTTCGTGAATATGGTTTCAGAAAGGCAGGGAGACAACGGGATTGCCGGATAACCAGCGGCAGCCCTTTGGGATTGGGCGCCAAAGAACGCGCCGAGACAGGAAGTTTACGGGAATGCATGCGATGAAGACGACCTTGTGGCCGCTGGCCCTTCTTTCGGCAACCCTCGGGGCGGGCGCGGCGATGGCCCAGGATCTCGAGGTGATCGGCAAGCCCGTGCCGGGGCGGATGGACCTTCAGCCGGCCGCGACCGATGTGGCCATCGCCACCCACGCGCTCGACAACTTCCTGCTCTGGATCATCGTTGCGATCGCCGGTTTCGTCACGCTGCTGATCCTCTGGGTGATCGTGCGCTACAACCGCCGCGCCAACCCGACGCCGAAGAGCTTCACCCACAACACCGTGGTCGAAGTGGCCTGGACGCTGATCCCGGTGCTGATTCTGGTGGTCATCGGCGCCAAGTCGCTGCCGGTGCTCTACAAGCAGCAGGAGATCCCGGAGGGCGACGTCTACATCAAGGTGACCGGCAACCAGTGGTACTGGTCCTACGAATACGTCGACAACGAGTTCGGCTTCGACAGCTTCCTGCTGCCGAAGGAAGAGCTCGCCGACAACGGCTACACCGACGATCTCTACCTGCTCGCCACCGACACCGCCGTGGTGGTGCCGACCGGCAAGAAGGTGGTGATGATCGTCACCGGCGCCGACGTGATCCATTCCTGGACCATCCCCGCCTTCGGCGTGAAGCAGGACGCGGTGCCGGGCCGTCTGGCCGAGCTGTGGTTCACCGTCGAGCCGGGTAAGGAAGGCGTCTACTTCGGCCAGTGCTCGGAGCTCTGCGGCAAGGACCACGCCTACATGCCGATCACCGTGAAGGCCGTGACCCCCGAGGCCTACGACGAATGGCTGAAGGGCGCGATCGAGGAATATGCCGGCAACCCCGACACCCTGCCGCAGAACGTGCAACTGGCCGCCGCCGAGTAATCGGCCGCGTCCGGCCGCCCGGCACGTCATGGCCCGGAGTGGAAATGCCCGGCGAGGAGTGCAATGACCGACATTCGCGCATATGAACAGGCAGGGCCCCGCGAGGCGGGGTTCGGCGACTACTTCGCGCTCCTGAAGCCGCGGGTGATGTCGCTGGTCGTGTTCACCGCCCTGGTCGGCCTCGTCGTCGCGCCGGTGCCGGTTCATCCGATCGTCGCCCTCGCCGCGATCCTGTTCATCGCCATTGGCGGCGGCGCCTCGGGCGCGCTCAACATGTGGTGGGACGCCGACATCGACCGGCTGATGCGCCGGACCCGCAAGCGTCCGATCCCCGCGGGGCTCGTCACCGAGGGTGAGGCCTTCGCTCTCGGCATCGCGCTCTCGGCCATGGCCGTGGTGATGCTGTTCCTCGCCGCCAACGCGGTGGCCGCGGGCCTGCTCGCCTTCACCATCTTCTTCTACGTCGTGATCTACACGATGTGGCTCAAGCGC
>JAGRMO010000057.1:5149-10058 GCA_020441205.1 Maritimibacter sp.
CATCGTCATCGGCGGCGCCGCCGGAGCCTTCCCGCCGATGATCGGCTGGGCCGTCGCCACCGGCGGGATCAGCCTCGAAAGCGTGCTGATGTTCGCGCTCACCTTCGCCTGGACGCCGCCGCATTTCTGGTCGCTCGCGCTCTTCGTCAAGACCGACTACGCCGACGCCAAGGTGCCGATGCTGACCGTGACCCACGGCCGCGACGCCACCCGCAAGCACATCTTCGTCTACACGCTCGCCCTCGCGATCGTGTCGCTGGCCCTCGGCCTCACCTCGATCGGCGGCCCGAGCTACATGGCCGTCGCACTGGTGCTGAACGCCCTGTTCATCCGCGGCGCCTGGGGCATCCTCAAGCGCAGGGATGCCGACAGCGAGGCCGACGCCCACCTGGCCGAACGGCGCTTCTTCAAGCTCTCGCTCGCCTACCTGTTCCTGCATTTCGGCGCCCTGCTGGTCGAGGCCACGCTCGCGCCCTGGGGCCTGGGGGGCTGGTGATGGCGACCACGATCAAGGCCGAACACGAACTGCACCGCCGCCGACTGAGCCGCAACGTCGGCCTCGGCGTGGTGCTCCTGCTCTTCGTCGCGCTGGTCTACGGCATGACCATCGCCAAGGTCGGCACCGACCCCTACGACGCGCTGGGCGTTCCGGGCAACGAGGCCCCGGCGGCCGATGCCGCCGACACCGGCGCGGCCGCTGACGCCCCGGCGACGGAGGCCGCGCAATGAGCCTCGCCGCGACCCACAAGACCGCGCTGAAGATGACGGGCGTCGTCCTGTTCATGGGCGCGATGGGCTGGGCCGCGATCCCGATGTACAACCTGTTCTGCCAGGTCACCGGCTACGGCGGCACCACCCGCGAGGCGGCCGCCCCCTCGGACGTGGTGCTCGACAAGTCAATCCGGATCCGGTTCGACGCCTCGAAGGACCGCGACATGCCGTGGGAATTCAAGCCGCTGCAGAAGGACATGACACTGAAGATCGGCGAGACGGGCCTCGCGTTCTACGAGGCCTACAACCCGACCGACCGCGTCGTCGCCGGAACCGCGAGCTACAACGTCGCCCCCTTCGCCGCCGGATCGTTCTTCATCAAGATCGATTGCTTCTGCTTCACCGAACAGGTGCTGCAGCCCGGCGAGCGGGTGACCATGCCGGTGACCTTCTACGTCGACCCCGAGATCGTCGACGACGACGAAGCCAAATACGCCCGTGCGATCACGCTGAGCTACACCTTCCACGAAACCCCGGTGCCCGAAGACTACGCGGGCCTCGCAGTGGACGGGGGCGGTGCGCAGGCCGCACAGGCGAACTAGGACCACGAACCAGGAACCAAAGACCGCCCCGGTCGGCCAGAGCCAGAGGGGCGGCGCGGGAGAGAAAGAAAGTCAGGGACGGAAAACATGGCGCACGCGAAAAATCACGACTACCACATCCTGCCGCCTTCATGGCACCCGTTCACCGCCGCGGTGGGCGTCTTCGTCATGCTGTTCGGCGCGGTGATGTGGATCTCGCCCAAGGTGGCGAGCCCCACTCCCTGGGTTTTCGCCCTCGGCCTCATCATCGTGCTCTACACGATGTTCGCCTGGTGGTCCGACGTGGTCGACGAGGCCCAGCACGGCGACCACACCCCGGTGGTGCGCATCGGCCTGCGCTACGGCGTGGTGCTGTTCATCATGTCGGAAGTGATGTTCTTCCTCGCGTGGTTCTGGAGCTTCTTCAAACACGCGATGTACCCGATGACCGAGGGCAGCCCGAAGATCGA
Organism: Maritimibacter sp.; assembly: GCA_020441205.1. Taxonomy (GTDB): domain Bacteria; phylum Pseudomonadota; class Alphaproteobacteria; order Rhodobacterales; family Rhodobacteraceae; genus Sinisalibacter. The sequence continues at coordinate 6,912 of JAGRMO010000057.1, forward strand.
CGGCGTCTGGCCGCCGGCGGGGATCGAGACCTTCGATCCCTGGCACCTGCCGCTCATCAACACGCTGCTGCTGCTGCTCTCGGGCGCGGCGGTGACCTGGGCGCACCACGCGCTGGTGCATGAGAACAACCGCCGCGATCTGCGCAACGGGCTGATCATCGCGATCATTCTCGGCCTGCTGTTCACCTTCTTCCAGGCCTACGAATACAGCCATGCCGCCTTCGGCCTGTCGGGCAACATCTACGGCGCCAACTTCTTCATGGCGACCGGCTTCCACGGCTTCCACGTCATCATCGGCACGACCTTCCTGTTCGTCTGCCTGATGCGGGCGCTGAAGGGGCATTTCACCCCCGACCGGCATGTCGGCTTCGAGGCCGCCGCCTGGTACTGGCACTTCGTNNCGTGGTCTGGCTGTTCCTCTTCGCCGCCGTCTACATCTGGGGCGGCTGAGCGCGCCAGACGGCAGAGAAATTCAGGAAGGCGCGGGGGCAGGGCTCCCGCGCTTTTCGTTTGAGGCGAGCGGGTGGGCCTGGACCGGCCGCTGGGGAGTTGCCCTCGACCGCGTTTCGCGACATTGAAACCGCATTCCCGCTAAGGACGCCCCCATGGCCCGCCAGATCCTCGCCGCCATCCTGCTCGCCGCCGGCCTCGCCACCTTCGTGAGCCTCGGCATCTGGCAGCTTCACCGGCTCGAGTGGAAGGAAGCCATCCTCGCCGAGATCGACGCGAAGATCGCCGAACCCGCGGTCGCCTTGCCGGCCGCGCCCGAGCCACAGGCCGACGAATACCGCGCCGTCCGCCTCGCCGGCGCCTTCGAGCCGGGCGAGATTCTCGTCCTGGTCTCGTCGCGCGATTACGGTGCGGGGTTTCGGGTGATCGCCCCCTTCGTCACCGCCGACGGCCGGCGCATCCTCGTCGATCGCGGCTTCCTGCCCACCGAGCGGCGCGAGGCCACGCGGAGCCTCGGCGCGGCGGAGATCGAGGGCAATCTGCACTGGCCCGACGAACGCACCGGTTCGACGCCCGAGGACGATCTGGTCGGCAACTGGTGGTACGCCCGCGACGTGGCCAAGATGGCCGCGCATCTCGGCACCGAGCCGGTTCTCGTCATCGCCCGCAACGCCACCGACCCGGAAATCCGCCCGATGCCGGTCGACTCGTCCTCGGTCCGCAACAAGCATCTCGAATACGCGATGACCTGGTTTCTGTTCGCCGCCACATGGGTGTTGATGACAGGCTACGCGCTTTGGCGTATACGGCGCCGATACGGTTGAAAACCCGCCCGCCGGGGCCTATCCCGGGCAGGATGTCGACAAGGAAAAGCGGCCGGCGCGGGCAAGCCCCAGTCGGCCCGCGAGAGGGAAGGGCAGGGCCCCAGATGCGATACGTCTCCACCCGCGGCAACGCGCCGAAACTGAGCTTCGAGGACGCGATGCTGACCGGGCTCGCGCGCGACGGCGGGCTCTATGTGCCCCACGTCGTCGCCCCCCGCCGCCGCGACGAGATCGAGGCGCTGCCGGGCATGAGCTACGAGGAAGTCGCCTACTGGGTGATCCGCCCCTTCATCGGCGAGAGCTTTGATCCGGCCGAGCTGCGCGCGATCATCGCCCGCGCCTATGCGGGCTTTGCCCATGCCGCCCGCGCGCCGCTGGTGCAGCTCGGGCCGAACCACTTTCTGCTCGAGCTGTTCCACGGGCCGACGCTGGCGTTCAAGGATTTCGCCATGCAGCTCATCGGCCAGCTGTTTCAGACGGCGCTGGCCAAGCGCGGCGAGCGGATCACCATCGTCGGCGCCACCTCCGGCGACACCGGCTCGGCCGCCATCGAGGCCTTCCGCGGCCTCGACAACGTGGACGTCTTCATCCTCTACCCGCACGGCCGGGTGAGCGAGGTGCAGCGCCGGCAGATGACCACGCCGGTGGAGGCCAACGTTCATGCGCTGGCCATCGACGGCACCTTCGACGACGCCCAGGCCCGGCTGAAGGACATGTTCAACCACTTCGACTTCCGCGACGAGGTGAAGCTCGCGGGCGTGAACTCGATCAACTGGGCGCGCGTCCTGGCCCAGGTGGTCTATTACTTCACCGCCGCCTCCTCGCTCGGCGCGCCGCTCCGGCCGGTGAGCTTCACCGTGCCGACGGGGAACTTCGGCGACATCTTCGCAGGCTACATCGCCAAACAGCTCGGCCTGCCGATCGAGAAGCTGGTGATCGCCACGAACCAGAACGACATCCTGCACCGCACGCTGCAAACCGGCGCCTACACCACCGCCGAAGTGGTGCCCTCGATCAGCCCGTCGATGGACATCCAGGTAAGCTCGAACTTCGAGCGCGTGCTGTTCGACGCCTACGGCCGCGACGGCGGCGCGGTGGCCGACCAGATGGCCGATCTGGCCCAGGGCGGCTTCACCATCAGCCAGGGCGCGATCGACTACCTGCGCAGCCACTTCGCCTCGGGCCGGGCCTCGGAAGCGGAAACGGCGGCGACGATCAGGCGCATCCACGAGACCACCGGCGAGGTGATCTGCCCGCACACCGCCGTGGGCGTGAAAGTGGCCGAGGAACATCTGGGCGCGACCCCGATGATCACGCTGGCCACCGCNNCCGCCCACCCGGCCAAGTTCCCCGCCGCGGTCAAGGCCGCCTGCGGCGTCGAGGCGCCGCTGCCGGCGCACATGGCCGATCTCTACGAGAGGCCCGAGCGGGTCACCGAGGTGCCCAACGACCTCGCGGCCCTCGAAGCCCTGATCCGGGAGCGCAGATCGCGGTGATCCAGTTTTCGACCCTCCCGAACGGCGTGCGCGTCGTCACCGAACACATGACCGGCATCGAGAGCGCGAGCCTCGGCGTCTGGATCACCGCCGGCGGCCGCCACGAGCGCGCCGAGCAGAACGGCATCGCCCATTTCCTCGAACACATGGCCTTCAAGGGCACGAAGCGGCGCACCGCGGTGCAGATCGCCGAGGAGATCGAGGACGTCGGCGGCTATCTCAACGCCTATACGAGCCGCGAGGTCACCGCCTATTACGCCCGGGTGCTCAAGGACGACGTGCCGCTCGCCCTCGATGTGGTGGCCGACATCGTGCTGAACCCGATCTTCGACCCGCGCGAGCTGGAAGTGGAACGCGGCGTGATCCTGCAGGAGATC
>JAGRMO010000057.1:10115-16740 GCA_020441205.1 Maritimibacter sp.
CCCCGACCAGCCGATGGGCCGCACCATCCTTGGCCCCTCGGAGCGCGTCCGCGCCTTCTCGCGCGAAGACCTCGCCCGCTTCGTCTCCGAGCATTACCGGCCCGAGCGGATGATCCTCGCGGCCGCCGGCGCGGTCGATCACGACCAGATCATGCGCCTCGCCGAAACCGCCTTCGGCGGGCTGGAACCCGGCGCGGCCGAAAGCTTCGAACCCGCGGGATTTGTCGGCGGCGAACGGCGCGAGCTCAAGCGCCTCGAACAGGTGCATTTCACCCTCGGCCTCGAAAGCCCGTCCTACGCGGACGAGGACATCTACACCGCCCAGACCTGGGCCGGGGCGCTGGGCGGGGGCATGTCGTCGCGGCTGTTTCAGGAACTGCGCGAAAAGCGCGGCCTGTGTTATTCGATCTACGCCCAGGCCGGCNNGCCGGCGCCTATTCCGATACCGGGATGATCACGATCTACGCGGGCACTTCGGCCGACGAGATCGGCCAGCTCGCCGCCCTCACCATCGACGAGTTGAAGCGCGCCGCCAGCGACATGACCGTCGAGGAAGTCGACCGCGCCCGCGCGCAGATGAAGGCGGGGCTGCTCATGGGCCTCGAAGGCGCGAGCGCCCGCGCCGAACGGCTCGCCCGCCAGGTGGCGATCTGGGGCAGGGTCATTCCGCTCGAAGAGACCGTGGCCAAGATCGACGCCGTCGATCTCGCCCGGGTACGCGATTTCGCCGGCACGCTCATCACCGGCGCCGGCACCGCGCTCGCGCTCTATGGCCCCGCCAAGGCCGCGCCCCGGCTCGACCGGCTGCGCGAAAGGCTCGCGGCGTGATGTTCGGCCGCGCCAAGCGCATCCGGATCGAGACCGAACGGATGACTTTGCGCCCGCCGCAACACGGCGACCACCTCGCCTGGTCGACGCTGCGCGCCGAAAGCCGCGATTTCCTCACGCCCTGGGAACCCACCTGGGCACACGATCACCTGAGCCGCAAGAACTTCACCAACCGGGTCTACTGGGCCGCGCGCTCGATCTCGCAGGGCTCGGCGCTGCCCCTGTTCCTCGTGCGCCGCGACGACAAGGCGCTCATCGGCGCGCTCACCGTCGACAACATCCGCCGCGGCCCCGCCCAGGCGGGCACCACCGGCTACTGGATCGGCGCGCCCTACGCCCGGGCCGGATACATGCGCGAGGCGCTGGCCGCCGTGGTGCATTACGCCTTTACCGAGCTCGACCTGAGCCGTCTCGAAGCCGGCTGCCTGCCCGAGAACGCCGCCTCGCGCGGGCTCCTTGAAAAAGTCGGCTACAAATACGAGGGCGTGGCGCAGAGCTATCTGCAGATCAACGGCCGCTGGCGCAACCACGTGCTCTACGCCAACCTGCGCGCCGACCGGCGCGGGCGCACCGACGCGGGCTGAGAGGCCCGACGCGGGCGGGTGTCCGGTCGGGGCCGGGCTCCGCCTCCCGCGGTTGATCGGCCGGCGGGTTCCGCGCTACCAGAGAACATGAGCATTCACCCCCACGCCGCCCTGGCGTTGACCCTTTCGCTGACCCTCGGAACGCCGGCGACGGCCGAAACCACCGAGGCGCCCCCCGCATTCGATACCCCGGTTCACCCGCTGCGCGGCGACATCCTGGCCGACCCGCTCGCGACCTTCGTGCTGCACCTGCCGGCCGCGGGGTTCCGTGCGTTGCAGACCTTCCTGAACGCGGCGGGCTTCGACGCGGGCCCTGCCGACGGCCACTGGGGCCTGCGCTCGCAGGCGGCGCTGCGGGCCTATCAGGCGGCCGAGGGGCTGCGCGCCACCGGCTTTCCCGACCGCGCGACGATGCTCCGCGCCGGCCATTCCGCCCCATCGGAGTGACCGGACCGGGGCGGATCCAGTGGGTCCGGCGCCCGGCGCCCGGCCTGTGGGCGGCAGGCGGCCGCGCCGGGCCTCATCCATTGTTGATGAGCGATTGGCGGCCCAATCGGTTTACAATCGGAGAGTGGTATGGTCTGTTCGCGACATCTGACCGTCCATATGTCGCTTTTGGCTAGTTCGGGATCAGGTGAGCGCGCCCGCTCCGGGCGGGAGACCGGCCCCGACGCGCACCCTGCGGCGGGATGTTGAAAACACGGATAGGAAGTCCCATGACCTTGAAAAAACGCAGCATTCTCGGGGCCGCCGCACTCGGTGCCTCGGCGTTGGCAGGCGCGGCGTCGGCCCAGGACTGCGGCGTCGTCACCGTCGCCGAGATGAACTGGCCCTCGGCCGAGCTGATGGCCAATGTCGACAGGATCGTTCTCGAAGCCGGCTACGGTTGTTCGGTCGAGATGGTGCCCGGCGCCACCGAGACCACCTTCGCCTCGATGAACGAGAAGGCCCAGCCCGACGTGGCGCCAGAGCTCTGGTCGAACGCCGTGCTCACCCAGCTTACCGCGGCCGAGGCCGAAGGACGCCTCTACACCCTCAACGACGGCCCGATCACCGGGCTCGGCGAGGGCTGGTGGGTGACCGAGACGTTTCGCGCCGACCATCCCGATCTCGACACCGTCGAGAAGCTGCTCGAACATCCCGAGTTGTTCCCCTACGCCGAGGACGAGACCAAGGGCGCTTTCATGGGCTGCCCGGCCGGCTGGGGCTGCCAGCTGGTGAACGCCAACCTCTTCCGCGCCTTCGGCATGGAGGACAAGGGCTGGGTGCTGGTCGATCCGGGCTCGGCCGCGGGGCTCGACGGCGCCATCGCCAAGGCCTCGGAACGCGGCGAGCCCTGGTTCGGCTATTACTGGAACCCGACCTCGCTGATCGGCAAGTACAACCTGCAGATGCTGCCTTTCGAGGTCGAGTTCGCCGGCCGCGACAACTGGGACAATTGCATCGCGCTCGCCGAACAGGATTGCGCCGATCCCCAGCCCTCGGCCTGGACCAAATCGGAAGTGCGCACCGTGGTCACCGCGAATTTCATGGAAACCGGCGGCGTCGCGGCGGATTACTTCGCCAAGCGGTCGTTCCCCGGCGATGTGATGAACGCGATGCTGGTCTACATGACCGACAACCAGGCGAGCGGCGAGGACGCAGCCTACCATTTCCTCGAAACCTATCCGGAAGTCTGGGCCGATTGGGTGTCGCCGGAGGTGGCCGAAAAGGTGACGTCGGAGCTGTGATCGGCTGACGCACGCAAGAAGGGACGGGAGGCGCCTGGCCTCCCGTCTGCATGACGGCCCCGCCGCAACGGCGCCGGGACCCAGCAGGGGGCAGCGACCATGTGGGAATTTCTCACCGAATTTCCGTCGATCGGCCGGCGCGATCTGGCGGAAATGAAGAAGGCGATCGACGAGGCCTTCAAGGGGTTCTCGCGCGCCTACGGCGAGGCTCTGGAGAGCTTCTTCGACCCGCTCCTGAAATTCCTCGTCTGGTTCGAGAAACTGCTGCAGGCCACGCCCTGGCCGATCATCCTGCTGATCGTCGGCGCGCTCGCCTGGCTGGGCTCGCGGTCGTGGAAGATCACGGTGGGCGCCGTCGCCGCCTTCGTCGTGATCGGCATCTTCGACATGTGGGAAGACACGATGGCGACGCTCGCGATCATCTCGGTCGCGACGCTGCTCTGCATCGTCATCGGCATCCCCATCGGCATCCTGATGGCGCGCTCCGACCGGATGCAGGCGCTGATCACGCCCGTGCTCGACGTGATGCAGACCATCCCGTCCTTCGTCTACCTGATCCCGGTGGTGATGCTGCTTGGCATCGGCAAGGTGCCGGGCCTGCTCGCGGTGCTGATCTACGCCATCCCGCCGATCGTGCGATTGACCAACCTCGGCATCAGGCTGGTCGACCCCGAAGTGCTGGAGGCCGCCGACGCCTTCGGCGCGAGCCCCCGCCAGAAGCTCTTCGGCGTCCAGGTGCCGCTGGCGCTGCCCAACATCTTCGCCGGCGTGAACCAGACCATCATGATGGCGCTGTCGATGGTCGTCATCGCCTCGATGATCGGGGTGAAGGGGCTGGGCGTGCCGGTGCTGCGGGCGATCTCGAACCAGTATCTCGCCCTCGGCCTGATGAACGGCCTCGCCATCGTCGCGCTCGCCATCATCTTCGACCGCATCTCGCAGAGCTACGGCAAGCGGCTTCAGGCCTATCGGGGGCAGGGCAATGACTGAGCCGAAGATCCGGATCGCCAATCTCTACAAGATTTTCGGCAAGACGCCGGCCAAGGTGCTGCCCCATGTCCGCGACGACGCCATGGGCAAGGACGAACTCCTCGAGACCCACAACCATGTGCTGGGCGTGAACGACGTTTCGCTCGATATCCGGCCGCGGCAGATCCAGGTGGTGATGGGCCTTTCGGGCTCGGGCAAGTCGACCCTGATCCGGCACATCAACCGGCTGATCGAGCCCACCGACGGCGCGATCACCGTCGACGGCGAAGACGTCCTCGCCATGAACGCGCTGCAGTTGCGCGACCTGCGGCGCCACCGGATGTCGATGGTGTTCCAGAAATTCGCCCTGCTGCCGCACCGCACCATCCGCGAGAACGTGGGCTACGGGCTCGAGGTGCAGGGGCTGGGCGCGGACGAGATCGTGAAGCGCACCCGGCACTGGATCGAGCGGGTCGGGCTCGCGGGCTATGAGGACCGCTACCCGGGTCATCTCTCGGGGGGCATGCAACAGCGCGTGGGCCTCGCCCGCGGCCTCGCCACCGATGCCGACATCCTGCTCATGGACGAGGCCTTCTCGGCGCTCGACCCGCTCATCCGCTACGACATGCAGTCGATCCTGCTCGAACTGCAGAACGAACTGCACAAGACCATCGTCTTCATCACCCACGATCTCGACGAGGCGCTCCGGCTCGGCGACAACATCGCCATCCTGCGCGACGGCGCGATGGTGCAGACGGGTGACGCGCAACAGATCGTGCTGAACCCGGCCGACGATTACATCCGCGACTTCATCAAGGACATCAACCGGGCGCGGGTGATCCGGCTGGGCGCGCTGGCCCGGCCACTCGACGCCGGCCGCCCGCCGGCCGAGGAGCTGCCCCGGCTCGCCGCGGCGACGGTGCTGGAAGACGCGCTGCTGACGATGTCGGGCGCGCCGGACCAGACCGTGCTGGTCGCGCGCAAGGACGGAACGCTGGCCGGCACCGCGACGCTGACCCAGGCGATCGAAGCGCTGCACGGCTGAGCCCGGGCGCAAGCGCCTTCGAAGGCGCTTGTGAAGGCGTTTCGAAACGCCTTCGCCCCCGCGGGTCGGGGGCCGGTTCGCGCCGCCCCGGCCGAGGCTCACGCCGGCGTGACCCGCCGAACGCCCCGCGCCGTGCTAGTCTGGGGCAGATCCCACGAAAGCGCCCATGCCCCGCCCATCGCCCATCGCCGCCCTTCTCCTGCTCGCAGCCCTCGCCCATCCGGCCGCGGCGCAGGAGCGCATCCCGTCGCATTGCATCGCAGTCGCCGGCGGCATCGACGGCGCGACCTACCTCCACCGTGCCGGCTGGCGCGACCCGCTCGGCGCGGACGAAGTGCGGATAAGCTATATCGACCACGCGAGCTTCCTGATCCAGTCGGGCGGCCTCAGCGCCGTGACCGATTTCACCGGCAACCTGGGCGGCGCCGACCTGGTGCCCGACGTTGTGACGATGAACAACGCCCATATCACCCATTTCACATCTGCCCCCGATCCGGCGATCCCACATGCGCTGGAAGGCTGGACGCAGGGCGGCGCGGCGCAGGACCACGACCTCGATCTGGGCATGATGCGGGTGCGCAACGTGCCGACCGACATCCGCGGCGGCTTCGAGGGCCTCCGCAGGAACGGCAATTCGATCTTCGTCTTCGAGGCGGGCGGGCTCTGCATCGGTCATCTCGGTCACCTCCACCACGAGCCCGACGCGGCGCAATATGCCGCGATCGGCCGGCTCGACGTGGTGATGGCGGCGGTCGACGGCGGGCTCACCCTCGACACCGAGACGATGATCCGGGTGCTCGGGCGGCTGAAGGCCAGAGTGGTGATCCCGATGCACTGGTTCGGCCGCGACACGCTGGAGCGCTTCCTGGCCGGAATGCGCGGTGAGTTCGACGTGGTCGACACGGGCCTGCGCGAAATCACCCTGTCTCTGCACCGGATGCCGGCGCGGCCGACGGTGATGGTGCTGGAGCCGGGACCTCTGGACTGAGACGGCGCGCGCGCCATATTGAGTATTTGGGCCAAGATGAAGGGGCAGGGCGCACACAGGGCGGGGGGCTTGCCTGGCCCTGAAAACTCGGCATTCTCGACCGCATGACCCGCGCGCCCCTCAACCCCGCCGACGAGACCTTTGCCGCGCGCCTGCCGGAGGGCCTGCGCAAGCCCTTGGAGCCGCGCTACCTCGAAGAGCGGCGCGGGCTGTTTCGGGGCGCCGGCGGCGTTCTGGTGGCGCCGCGAGATACCGCTGACGTGGCCGAACTCGTGCGCCTCGCCGCCCAGGCCCGGGTCGGCATCGTGCCCTATGGCGGCGGCACCGGGCTTGTGGGCGGGCAGGTGATGCCCGAAGGCCCCGCGCCGATGATCCTCTCGCTCGAACGGATGCGTCGGATACGCGCGGTCTACCCGCAGGAAAACGTCCTTGTCGCCGAGGCCGGCGCGGTGCTGGTCGAGGTGCAAGACGCGGCCGCGGC
>JAGRMO010000057.1:16801-32211 GCA_020441205.1 Maritimibacter sp.
GGCGGCGTCAACGTGCTGCGCTACGGCAACGCGCGTGAGCTTTGCCTCGGGCTCGAGGCGGTGCTGCCGGACGGCTCGGTCTGGCACGGGCTGAAACGGCTGAGGAAGGACAACACCGGCTACGATCTGCGCGGGCTCATGATCGGCGCCGAGGGCACGCTGGGCGTCATCACCGCCGCCGCGCTGCGGCTGTTTCCGCGCCCTGCCCGCACCGGCGCGGCGCTGATGGTGGTCGCGGGGCCCGGGGCGGCGCTGGAGCTTCTGGCGCTCGCGGGCGAGGAGGTCGGCCCCGGGCTTTCCGCCTTCGAGCTGATCTCGGGCCAGGGGCTGCGCTTCCTCGCCGAGACCGGCTGCCCGGCCCGCGCCCCGCTCGACCCGATCCCCGACTGGTCGGTGCTGATCGACCTCGGCCTCGGGCCGGACAGCGCCCCGGAAGCGGCGCTGGTGGCGATCTTCGAGGCGGGGCAGGCGGCCGGGCTGGTCTCGGACGGCGTGATCGCCGCCTCCGAGGCGCAACGCGCCGGGCTCTGGGCGATGCGCGAGCAGATCCCCGAGGCCAACAAGCGGGTGGGCGCGATCTCGTCGCACGACATCTCGCTGCCGCTCTCGGCGGTGCCCGACTTCCTGCGCGAAGCCCCCGAAAAGGTGGCGGCGCTGGGCGACTTCCGCATCAACGCCTTCGGCCATCTCGGCGACGGCAACCTGCATTTCAACATCTTCCCGCCGGAAGGCGGCGCGCGCAACGATTACCCGGCCGAGACCCGCGCCCGCGTGGCGACGGCGATCTACGATCTTGTGGCGGACTACGACGGTTCGTTCTCGGCCGAACACGGGGTCGGGCGGCTCAAGGTGGACGATCTTGCCCGTTACGGCGACCCGGCGAAGCGCGCGGCGATGCGGGCGATCAAATCGGCGCTCGACCCGCTGGGGATCATGAACCCGGGCGTGATGCTGGCGGATTAGCCGGCGGCTCGCTCGCGAGAGAGGCAGCGCCCCGCCGGGGGGGGGGATGGCGGGGCGCCCACGTCTCTCACGTGTGTCTACAAGCAGCATGACCTGTGGGAGCAGGTCGCCCTCAGATTTAGCGCCCAAACCTTTCGAATTGGTTGAGCCGCGCCGGAAAAATCACGCGCCCTCGAATTCGCACAGCACATGCACATCCATGCCGAGATCTTCGAGCACCTTGCGCCCGCCGAGCTCGGGCAGATCGACGATGAAGGCGCAGCCGACGATCTCGCCGCCGAGCCGCTCGATGAGCTTGATCCCCGCCGCCGCGGTGCCGCCGGTGGCGAGCAGGTCGTCGACCACCAGCACCTTCTCGCCGGGCGCGATCGCGTCGTGGTGGATCTCCATCACCGCCTCGCCGTATTCGAGCTTGTAGGCCTCGCTGAGCGTGGCGCCGGGCAGCTTGCCCTTCTTGCGGATCGGCACGAAGCCGAGCGAGAGCTGATGCGCGATCGCGCCGCCGATGATGAAGCCGCGCGCCTCGAGCCCGATCACCTTGTCGATCCGTTCGCCGGCATAGGGGTGCAGAAGCTGGTCGATGCACATCCGGAACCCGCGCGGATCGGCGAACAGCGTGGTCACGTCGCGGAACATGATCCCTTCATGCGGGAAATCGACGATGGTGCGGATGTAATCCTTGACGTTTGCGGATTTCATGGTCGGTTTGCTTTCGTTTGGATATCAGGAACTTGCGATGACATATTGGGTCAGTTTCCGGCCGGCACGGGCGGCGGCGGCGGCTCGGGGGCGGCATAGTGCTGGCGCAGTGCCGCGATGTCCTGGAGCCCGAGCGTGGTGCGGCTGTGATCGCCCGCGGACAGCACCGAGAGCCCTTCGTAGGCCGGCCCCGCGACCGGCACCATCAGCCCCATCGCCCGGGTGAGCTGGGTGAGCAGCTCGCCCTCGTAACCCGCTGTCTCGAGCGTCGTCGAGACCACGATCGCGGCGCGCCTTATCGCATCCGACGTGCCGTCGACGATGAGCCGGGTGGAGGTCACCCCGAGCTCGGCCCCGTCGACGCCCTCGATCCCGGTGCCGGCGATCACGTCGCCCGCGTCGAGGTCGAGGAAGTAGAGCTCGATCTCGGCCGGCACGCCGGGGCCGACATGGACGAGGCGCACCCCGGCGCCGGCGCCGTTCAGCGCCTGCACCGCGCGGGTGAGCGCCGCCTCGGCGCGCAGCTTCTTGCGGCCGAGATAGGCCCGGTCGATCCGCCTCAGCGCCACCCGGACCACGCCGTCGAGCCGCCAGCGCACCACCGGCTCGCGGCAGACCTCGCTCATCGGCGCGCCGCAGGAGACGAGCTGGTAGAAATCGTAATCGGTCAGCATCCCGGGCGCCTCGACCGCGTCCTGTGCGGCGGCGGAGCCGGCGGCGAGACCGAAGACCAGAGCGAGCGCCGGGCGCAGGCTCACAGCACCCGCCCCGCCACCGCCGATAGCCGCGCGGCGAGCGCCGGGTCGCGCCTGTCGGGCGCGGTCATGATCGCGTGGTCGAGCGCCGTGTCGCAGCCATGCGGGCAGGTGCCATGCGTCGCCCCGAGCGCCTTCGGCAGCCCCGCGATCAGCGCCCGCGCCGCGGCGGCATTGGCGCCGAGCGTGGCGATGATCCGGGTGATGTCCACCTCGCCGTGCCCGGGATGCCAGCTGTCGTAATCGGTGACCATCGCCACCGAGGCGTAACAAATCTCGGCTTCGCGGGCGAGCTTGGCCTCGGGCATGTTGGTCATCCCGATCACGTCGGCGCCCCAGACCTCGCGGTAGAGCTTCGATTCCGCCAGCGTCGAGAATTGCGGCCCCTCCATCGCCAGATAGGTGCCCCCCATATGCACGGTGACCCCGGTCGCGGCCGAGAAACAGGCCCCCGACAGCGCCGGGCAGGTCGGATGCGCGAGGCTCACATGCGCCACCAGCCCGGGCCCGAAGAACGATTTCTCCCGTGCGAAGGTGCGGTCGATGAACTGGTCGACGATGACGAAATCGCCCGGCGCCATCTCCTCGCGGAAACTCCCGACCGCCGAGATCGACACGATGTCGGTCACCCCGAGCCGCTTCAGCGCGTCGATATTGGCCCGGTAGGGCACCGACGAGGGCGTGTGCACATGGCCGCGGCCATGGCGCGGCAGGAAGGCCATCTTTACGCCCCCGAGCCGCCCGGTGACGATCTGGTCCGACGGCGGCCCCCAGGGGGTATCGACCGTCACCTGCGCGCGCTCCTCGAGCCCCTCGATCTCGTAGAGCCCCGAGCCGCCGATGATACCGATCACCCGTTCCATGAAACCCGCCCTTTGCCCGGCCCCGACCTTCGCGCCTAGGGATGCAAATGCGCGCGGGGAAATCAACAGCGGAAAGCCGGGCGCCGCGGGGCGAAAAGCCGCAATCGCGCCCGCAAACCGCCCATATCGCCCGCTAACCTCTACGGATGCTGTTGTTCCGCTCGATAGATTATCTGCCCCGACCCACGCTGATGGGGCTCACGCCCGCCGCTGCCATGCTCGCGGTCTGGGCGCTGTTCGAGGGAACCGAGCCGATCCTCGCCGGCCGTCCGGTGCAGCCGCTCTGGCTCGCCTTCGTCACCTATTTCTCGCTCACGCTCGCCGCGCGCCTGCCCGGGCTGCTCGCCCGGGGCCGGGTCAGCCGGGGCGCCCGCGCGGCGCTCTGGGCGGCGCTCGTCCTCTATGTCGCGGCCCTCGTCGCGGGCGGCTTCGTCGCCGACCCGAGGCTCCTGCAGCTGGGCTGGATCCTCGGCTGGCTGGCCTATACCGCGCTGTTCGTCGGCACGCTCTTGGTGTTCGACGCCGAAGACCTCGCGCTCATGCCCTACCGCTGGGCGATCGACCACCCGTTCGGCCGCGAGGCGATGTGGATCGTCGCCGTCCGGCTTTCGGTGGTGGCGCTCGCGGCGACCTGGGCGATGACACGGGGCACGCTGACCGAATGGGTGCTGTTCATCACCCTCGGGCGGCTGTTCCTCTTCTACGTCTTCGAGTGGATCACCATCCTGTTCGCGCTCACCTGGCGCGACAAGGGCAGCTGACCGGGGTCGCCCTGCGCCGGGCGCAGGGCAGGGTCCTCCCGCGGGGGGTGGCCATCGGCGCCGGCGGCGTGTAGACGCACCCCTTCCAGCCCGACCCAACCCCGAGGAGATCCCGTGGCCCGAGCCCTGCTGGCGCGCTATGCCGACCGTATCCGACCCGACCTGCGCCTCGCGCCGACCGAGGCGCTGACGCCCGCGCGGTTGCGCATCGAGATCCTCTCGGGCCTCACCGTGGCGCTCGCCCTCGTGCCCGAGGCGGTGGCCTTCGCCTTCGTCGCCGGTGTCCACCCGCTCGTCGGCCTCTACGCGGCCTTCCTTGTCGGCCTCGTCACCGCCCTCATCGGCGGCCGGCCGGGCATGATCTCGGGCGCCACCGGCGCGCTCGCCGTGGTCATGGTGGCGCTGGTCGCCGAGCACGGCGTCGAATACCTCTTCGCCACCGTGGTACTGATGGGGCTGATCCAGGTGGCGGTGGGCTTCCTGCACTGGGGCAAGTTCATCCGCCTCGTGCCGCACCCGGTGATGATGGGCTTCGTCAACGGCCTCGCCATCGTGATCTTCCTTGCCCAGCTCACCCAGTTCAAGGTGCCGGGATCGATCGAGGCCGGCACCGCGGCCGGCGGTCATGGCGCGGCCGGCGGCGCATGGCTCTCGGGCGCACCCCTGATCGCCATGCTGGCGCTCACCGCGCTCACCATGGCGGTGATCTGGGCGGTGCCGAAACTCACCCGCGCGATACCCGCACCGCTGGCCGGCATCGTCGTCGTCGCTGCCGTGGTCATCGGCTTCGGCATCGACGTGCCCCGGGTCGGCGACATGGCGGCGATCGACGGCGGCTTCCCCGCTTTCCACCTGCCCGCCGTGCCGCTTACCTGGGAGACCCTCACCATCATCCTGCCCTATGCGGTGATCCTCGCCGCCATCGGTCTGATCGAGAGCCTCCTGACCCTCAACCTCGTGGGCGAGATGACCGGTCAGCGCGGCGGCGCCAGCCAGGAATGCGTGGCCCAGGGCGCGGCCAATGTGCTCACCGGCTTCTTCGGCGGCATGGGCGGCTGCGCGATGATCGGCCAGTCGATGATCAACGTCAAATCCGGCGGCCGCACCCGCGTCGCCGGCGTCGCGGCGGCGCTGTTCCTGCTCTCGTTCATTCTGTTCGCGAGCCCGCTCATCGAACAGATCCCGCTCGCCGCCCTCGTCGGCGTGATGTTCATGGTGGTGATCGGCACCTTCGCCTGGAACTCGATCCGTATCCTGTTCCTCGTGCCGCGCATCGACGCCTTCGTCATCGTGCTGGTCACCGCGGTGACCGTGGCCGAGGACCTCGCCACCGCGGTGGTCGTCGGCGTCATCGTCTCGGCGCTCGCCTACGCCTGGCAGAACGCCCGGCGCATCCATGCCGATATCTACGAAGGCAAGGACGGGCAGAAGGTCTACCGGGTGCAGGGGCCGCTGTTCTTCGGCTCCTCCGACGGCTTCGTCGAGATGTTCGACCCGGCCGGCGATCCCGCCTCGGTGGTGGTCGATTTCGCCGACAGCCGGGTGGTCGACCAGTCGGCGCTGCAGGCGATCGAGGCGGTGGCGGCGAAATACGAGGGGCAGGGCAAGACCCTGCAGCTGCGCCACCTGTCGCGCGATTGCCACCGGCTGCTGACCAAGGCGGGCCACCTGATGATCGACAGCGACGACGATCCGGATTACGAGCTCGCCGTCGATTATTCGGTGAAGACCGGAATCCTCGGCGCGCATTGAGCGCGGACAGGATTGTGGCCCGGCCCGCCTACCAGCCGAGGATGTCGCCCGTGTCGATATCGCCGGGCGCGAGGCCCATGAGGTCGATCGTGCCGCCGGTATGCTCGATCCGCACCCCGCCCGAGAACGTGCCGATCGAGACCCCGGTCACGCCGTCGAAAGCGATCACGTCGAGCCCGGGGACGAAATCCGTGATCCGGTCGTGGCCGGACTTGTCGCCGAACTCGAACGTGTCGGCATCGCCGCCGCCGGTGAGCACGTCGTCGCCCTTGCCGCCGGTCAGCACATCGCCGTCGGCGCCGCCCTTGAGCGTATCGTCGCCCTTGCCGCCGTCGAGACTGTCCATCCCGGCGCCGCCCTTCAGGATGTCGCGGTTGTCGCCGCCATCGAGCTGGTCGTCGCCGTCGCCGCCGATCAGCGTGTCGTTGCCGATATAGCCGCTCAGCACATCGGCGCCGTCCTCGCCCTCGAGCCGGTCGTTGCCGCGCCCGCCCTGGGCGGTGTCGTCGCCGGTGCCGCCCAGCAACAGGTCGTTGCCCTTGCCGCCGCTGAGCTGGTCGTTGCCCTGGCCGCCCTTGCCGGTATCGTTGCCGTCATAGAGGTTGATGACGTCGTTGCCGCCGCGGCCGTTGATCTTGTCGTTGCCGGAAAACACGCCCGCGTTGCCGTAGGTGCCGACCTCGTCGGAGAACGTGAAATCGTTGTCGTTGCCGTCGCCGTCGATCGTCCAGCCGCGGCTCCAGATCAGCTCTGCCACCGGTCCGAAATGCCCCGCAGCGCCCGAGGCCTGCATCGACGACAGCAGGGACGAGACCGAAATTCCGAGGTTCTTTGCCCAGACCTCGGTGCCGCTCGTCGTGTCGCCGGAATCGTAGACCAGCACGCTCTGGATCGTGCCGCCGGTCATGCCGGTGCTGGCGCTGCCCTGGTAATTCGCGACGATGGCGCCGAGCTTCTGACCGCCGAAGGTGACCGTGATCTTGGTGAGCCCGCCGCCGAGCGACTTGGTCTTGGCGCCCGGGAAGCCGGGGAGGGTGATGGTCGAATAGACCGCGAAGAACAGGTCCGAATCGAGATCGCCCAGATCGAAATTGTCGACGCCCGCAACCGAGACGTAAGCCATACCGTTACCCTTTACTCTGCCTGCGCCCCCGGGGCCGGACCCTAGCGGCCCGGTGCCGCGATGGCAACCGGACCCGTCCCCGGCCCCTAGCCGTCGCTCGGGCGCTGCATCTCGACATAGTCGCGGATCACCACGTAATCGCGGTAGCCGAGCCGGCCCACGAGGCCGAAGCGGGCGGGGTCGAACTTGCCGTCGACCAGGCAATCGTCGCGCAGATGCACGCCCACCACCTCGCCGATCACCATGTAATTCTCCGCGCCCTTGAGCTTGATCACCTGGGTGAGCTTGCACTCGAGCGCCGCCGGCGCCAGCGCCACCCGCGAACAGGCGATCCCCTTGCAGGCGGCTTTGGTGACCTTGGCGGCGGCGAACTCGTCGGTGCCGGCGGGAAACGCCGCCGACGAGGCGTTCATCGGCTCCATGCCCTCCTCCTCGACCACGTTCACGCAGAACACCCCGGTCTGCTCGATATTGCCGAGCGTATCCTTGCCGCGCAGCCGGTCGGGCTTCGAGCCGGTGGTCGAGAACATCACCTGCGGCGGGTCGTAGGCGACGCCGTTGAAAAACGAATAGGGCGCGAGATTGTCGTGCCCGTCGCCCGACCGGGTCGAGACCCAGGCGATCGGCCGCGGCGCGACGATGGCGTTGAACGGGTTGTGCGGCAGCCCGTGGCCGTCCTGCGGTCGATAGAACATCTAAGCTGTTTTCCCCCCGGGGTGTTTGCCCTGCGTTTGCACCCATGCTACGGCCCTTTCGAGCCCTTTCAAAGAGGTGACACCGCAGGCATGTTCCGGCTCGACGAGGAAAAATCCTCCGACTGGTGGGAGGTCGAGGCGCTCTACGATCTCTGCTTCGCGCCCGGGCGCGAGGCGCTGTCGTCGTACCGGCTGCGCGACGGGGTCGACCCGGTCGAGGGCCTGTCGCTCACCCTGCGCGACCCAGACGGCATTCTTGCCGGCGCGATCCGCCATTGGCCGGTCAGGATCGGCGGCCTCGCGGCGTTGCTGCTGGGTCCGGTGGCGGTGCACCCGACCCACCAGGGCGAGGGCCTGGGCGCCTTGCTGATCCAGGAAAGCCTCGAACGCGCCGCGGCGCTCGGCTGGAAGCGGGTGATGCTGGTGGGCGACCGGCCCTACTATGCCCGATTCGGTTTCGAACTCCTGCCCGGCGTGGTGATGCCGCCGCCGACCAACCCCGACCGGGTGCTCGGGATCGAGCTCGTCGACGGCGCCTGGTCGGGCGTCACCGGCGCGGTGGAGCGCTGGACCGGCACCGATCACTGACCGGGGCAGGGGCGATCACGCGCCGCGCTCCGCACGGTCGCGACCACTGCGCAGGACAGGTCCGCAAGAGGCGTCGGACACGAAGAATTCGCCGCCGGCGAAACGCGGGCGGCGCTAATCTTTCGATATATATCTTTGGGTTAGGCGGGGCTCAGCGGCGATGCGCCGGAACCCGAACCGGGATGCCGCTCGCGGCCTTCGGGCGCATCAGTGTCGGTCCGATGGCGGTGAGAATGGCGGTGATGACGACGGCAATGGCACCGAACACCGAATAGGCCAGGACTGCGGCGAGAATCCCGCCGCCCGTGGCGAGCGTATAGGCAGCGCACACAGTGCCGGCGACAAATCCGACCAGGACGAACAGTAGAATCATTCCCGTCTCCTTGCTGTTGCCGCCATGCTCGGTGGAAAGGGTTACCGGTTACTTAATCAAAAGCTACCGATATCGCGCCCTTGAAAAGAAAAGTGAAATTTTTTTGCGGTTTTTCGCTCACACATCACGAAGATGTCTGAGGCCGATAGAGAAATTCAACCACCGCTGGCCGCACCGATTGCGCCCCCGACGCCCGGGCATCGTCGATCACATGCCTGAGCGCCCCGAGATCGACCCGCCGAATCAGATGCTTGACCGGTCCGATCGAGGCCGGCCGCATCGACAGCGACCGAAGCCCGAGGGCGGCGAACACCAGGGCCTCGATCGGCCGCCCGGCATCCTCGCCGCAGAAGCTCACCGGGGTGCCCGCTTCGACACAGCGCCGGTTAATCATTTCGATTAGGTTCAGGAACGAAACATTGAGCGTGTCGTAGCGCCGCCGGACCCGCTCGTTCTCGCGGTCGGCCGCGAAGAAGAACTGCTTGAGGTCGTTCCCGCCGATCGAGATGAAATCGGCCTCGTCGAAGAACTGCGCCGGGGCGAAGGCCATCGACGGCGTCTCCAGCATCGCGCCCACCTTGATCTCGCGCGGCAGCCGATGGCCGAGCCGGCGCTCGTGCTCGACCTCGCGGTAGAGCAGCGCGCGCGCGTCGCGGAACTCCTGCAGCTGGGCGATGAACGGGAACATGACGCTGAGGTTGCGCCCCGCCGCCGCCCGGATCAGCGCCTGGAGCTGCATCCGCATCACGCCCGGCTTGTCGAGCCCGACCCGGATCGCCCGCCAGCCGAGCGCCGGGTTGGGCTCGTCCTGCGACTTCATGTAGGGCAGCACCTTGTCGGAGCCGATGTCGAGGGTGCGGAACACCACTTCCTTGTCGGCGGCCCGGTCGAGCACGCGGGAATACTGCTGCGCCAGCTCGTCGCGGCGCGGCACCCGGCTCTGGGTGAGGAACTGCAACTCGGTGCGGAACAGCCCGACCCCGTCGGCGCCCGAGGTGTCGAGGCTGGGCAGATCGGCCATGAGGCCCGCGTTCATCGACAGCTTGACCAGCGCCCCGTCGGTGCTTTCGGCCGGCTTGTCGCGCAGGCTGACATAGCGCTCCTGCTGCGCCGCCTCCATCGCCAGCTTGTCCTTGAAACTGTCGATCACCGAGGCTTCGGGCCGCAGATGCACCACGCCGTGCTCGCCGTCGACCAGCACCAGATCGCCGTTCAGCGCCTCGGACGCGATCGGCCCGGCATGGACGATGAGCGGAATAGCCCAGGCCCGCGCGACGATGGCGGCATGCGATGCGATCGAGCCCTCTTCGAGCACCACCGCGCGCAACTGCCGCCGGCCGTACTCGAGAAGCTCGCCCGGGCCGATGTTGGAGGCCACGAGGATCGGGTCGTCCGGCATCTCGGCGCCGGTCTCGCTGCCCTGGCCGGTGAGGATCCGCAACAGCCGGTTCGACACGTCGTCGAGATCGTGCAGCCGTTCGCGCAGGTACGGGTCGGGCACCTGCGCCATCCGCGCCCGCGTCGCCGTCTGCTCCTTCTCGACCGCCGCCGCCGCCGACAGGCCGCGGGCGATGTCTTCCTCCATCCGCCGCCGCCAGCCGCGCGAATTGGCGAACATCCGGTAGGCCTCAAGCACCTGCATCTGGTCCTTGTCGGCGCCGTCCGCGGTGGCGAGCAGCTCGTCGACGGAGGCGCGCAGCGAGTCGATCGCCTCGTCGAGCCGGCGCAGCTCCTCGTGCGGATCGTCGGCGATCGGGTTGGTCACCACCACGCGCGGCTCGTGCAGCCAGACATGGCCCATCGCCGAGCCCTCCTGGCCGATCCCGCCGCGGAAGGTCACCGCCCGCCGGTGCAGCGGGGCCAGCGCCGCGCCCTCGCCGACGAAGGCGCCGAGCTCGGTCATCTCCGCCAGCACCATGGCGACGACTTCCATCCCGTAGATCTCGTCGTCGCTGTAGGCGCGCTTCTCCTTCGACTGGACGACCAGCACCCCCATCGTCTCGCCGAGCCGCTGGATCGGCACGCCGAGGAAGGACGAATACCGCTCTTCGCCGGTCTCGGGCATGTAGCGAAAGCCGCGCTCGGCCGGCGCATCGGCGGTGTTGAGCGGCCGCTTGTCGCGCGCGACCCGGCCGACCAGACCCTCGCCGATCCGCATCCGCGTCTTGTGCACGGAATCGGGCAGCAGGCCCTCGGTCGCGCAGAGCTCGAGCGTCTCGGCGTCGCGGAACAGATAGATCGAGCAGACCTCGACCCCCATCGCATCGGCGATGATCGTGGTCACCCGGTCGAGCCGTTCCTGCCCGGCCGAATCGCCGGCAAGCGCGTCGCGCAAACGCCCGAGCAGCTTGCGGCTGTCGCTTTCCGTCGCGTGGTCCAATCCCGTCCCTGTCGCAGGTTTCGCGCCCCGGTTGTCCCTGGGTGGTTCCGCCCCAAATTAACCGGCCCGGGCGGCTTTGCCAACGTCGGGCTTCGGGCGGCGTCCAGAAACCCGGGGGAAAGCCGCCGCCGCCGCTTTGCGCGACCGGGGCCACAGGGGCTGCGCGAAATCCGGGCGGGCCGCGCCTGGCCGGTGGGGCAGGGCATCGTTTCCGAGCCGCGTCGCGGCCGTTCGGGCCCGGTGCAGGGCGATCCGCGGAAGAGGTCGAAGGCGGCGGATCAGCCGGCCTTTTCCAGCTCGAACGCGTCGTGCAGCGACTGCACGGCGAGCTCCATGTATTTGCGGTCGATCAGCACCGAGATCTTGATCTCGGAGGTGGTGATGACCTTGATGTTGATGCCTTCGCGCGCGAGCACGTCGAACATCTTGGCCGCGATCCCGGTCTGCGAGCGCATCCCGATGCCGACGATCGAGACCTTGGCGACATCGGTGTCGGCCACCAGGTCGTGATAGTTGATCGCGCCGGATTCCTTGGCCTTCTGCATCGCCTTCTCGGCCCGCGCCACCTGGCCCACCGGGCAGGAGAAGGTCATGTCGGTGCGGCCCTCTTCCGAGATGTTCTGCACGATCATGTCGACGTTGACGCCGGCTTCCGACAGCGGCCCGAAGATCGCCGCCGCAATGCCCGGACGGTCGGCGACCGAGATCAGCGTCATCTTGGCCTCGTCGCGCGAATAGGCGACGCCCGAAACAGCTTTGCTTTCCACGATTTCCTCCTCGTCGCAGACCAGCGTGCCGGCCTCCGGATCATATTCCTCAAAGCTCGAGAGCACTCTGAGCTTCACCTTGTAGCGCATCGCGAGCTCGACCGAGCGGGTCTGCAGAACCTTGGCCCCGAGCGAGGCGAGCTCCAGCATCTCCTCGAAGGCGATCTTGTCGAGCTTGCGCGCCTTGTCCTCGATCCGGGGATCGGTGGTATAGACCCCGTCGACATCGGTGTAGATGTCGCAGCGCTCGGCCTCGAAGGCGGCGGCGAAGGCCACCGCGGTGGTGTCCGACCCGCCCCGGCCCAGCGTCGTGATCCGCCCGTCCGGGCTGATCCCCTGGAACCCCGCGACCACCGCCACCCGCATCCCCTCGGCGAACTTCGCGAGGATCTTGGCCGGCGGAATATCGACGATCCGCGCCGCCGAATGCACGCCGGTGGTCATCAGCGGCACTTGCCAGCCCTGCCACGACCGCGCCGGAATATCCATTTCCTGCAGGCGCAGCGCCATCAGCCCGGCGGTGACGTTCTCGCCCGAGCTCACCACCGCGTCGTATTCGCGCGCGTCGTACATCGGCGAGGTCTCCTCGACCCAGCCGACCAGCTCGTTGGTCTTGCCCGCCATCGCCGAGACGATGACGATCACATCGTAGCCGTTGGCCACCTCGCGCGCGACCCGCTTCGACGCCCGCGCGATGCGGTCGAGCGTGGCGACCGAGGTGCCGCCGAATTTCATCACCAGAATGGGCATGTGCCAGCTCATCCGTGCTCAAGGTTTCGCGCCTGATACGCTCGGGCGCGCGAAAGGGCAAGAGCGGCGCGCAGCCGA
Organism: Maritimibacter sp.; assembly: GCA_020441205.1. Classification (GTDB taxonomy): domain Bacteria; phylum Pseudomonadota; class Alphaproteobacteria; order Rhodobacterales; family Rhodobacteraceae; genus Sinisalibacter. The sequence goes on from JAGRMO010000057.1 coordinate 29,349, forward strand.
GAGGCGCCGGCGGGGCCAGCGTTTGTGGAGGGAAATCAGCGCCGAAGCCGGGCCGCCCGCCGGGGCTCAGTTGACCTTGCGCGTGGGCGCGAAGGGCAGGGGCGCGACCGGCACCCCGTCTTCGATGAGCGCGATGGCGTCGGCCGGCTTCGCCTCGCCGTAGATCGGCCGGGCGGGCTTGCTGCCGTCGTGGATCGCGCGCGCCTCCCTGGCGAACGAGAGCCCGACGTAGTCCGCTTCGGCCTCGACCTTGCGCCGCATCTCGGCGAGCGCCCGTTCGCGCGCGGTCTCGGGCGCGAGCGCGCCTTCCCCGGTTTCGCCGGCGGGCGCGGCGGCCGCGGTGCGCGCCGGGCGCACCTGCGGCGCCATCAGGCTCTTGGCGATCTCGGACGAGCCGCAGTCGGGACAGGCGAGATGCCCCGCACCCGCCAGCGCCTCGAAGGCGGCGGCGTCGCGGAACCAGCTTTCGAACCTGTGCCCCTCGGGGCATTTGAGCGCATAGCGGATCATCGAAGCGATCACTCCTGACCCCGCCAATGTAAGCGACGCCACCGTTTGCGCAATAAGCGCGGCACCCTAGCGGTGCATCTTGCGCGGATCGAAGGTCTTGATGATCTGGCGCAACTCCGGTTCGCTCACCACGGTTGCCGCCTTCTTCGCCGGGAACCAGTGGCGCCTGCGCTCGCGCCGCTCGGGCCAGTCGGCGGCGAGCTTCTTCACCTGGATCGGGAACACCGCGACGACGATCGGGTAGTCGTCCACCTCTTCGATCTGCTTGGTGTAGCCGTAGAACCCGAGCACCGCGTTCGACAGCTTGCCCTCGACGCCCGCCTCTTCCCAGGCCTCGGTGGCCGCCGCCTCGGCCGGAGTCGCCCCGTCCATCGGCCAGCCCTTGGGGATGATCCAGCGCCCGGTGTCGCGCGAGGTGATCAGCAGGATCTCGAGCTTGCCGTCGTGCAGCCGCCAGGGCAGCGCGCCGAACTGGGTGCGCACGTCGCGCTTGCCCGAGCCTGCGAGCCGGATGGGCTTTTGATTGCTGCCGAGATTGGCCACCCGCCTGATCCTAAGTCTTCATCTGCTCGTCCCTTCCGGCCTTTTTGCCGGTTCGGAGACCCTGCAATACGCGTGTTTCAACCCTGTGACTATATACGGACCTGTACTTAAAGGGAAAGAGGGCGTTCGGTCGCAAATTGTTCGCCCCCGCGCCGCCGCAGGGTGCACGCCGGCCGGACCCGTCCGGGATCGGGGCCATTGCCGCCGCCCGGAGACGGCCGCCGGATCAGCCCCGCTGGCCGGCGAAATCCCTCTCCCAGCCCTCGCGGGCCTCGTCGGTGATCTTCTCGAACAGATTGTCGGGCACGGTGAAGGCCTGGCCGGGCTGGATCGCCGACAGCGCCGCCGCCACGTCTTCGGGCCAGGCACCGTCCGACCCCATGGCATCGGCCATCTTCGCCGCCGCATCCGGGATGAACGGCGACGACAGCGCGGCATAGAGCGCGATGAGGTTCAGCGCGAAGCGCACGATCCCGGCCGCTTGATCGGGGTCTTCCTTGAACACCGCCCAGGGCGCCGCCGCCTGCAGGTATTCGTTGCCCGCCGCCCAGATCGCGCGCAGCTCGGTGGCCGACTTGCGCACCTCCATCGCGTCCATCAGCGTCTCGTAAGCCGCGACCCGCTGGGCGAGATCGGCGATCAGCGCCTCTTCGGCCGCGCCGTAAGCCCCGCCCGCAGGCACCGTCTCGCCGAATTTCGAGCGGCAGAACTTGGTGACCCGGCTGACAAAATTGCCCAGCACGTCGGCCAGGTCCTTGTTGACCGAGGCCTGGAAATTCTCCCAGGTGAACTCGCTGTCGGAGCTTTCGGGCGCGTGGCTGAGCAGCCACCAGCGCCAGTAATCCGACGGCAGGATAGCCAGCGCCTGATCCATGAACACGCCGCGGCCCTGCGAGGTCGAGAACTGCCCGCCCTGGTAATTGAGGTAGTTGAACGACTTGATGTAGTCGACGAGCTTCCACGGCTCGGTGCCGTCGAAATTCGCGCCCATCAGCGTGGACGGGAACGAGAGCGTGTGGAACGGCACGTTGTCCTTGCCCATGAACTCGACGTAACGCACGTCGTGCGCGCCCTTGTCCTCGCGCCACCAGCGCTCCCAGGCGTCGTCGCCGAGCCCGTTCGCCGCCGCCCATTCGGCGGTGGCCGAGATGTATTCGATCGGCGCGTCGAACCAGACGTAGAACACCTTGCCCTCCATCCCGGGCCACGGCGCCTCGCCCTTCCTGACCGGGATGCCCCAGTCGAGATCGCGGGTGATGCCGCGGTCCTGCAACCCATCGCCGTCGTTGAGCCACTTCTTCGCGATCGAGGTGGTCAGCACCGGCCAGTCGGACTTTTCGTCGATCCAGGCGTTGAGTTGCCCGCGCATCCCCGATTGCTTGAGGAACAGGTGCTTGGTCTCGCGCACCTCGAGATCGGTCGAGCCCGAGATCGCCGAGCGCGGGTTGACGAGGTCGGTCGGGTCGAGCTGCTTGGTGCAGTTCTCGCACTGGTCGCCGCGGGCCTTGTCGTAGCCGCAGTTGGGGCAGGTGCCCTCGATGTAGCGGTCGGGCAGGAAGCGGCCGTCGGCGTTGGAATAGACCTGCTTCTCGCTCACCTCCTCGATCAGCCCGGCCTCGGCCAGCCGCCCGGCCAGGTGCTGGGTCATCCGGTGGTTCTGGGGCGAGGACGACCGGCCGAAATAGTCGAACGACAGCCGGAATCCGGCCGCCAGCTCGGCCTGCACATCATGCATCCGGGCGCAATACTCCGCCACCGGCTCGCCGGTCTTGGCCGCCGCCAGTTCGGCCGGCGTGCCGTGCTCGTCGGT
>JAGRMO010000057.1:32299-34239 GCA_020441205.1 Maritimibacter sp.
TGCTTGATGCCGTTGATGTAGGGCAGGGCGGAGGTGATGAGGATGCGGGCCATGGATCGTCCTTTGCGGGGCTTGGTCCCGGCTTTAGCGCAAGCCACCGGGCTTTGCCAGCCGGGGACGTCATCGCCGCCCCGGGGCGGGCCTAGCGGCGGCGGCGCATCCGCCGGTAGAGCCGCCCGAAGGTGAAGCTGGTGCGCGGCGCGTAGACATAGGCGGTGCGCTCGCCGACCGTCTTGCGGGCGCGCATCCGCACGATGCCGAAGCCGATGAGCCCGAGATGCACCGCGGCGATGAAGCCGAACAGCGCCGGCGGCCCGTAGAGCGCGATGAGCTGCGAGGTGAGAAGCGGCGAGGCGATGGCGCCGACCGCGTAGAAGAACATCAGCGCGGCCGAAAGCTCGACCCGCTCCTCGTCTGAGGCGAAGTCGTGGGCATGGGCGGCGGCGAGCGAGAACACCGGCATCGTGGCGAAGCCGAACAGCGCTGCCGCCCCCATCACCGCGGCGAAACCCGCGCCGGCCGTCGCCACGGTGAGCCCGCTTGCCGCGATCGCCCCGGCCGAGATCAGCGTCAGCACCCAGCGCCGGTCGTAGCGGTCGGCGAGCCAGCCGAGCGGAAACTGCGCGATGGCGCCGCCGAACACGTAGATCGCGAGAAATCCCGCGATCTCGTCGGTCGCGAGCCCGACTTCGGCGCCGTAGACCGGGCCGACCATGCGAAACGCCGCCGAAGTGACGCCCGAGACCGCGACGCCGACAACGCCGAGCGGCGAGCAGCGCCAGGCGAGCCCGGGCCTCAGCCGCGGCGCTTCGGGCATCCCGGGCTGCGGCGCGCGGGTGAGGCCGAGCGGCAGGATCGCTGCGCAGCACAGGATCGCGAGGATGTTGTACGAGACGTAATGCGCAGGCTCCAACACCCCGATCAGGAGCTGCGCCGCGAGCGAGCCGCCGAGATCGACGATCCGGTAGGCCGCCGTCACCCGGCCGCGGTTCTCGTTCGTGGCCCGCGTGTTCAGCCAGGCCTCGATGATCGTGTAGCAGCCGGCGACGCAGAGCCCGGTGGCGAGCCGCATCACCGCCCAGGCGGTGGCGTCGATCCAGAGCATGTGCGACAGGAGCCCGATCGCGCCGAGCGCGGTGAATACCGCGAAGGCGCGGGCATGGCCGACCTCGCCCATCATCCTGGGCGCCCACCAGCAGCCGATGAAGAAGCCGACGAAATGCATCGAGCCCATGGTGCCGATCTGCTCGGCCGTAAAGCCCAGCTCGGTTCCGGACAGCGCGTCGAGCGGTACCACCCCGCCAAGGCCCAGTTGCAGCAGGAAGACCGAGACAAAGAGCGCAGCGAAGGAGATGAGCAGCGTCATGGCATTCCGGATCCTGTCTGGAGGGCTACCTTGGCCCGCGGCCGCGGCAAGGTCCAGAGCCTTTGACGCCGCCCGCCCGCCCGCGTAGCGTGCGGCCATGAGTCTGCCTGGACACAACCACCCGCCCGATCCGCTGGACACTGCCGCCGGAATCCGGCTGACCGACGATTTCGAGCGGTTCCGCCAGCGCGACGACGTCTTTACCCGTGCCTTCTGGGACGAGGGCGTGCGGACCAGGCAGACCGACGCCTTCTTTGCCAGCTACCGGATCGACGCGACGCCCCGAAAGGGCGAGGGTTTCCAGCAGAAGGACTTTGCGCTGCGCAACGCGGCCTGGCTGGTCAGCGACGTCATCTCGAACCGGACGGCGGACGAGGGCAGACGTCAGGGCTTTCAGGCACCGATTGCCGCCGACACGCCGGTGGCCCCGGTGCAGGTGCCGGTCGAGGACCCGGAACGGATGGCGGTCGAGGTAAAGCGGATCGCGCGCTTTTTCGGCGCCGACCTGTGCGGCATCACCGGATTCGACCCCCGCTGGATCTATGCCACGCAGGTCGATACCCGCGATTTCAGC
>JAGRMO010000058.1 GCA_020441205.1 Maritimibacter sp.
AATACCTCGGGGGTCCGGGGGCGGAGCCCCCGGCCGGTCGCCTCGGGCAGCGCCTGAGGCGAAACCGGGCCCTTAGGCCTGCAACTCGGCGAGGATTTCCTCGATGATGTCGAAGCCCGAGCCCCAGCCGCGCCCGAACCCCGCCATCGCCGCCTGGAATACCGCGATCTCGTCGGCCGTCGCGTCGCGCGGGCTCCATCTGAGCCGCACCCGCGTGCCGCCCGCGTCGTCCGCGAAATCCACTTCCGCCAGCAGCGCCTTCGGCCAGCCCGGCACCATCGGGTTGGGGATCGCAGCCCAGGTCGCGTCGGCATTGACATGTTCCCAGACCAGCCGGACCCCGTCCTCCACCTCGGTGTAGTCCATCCGCTCGAAGCTCGACCGCCCGCCCATCCGCATCTCGTTCTTCCACACCCCGCCCGGGCGCACGTCGAGTTCATGGATCACCGTCTCGACCCCGGGCCCATACCAGCGCGCCAGCAGGTCCTTCTCGGTGAAGGTCCGCCAGACCAGGGCGCGCGGGGCGTCGAACCGCCGTTCGATCACGAAGGCCGAGTCACTCATCGGAAATCTCCTTGTGCTGAAGCGTGTCGAGAAGGCCGGCAAGCGCGTCGAGCCGCTGGTCCCAATGCGCCCGGAACTGGTCGAGAAACGCGACCGCCTCGGCCATCCGCGCGGCCTCGAGCCGGGCCGGGCGCTTCTGGCGGTCGACCCCGCGCGAGATCAGCCCGGCCTGTTCCAGCACCTTGAGATGCTTCGACACCGCGGGCTGGCTCATCGCGAAGGGCCGGGCGAGCTCGCCCACCGACGCCTCGCCCTCGGCCAGCCGCGCGAGGATCGCCCGCCGCGTCGGGTCGGCCAGCGCGGCGAAAACGGCGTCGAGATGGGGTGTATAACCGACAGGTTCCATAACTAAATGGTTTCATAAAGCCGGAGACCCGTCAACCCCCGAGGTCCGGCACAGGACCCGGGCGGCCCGGCGGGGACCGCACGGGCGCGCGGCCCAGCCGGGAAGATGTCTCTATGTTCCTGCTGAAACTACCCCGGCAGATGTCCTTACGGACATCGCCTGTCGGGTTACCGAGCGCGCGGCGCGCGGTCGTCCAGGCTGGCCGTCCCCGGCGGGGCGCCTCGGGCGCGGCCCGAGGCGAAACGGCTCACGCCCGGTGCGCCCCGTCGGCGAGGCCCTTGACGAAGGCCAGAACCTCGGCCGGGCTGTCGCCCCTTCCGATCCGCTCGACGATCGCCGAGCCCACCACCGCGCCGTCGGCCACCCGGGCGATGGCTTCGGCCGCCTCCGGCGTCTTGATGCCGAAGCCGACGATCACCGGCAGATCGGTCTTGGCTTTGATCCGCGCCACTTCGGGCGCCACGTCGCCGGTCTCGGCTGCCGCCGACCCGGTGATCCCGGTGATCGAGACGTAATAGACGAAGCCGGACGTATTGGTCAGCACCTTGGGCAGCCGCCGGTCGTCGGTCGTGGGCGTCGCCAGCCGAATGAAGTTGAGCCCCGCCGCCTGCGCCGGCAGGCAGAGTTCCTCGTCTTCCTCGGGCGGCAGGTCGACCACGATCAGCCCGTCGATGCCGGCCGCCTTCGCGTCGTCGAGAAACCGCGCGACGCCGCGATTGAAGATCGGGTTGTAATAGCCCATGAGCACGATCGGCGTGCTGTCGTCGGTCTCGCGGAAGGCCGCGGCCATGTCGAGCGTCTTCTGCAGCGTCTGGCCGCCGGCCAGCGCGCGCTGGCCTGCAAGCTGGATCGTCGGCCCGTCGGCCATCGGATCGGTAAAGGGCACGCCGAGCTCGATCACGTCGACGCCGGCGGCGGGCATGCCCTTCATGATCTCGAGCGAGGTCGCGAAATCGGGATCGCCAGCCATGACATAGGCGACGAAAGCCTTCTTCCCCTCCGCCCTGAGGGCCGCGAATTTGGCGTCGATGCGAGTCATGGTCGTTCCCTTCTCCCGGTCGGGCCGGGTTTGGACCGGACCCGCGGGAAAATCAAGCGCGCGCCTTCGCGGCGTCGGTCCGAAACGCGCTGAGCCCCGGGATCAGCCGGCGTTGGTCTCCGGCCCGCCGATCATCCACGACGTGCCGAACCGGTCCTTCACCATGCCGAACCCGTCCGCCCACATCACGTCGCCGAACGGCATCCCGACCGTGCCGCCCTCGGACAGCGCCGCGAAGATACGCTCGGCCTCGGCCCGGCTGGCGGCGAAATGGCTGACGGCGCAGCCCGCCTGCGGGGCGGCGTCCCAGCCCGGCAGGTAGTCCGACGCCATCAGCCGGCCGCCCGCATGGGTGAAGCTCGCGTTGACCACCCGGGCGCGGGCCTCTGCATCGTCCTGGAGATCGGGCGGCGACATGCCGGGGAAATCGCCGAATTTCATCAGGCCGAGGTTCTCGCCGCCGAAGACGTCGCAATAGAACCGCATCGCCGCTTCGGTGGTGCCGTCGAAATTGAGATAGGGGATGAACATGCGTCTATGTCCTTGGGTGTGTGTGGGGGAAGGCGGCCGGATCAGCCCTGGGGCATCTCGGTCATCACCATCCAGCGGATGCCGAACCGGTCGGTGAAGGCGGAATAGAGCGATGTGAAGAACACCGGCGCGAGCTTCTGGCGGATCTCGCCGCCCGCCGACAGCGCTTCGTAGACCCGCCGGGTCTCGTCGTCATTGGGCATCTGAACCGAGACGTTGCAGCCATCCATCGCGCCGGTCTCGCCCGCGGGATCGTCGGACCCGAACAGGAAACCTTCGCCCACTTTCACCGAGGCATGCATCACCAGATCGGCGGGCATCGGGGGCATCCCCTCGCCCGAGGGCATGTCGGCGAAGGACATGATCTGCGGCGCCGTGCCGAAGACTTCGCCATAATGGGTCATCGCTTCGCGGCATTGATCCTTGAAGAACAGATAGACGATGGGCTGCATGGAAAGCTCCTGTCTGGGCTAGGGGAAAGGGGGTCAGGTCGTCCCTGAGACGGCGATCATCCAATGGGTGCCGAACCGGTCGCGCACCATGCCGAAACCCTGGGCGAAGAACGCCGGCCCGAACGGCACCGCCACCGCGCCGCCGGCGGCGAGCGCATCGAACCAGCGCTGGCCGGTGGCCATGTCGGGCGCCGATTGCATTACCGAGACCGAGGCCTGCGGCGCGCCGGCCTGGCCCTCGGGCGCGTCCGACGCCATCAAGGTGCCGTCGCCGATCGTGAGCTGGCCGTGCATCACCCTGGCCGACCCCGCCGCGCCCTGCATCTCGGGGCCCTCGCCGTAGCGCATCATCTGCAGGTTGGTGCCGCCGAAGGTCTCGGCGTAGAAGCCGAGCGCCTCGGCGCAGGTGCCGTCGAAATGCAGATAGGGATGGGTCGCCATGACATCCTCGCGATGGGTCACCCTGCGGGCGCATCCCGCCAGCCTAGCACGGCCCCCGTTGCGGCGGGCGCGGATTCTTCCTAGAAGGCGCGCGAATGTGATGAGGAGAGCGCCATGGGCTTCAAGGTCGGGATCGTCGGGCTGCCGAACGTGGGCAAGTCGACGCTGTTCAACGCGCTGACCCGCACCGCCGCCGCGCAGGCCGCGAATTTCCCCTTCTGCACCATCGAGCCCAATGTGGGCGAGGTGGCGATGCCCGACGCCCGGCTCGACAAGCTCGCCGAGATCGCCGGCTCGAAAGAGAAGATCCCGACCCGGATGACCTTCGTCGACATCGCGGGCCTGGTGAAGGGCGCGAGCAAAGGCGAGGGGCTCGGCAACCAGTT
>JAGRMO010000059.1:0-4527 GCA_020441205.1 Maritimibacter sp.
AACATGAGCCATGAGATCCGCACGCCGATGAACGGGGTGATGGGGATGGCCGATCTGCTCGCCGACAGCACGCTGGACGACGAACAGAGGCTCTATGTCGACACCATCCGCTCGTCGGGCCAGGCGCTGCTCACGATCATCAACGACGTGCTCGACTACTCGAAGATCGAGGCCAAGCGGCTCACCCTCAGGTCGGCGGCGTTCGATCTCGAGCGGACCGTGCTCGACGTGTTGCAGCTTCTCGAGCCGACGATCCGCGGCAAGGGGCTGAAGATCATGCTCGATTACGACATGTTCCTGCCCAATCTGTTCCTGGGCGACCAGCTGCGCATCCGCCAGGTGCTGACCAACCTCGTCGGCAATGCGGTGAAGTTCACCGAGAAGGGCCATGTGCTGGTGCGCATTGTCGGGTTGCCCGAGGGCGAGCGCGGGGCGCAGCGCATTCATGTGACGGTGGAGGACACCGGCATCGGTATCCCCGCGGACAAGCTCGGGCATGTGTTCGGCGAGTTCAACCAGGTGGAGGACGAGCGCAACCGGGCCTACGAAGGCACCGGGCTGGGGCTCGCGATCACGCGGCAACTGGTCGAGCTGATGGGCGGAAAGGTCTGGGTCGAGAGCGAGCCCGGCGTGGGCTCGGCCTTCGGCTTCCAGATCGGCCTGCCGGTGGTGGGCTCGCCCGAGCCGCCGAGCCTGCCGGGTTGGATCCGGCGGGTGGCGCTGGTGATGGCGGACGAGCTCGGTCGGGCGATCCTGGAAAAGCAGCTCGCGGCGCTGGGGCTCGACGTGGTGTGTGCGGCCGATGCCGGCGCGGCCAGCGCGCCCAAGGTGCTCGGGGCGGACGTGATCGTCGCCGACCGGCGCCTGCCCGACATGGGCGCCGCCGCCTTCATCGCGGTCCTGCGGATGAGCGGCGCGACGGCGCCGGTGGTGATGCTCGCCGCCACGCCCGAGGCGGCGGATGCACCGGTGGCGGGATCGGTGGGGACGCTGGTCAAGCCGGTCTCGCGGCCCGATCTGGTGGCGGCGCTCAAGGGGCTCGAGAGGCCCGAGGCGGACCCGGTGGCGGCGGAGCCCGACGCGGCCGCCATGTCCGCGCTAGACGCGGACGACGCGGCGGCGATCAGCGCGGTGATCGAGGCGGAGATGCCCGCGGAGACGGTCGCGGGCGGAGACCAGAACGAGGCGGAGGCGATGCCGGTGTTCGGCTCGCGGCGGCGGGCGCCGGTGGCGCCGGCGCGGCCGGAACGCGCGGTGTCGACCGGCGTGCCCGCGTTTCTCCATGCGACGCCGGCCGCGGCGACGGCTGCGGTGGCGATGGATGCGGGCGTGTCGGGCGGAGCGGGCGGTCCGGTCGCCGTGCCGAAGGCCCGGGCGATGCGCATCCTCTCGGCCGAGGATAACAAGACCAACCAGCTGGTCTTTTCCAAACTGGTGAAGACCTGCGACATCGCGCTTCGTTTCGCCGACGACGGCGCGGCGGCGGTGGCGGCCTATGAGGCGGAAGTGCCCGACCTCGTGTTCATGGACATCTCGATGCCCGGGATGGACGGCAAGGAAGCGACCCGGCGCATTCGCGCGATCGAGGCGGCGAAGGGCCTCAAGCGCACCCGGATCGTGGCGCTCACCGCGCATGCGATGGAGGGCGACGCAGAAGAGATTCTGTCGCACGGGCTCGACGCGCATCTGACCAAGCCTTTGAAAAAGGCCGCGATCTTTGCCGAGATCGAGGGGGCGCGGCCCGATGACGCCCGCGCGCCGTTGCCGGAAGAAGAGTGAGCCGGGAGGCCGGACGCGGCCCCGGTCAGGCGGCGGCGCGCAGGAAGACCGGGCGGTCGGGCGTGCTCATCTCGGGGCGGTAGCGGTAGCCGCCCGCGTCGAAGCGCTGCAGCGCCTCGGGGTCGCGCAGGCGGTTCTGGACGATGAAGCGGGCCATCGCGCCGCGGGCCTGCTTGGCCCAGAACGACATCACCCTCGGGCCGTCGGGATGGTCTTCGAGAAACGCGGGCGTGATGACACGCAGCGAAAGCGCCGGTCGGTCGGCCGCGGTGAAATATTCGACGGACGCGCAGTTGACGAGCACGTCGGTCGCGGCCTCGGCGGCGTCGGCGACCAGCGCCTCGGCGATCCGGTCGCCCCAGAAGGCGTAGAGATCGCGGCCCTGGGCATTGGCAAGGCGCGAGCCCATTTCGAGCCGGTGCGGTTCGATCAGGTCGCGCGGGCGCAGGAGGCCGTAAAGGCCCGAGAGAATGCGCAGGTGGCGCTGGGCGTAGTCGAGCTCGGGCGCGTCCAGCGTGCGGGCTTCGAGACCTGTGTAGGTATCGCCGGCGAAAAGCTCGAGTGCCTGCTTAGCGCCTTCGCCGGAACCTATGCTGCCGAAGCGCGCGACGTTGAGCTCGGCGAGCTTGGGCGAGATATGCATGAGCTTTGCGAGGCCCTTGGCGTCGAGCCTGCGGGCGGTGGCGACGAGATCGGCGGTGGCGTCGGGAAAGCGCGGGGCGCTGCCGCCCTCGGCACGGGCCGGGCGTTCATCGAGGCGTTTGGCGGGGGAGACGACGACGAGCATGGGGCGGGTTCTAGCGGCCTCGTGGCCAAGCGCAACCGCTCAGAAGGCGAGGAGCCTTGCGACCTCGTCCGCGTCGAACAGGGGGCTTTCGGCGGCGCCGGCGAGATGGGCGGGCAGAAAGCGCTGCAGCCCCGAGCGGATATCGGCCTCGGTCAACCCGAGATACTCCGGGTCGGCGGCGCGGGCGGCGAGATGTGCGGCGAAATAGCGCGCGGCCTGGCCGGCGGTCTCGCCCGCCTCGTCGCAGCTGCGCCCGAGGAAGCCCAGCCGGATCACCAGCTCGCCGCCATCGGCATTGCCCTCGCCCAGCGCGGCGAGGGCGGCGGCCTCTTCGGCCGGGTAGAGGCCGCAACCGAAGGTCTCGGTCGTGCCGGGGGCGTAAAGCGGTTCGCCGACGCCGAAGACGAGGAAATCGGAGGCGAGCGCGAACATCAGATCCCAATAGGCGTTGCGCTCGTCGAGCTGGGAGAAGGTGGCCTCGGCGCCGTCGACGCCGTAGCGCAGATCGTCGAACGGACGGGCGCCGGATTTGATGATCGCGGTGGCGGTCTTGTAGGCGTTCTGATGGGCGGCGAAGCGCGCCGGCGGCTCGGCGGCGAGGCCCGCGCGGGTGAACATCGCGAGCAGATGGCCGAGCAGCGCCCGCTCGCCCCGGCAGGCGCGGACGAGTTGGGTGGCGAGCGGGGCAAGCTCGTCGACGCTGGTCTTGCCGGCTTCGGCGCCGCGGGTGGCGGCCTCGATCTGGGCATGGGCATCGGCGGGACAGGCCGGGGCCTCGGCCCGAACGGGCGTGGCGAGGGCGATCAGGAGGAGGGCTGTGCGGAGCATGGGGCGAAGGTAGGGCCGCGGGCGCGGCGGCTCAAGCCTCGGCGAGGATGGCGAGGAAGGCAGGGCCGAACCGGTCGGCGCGGGCCTCGTCCATACCGGGGAGGCGGGCGAGCTCGCCGGTCGAGCCCGGCCGGCGCTCAGCGACGTGGCGCAGCGCGGACGGCGTGAGCGAGAGCGGCTTCTGGGTGCCGTCCTCGCCCCGGGCGAGGGCCACCGCGGCCTCCTGCAGACGGTCGTAGACCGCGCCGGCCTCGCGGCCTGCGAGCTTGCGGCGGGCGGGGTGGACCTCGGGCGCGGCGGCGCCGGCGATGGTTTCGAGGAAGGTGCGGCCATAGGTTTCGAGTTTTTTCGCGCCGACGCCGGAAATCCGGGCCAGCTCGTCGAGCGTGGTCGGCCGGGCCTCGGCCATCTCGATGAGCGTGCGGTCGGTGAAGACGACATAGGCGGGCACGCGGGCGGCTTCGGCGAGGGCGCGGCGCTTGGCCTTCAGCGCGGAAAGCAGCGGCGCGTCTTCCTCGGAGACCATCATTTTCACCGCGGGGCGGCTGCGGGAGGCCTGGATCGTGTCACGCCGGAGTATCACATTTTCAACCCCGCGCAGGACCGGGTGGGCCTTCTCGGTGACCCGGAGCGCGCCGTGGCGGGCGGGATCGGGACGGACCAGATCGAGCCCCATCATCTGGCGGAACACCGCCTGCCATTCGCGGCGCGAGAGATCCTGACCGACGGCCCAGGTGGGCAGCTCGTGGTGGCGCCGCGCCCTGGTCTTGTCGGTCTCGGTGCCGGTGAGGATGTCGATCAGGTGGCCGGCGCCGAAGCTCTCTTCGGTGCGCAGCGCGGCCGAGAGCGCCTTCATCACCGGCACGGTGCCGTCGAAGGTCTCGGGCGGGGTCTTGCAGGTATCGCAATTGCCGCAGGGCTCGGCCGTCTCGCCGAAATAGCCAAGCAGCGCCTGGCGGCGGCAGCCCGGGGTTTCGGCGAGGCCGAGGAGGGCATTGAGCCGGCCGTGATCGGCGGCGCGCCGCTCGTCGGGGGCGAGGCCCTCGTCGATCTGGGCGCGGCGGAGCCGAATATCGTCGGGGCCGAACAGGGTGAGCGTGTCGGCCGGCGCGCCGTCGCGGCCGGCGCGGCCG
>JAGRMO010000059.1:4586-18594 GCA_020441205.1 Maritimibacter sp.
GGCTTGTCGATGCCCATGCCGAAGGCGACGGTGGCGGCGACAATGAGCCCGTCTTCCTGCTGGAACCGGCGCTCGGCGTCGCGCCGCGCATCGGCCTCCAGCCCGGCGTGGTAAGCGATGGCGGTATGCCCGGCCTCGGTGAGCGCCTGGGCCAGCGTCTCGGTCTTCGCCCGGGTCGCGGCATAGACGATGCCGGACTGGCCCTTGCGGGCGGCGGCGAAGTCGAGGATCTGGGCGCGGGGGCTGTCCTTGACCGCGAAGGCGAGGTGGATGTTGGGCCGGTCGAAGCCGCGCAGGAAGGTGGCGGGCTCGGCGCCGTCGAACAGGCGGGCGACGATCTCGCCCTGCGTTTCGGCATCGGCCGTGGCGGTGAAGGCGGCGAGCGGCACGCCCAGCGCGCGGCGCAGCTCGCCGATGCGCAGGTAATCGGGGCGGAAATCGTGGCCCCACTGGCTCACGCAATGGGCCTCGTCGACGGCGATGAGCGAGACCCTGGCGCGGCGCAGGAGGCCGAGCGTGCCGCCCGAGGCGAGCCGCTCGGGGGCGATGTAGAGGAGCTTGAGGCTGCCATCGGCCAGAGCGGCAAAGACCGCGTCGGTCTCGTCCTCGGTGTTGCCCGAGGTGAGCGCGCCGGCCTCGACGCCGACGGCGCGCAAGCTGCGGACCTGATCGCGCATCAGCGCGATGAGCGGCGAGATCACCAGGGTGACGCCATCGCGCAGAAGCGCGGGAAGCTGGAAACAGAGCGACTTGCCGCCGCCGGTGGGCATGATCGCGAGGGTGTTTTCGCCCGCCGTGACGGCGGCGACGATCTCTTCCTGGCCCGGACGGAAGCCCTCGAAACCGAAGACGGATTTCAGCAGGTCGAGATCGCGGCGCATGGGACTGCTCGGGGCTGTTCGGGCTCTTCGCGGCAGAGTCTCACGGCCCGGGCCGGGGCACAACCAGTTAGGCGGGTATGAGGTGAAACTCGCGCGGCCGCTGGGGGCCGGCTCAGAACACCGATTGGCCGCCGTAGGCGAAGTAGTAGTTCGACGCGAGCTGGCGCAGGAAGAACAGGACGAGCAGCACGACGAGGGGCGCGAGATCGATCCCGCCCAGATCGGGCATGAAGCGGCGGATCGGGCGGTAGATCGGCTCGACCAGGCGGTTGAGCATGTACCAGATCTGGCTGACCAGCGGCTGGCGCAGGTTGAGCACCTGGAAATGCACGAGCCAGGACACCACGATATGGGCGATCACGATGAACCAGACGATACCGAGAATGGCGACGAAGACCTGAAACAGCGTGGCGATCATCGGTGACATCTCGGAAGCTCCCAGGGTTCGAGGCGGGTTTCGACTGCGCCCTCGCATCTAGGCGCTTCGGCGGCGGCGCGCAACCCTGACAGACGGATACGGTTGACGGCGCGACGCGGGACGATCAGGGATGCGCGGAGCGACAGGAGAACTGCGATGTACCCGTTCGTGCGGATGATGAAAGAGCTGGTCGTGCATGCGAAGGCCGAGAGCCTGCCGGTGCATGGCACCCATGTGAGCCGGCATATCTGCTGGCCCTGGGATCTCGACCTGTGGCGCGAGCTCAACAACGGACGCACGCTGACGCTGTTCGATCTCGGGCGCATCCCGCTGGCGCGGCGGATGGGGCTCGTGGCGGCGGTGCGGGCCAATGGCTGGGGCATCACGGTGGCCGGCGTCTCGGTGCGTTACCGGGGGCGGATCCGGCTGTTCGACCGGGTCGAGATGCGCTCGCGGGGCGTCGGGCATGACGACCGCTTCATCTATATCGAACAGACGATGTGGAAGGGCGCGAGCTGCACGACACAGGCGCTGATCCGCGCCGCGGTGACGTCGCGCGAGGGGATCGTGCCGCCCGAGCGCGTGCTGGCGGCGATGGGAGCCGATCCGGCCTCGCCGCCCCTGCCCGGCTGGGTTGCCGCCTGGATCGCCGCCGAGACCGAACGGCCCTGGCCGCCGGAGCGCTGACGGCCGGCTGCCGCCACGTCAGCCGAGGCTTGCCGGCCCCGGCGAATTCATGTTCTGTCGGGGCAAACGGGAGGACGGGCATGGCGGAGATCTCGGCAAAGAAGCGGATCTGGGGCTGGTGGTGGTTCGACTGGGCCAGCCAACCCTACCACACGCTGCTCGTCACCTTCGTCTTTGGCCCGTTCTTCGCCGTCGCGGCGGCGGCGTTCTTCCTCGGCACCGGGCTCGACGAGAAGACCGCGGACGCGGAAGCGCAGGCCCTGTGGTCGTGGGCCAACACGGCGGCGGGGCTGTTCATCGCGGCCGGCGCGCCGATCATGGGGGCGATGGCCGACAGCTCGGGCCGCAGGCGGCCCTGGATCATGTGGTTTTCGGCGATGTATGTGATCGGCGCGGGCGCGCTGTGGTACACCGATCCGGCCGGCAGCAACAGCTGGACGATGCTCGCCTTCTTCGCGCTCGGCTTCATCGGCGCGGAATTCGCGCTGATCTTCATCAACTCGCAACTCCCCGATCTGGTGAGCGAAGAAGAGGTGGGCCGGGTCTCGGGCTCGGGCTTCGCCTTCGGCTACCTGGGCGGGCTCGCGGCGCTCGCGATCATGCTGGTGATGTTCGTCGAACAGCCGGGGGGACGGACCATCGCCGGCCTCGCGCCGGGCCTTGGCCTGCTGGACGCGTCCGCCTACGAGGGCACCCGCTTCGTCGGGCCGTTCACCGCCGCCTGGTACGCGCTGTTCATGATCCCCTATTTCCTCTGGGTGCACGACCGGCCGACGGGCAAGCGGATCTCGTTCGGCGCGGCGCTCGGGATCATCCGCGCGGCGCTGAAATCGGTGGTGAAGAAACGCTCGCTCGGGGCCTACCTGCTGGGCTCGATGTTCTACCGCGACGCGCTGAACGGGCTGTATGCCTTCGGCGGGGTCTATGCCGCGCTGGTGCTCGACTGGTCGCTGACGCTGGTCGGCATCTTCGGCATCGTCGCGCTGATTTCGTCGGCGCTGTTCTCCTGGCTGGGCGGCAAGCTCGACAAGGCGCTGGGGCCTAAACCGGTGATCGTCGCCGCGATCCTCGTGCTCATCGGGGTGATCGTCGTCATCCTGTTCATGAACCGCGAGATGATCTTCGGCATCCCGCTCGCGGAAGGCTCGAAGCTGCCCGACATCGTGTTCTTCGCCTGCGGCGTGCTGATTGGCGGCATGGGCGGCACGCTGCAATCGGCGTCGCGCACGATGATGGTGCGCCATTCCGACCCGCATGCGCCGACCGAGAGCTTCGGGCTCTACGGGCTGTCGGGCCGGGCCACCGCGTTCATGGCGCCGTTTCTCATCGGTCTCGTGACCACGATGACCGGCTCGGCGCGGCTCGGCGTCTCGCCGCTGATCGGGCTGTTTCTTCTCGGGCTCATTCTGCTAATCTGGGTGAAACCGGAAGGCGAGAGAGGCTAATGGCATGAAATCCTTCGCGATCCTCGCGGTCGCCTTCGGGCTTTCGCTTGCGGGCTGCGCCGGGACCGGCGGCGGCACGGGCGGCGACGAGGCCGATTACGCGGGCGCGTCGGGCCTGCCCAGGGCCACGACGATCCGGGTCTCGACCTCGGGGGAACCCGCGAAAGACCTGTTCGGCGCGAGCCGCCTGCCCTCGGCCCAGGCGCCGGAAAGCTTCGGCTCCTACGCCAAGGGCTGCATCTCGGGCGCCGCGCAATTGCCGGAAACCGGGCCGACCTGGCAGGCGATGCGGCTCTCGCGCAACCGAAACTGGGGCCATCCGGCGCTGGTGGCCTTCCTCGAGCGGCTCTCGGCCAAGGCGGCGCAGCAGCCGGGCTGGGCGGGCATCTATGTGGGCGACATGAGCCAGCCGCGCGGCGGGCCGATGAGTTCGGGTCATGCCAGCCACCAGATCGGGCTCGACGCCGATATCTGGATGCTGCCGCCGAAGCGGCTCGACCTTTCCGCCGCCGAGCGCGAGGAGATTTCGTCGATCTCGATGCAGCGCGCCGACGGGGCCTATGTGAACGACCAGTGGACGAAGGCGCATATGGAGGTGATCAAGGCCGCGGCCTCCGATCCGGCGGTGGCGCGGATCTTCGTCTTTGCCGGCGCCAAGGTGCAGATGTGCAAGGATGCCGGCAGCGACCGGGCCTGGCTCAACAAGGTGCGGCCGTGGTGGGGGCATCACTACCATTTCCACGTGCGCCTCGCCTGCCCCGCCGGCGACACGGCCTGCGTCGACCAGGCGCCGCCGCCCGCTGGCGACGGATGCAAGGATGCCGAGGACTGGGTGGCGCAGATCCTGAACCCGCCGCCGCCCGACCCGAACGCGAAGCCCGCGCCGGCGAAACCGCCGCTCACCCTCGCCGATCTGCCCGCCCAATGCGCTTCGGTCCTCGACGCGCAGTAATCCTCGCCGCGGCGCTGGTGCTGGGGTTCGCCGCGCGCGGCGACGGCAGCGCGGTGTTCGTCTCGCGGCTGGTGTGGACGGACGCGGCGCGCGGCTTCGGCGGCTGGTCGGGGCTCGACTTCACCGACGCGGGGCGGAGCTTCGTCGCGATCTCGGACCGCGGGCGGCTGCTGCGCGGGCGGCTTCTGCGCGACGGCGCGGGAAACCTCGCCGGAGTCGAGGCGGGCGAGATGGAACGGCTGGGCGACGCGCCGGAGGGCGCGTTCGACGGCGAGACCCGCGACGCCGAGGGGCTCGCGCTCGGGCCGGACGGGCGGGTCTATGTCTCGTTCGAGCGGATCCACCGGGTGCTGGATTACGGCACTGACGGGGTTGGCGCGGCCGCGCGGCTGCCGACGCATCTGCATTTCATCGGGCTTCGGCCCAACAAGGGGCTGGAGGCGCTGGCGATCGGCCCGGACGGGGCGCTTTACACCCTGCCCGAGCAGCCGAGTTCGGCGGGCGGCACCTTTCCGGTGCTGCGGTTCGACGGGACCGACTGGCAGGTGATCGCGCAGCTGGACGACCGCGGCGACGGCTTCGTGCCGGTGGGGGCGGATTTCGGGCCGGACGGGCGGTTCTACCTGCTCGAACGCAAGGTCGCGCCGTTTTCCGGCTTCGCCACGCGGGTGCGGCGGTTCGAACTGAGCGCGGCGGGGCTCGCGGGCGAGACCTTGCTGTTGCGGACCTTCGCGGGCACGCATGACAACCTCGAAGGGCTCGCGGTCTGGCAGGATCCGGCGGGGCAGATCCGGCTCACGATGATCGCGGACGACAATTTCAATTTCTTCCAGAAGACCGAATTCGTCGAATACCTGGTGCCGAACTGACCGGTGGGCGGCTTGACGCGCGGTGCGCTGAGGCGTAGGAGCGCGGCGCTCCTGCCCGCGACCGGGCGGGGGACAAGTCTCCGCAACCTTGTCAAAACGGACCAGACAATGACCCGCATCCTTCCCGGCGTTCTCGCCATGGCCGCCGTCGTGGTGGCCTCGAACATCCTCGTGCAATTCCTGTTCGGTCCATGGCTGACATGGGGCGCGCTCACCTATCCTGTCGCCTTCCTCGTGACCGACGTGATGAACCGGGTCTACGGGCCCGGGCCCGCGCGCCGTGTGGTGCTCGCGGGCTTCGCCGTCGGCGTCGCCTGCTCGCTGATCGGGAGCCAGATCATGCTGGAGGGCGACGGCTATTCATATGCCGCGGTGCCCTTGCGCGTGGCGGTGGGCTCGGGCCTTGCCTTCCTCACCGCGCAGATGCTCGACGTCGGCATCTTCAACCTGTTGCGCGCGCGGGTCTGGTGGCTGCCGCCGCTCGCCTCGACGCTGGTGGGCTCGGCGGTCGATACCGCGATCTTCTTCAGCCTAGCGTTCTCCGCCTCGGTGACGCTGTTCGGCCCGGCCGCGGATGCGCAGGTGAACTGGGCCTGGGAGGCGGTGCCGTTCCTGGGGCTGGGAGGCGTCGTGCCACTGTGGGTGAGCCTCGCCGTCGCCGACTGGCTCGTCAAACTTTCGCTCGCTTTGGCGGCACTGGTGCCTTTCAAACTGCTCGTCACAAAACTTTCACCCGGTCGCGCGTGAAATTGTGTTGACCGAGTCGCGATCTGTGGCACGCTTCAATTATCGCAACGCAATTGCTGAGAAAGGAGGTGGCCATGATCAGAGATATTATGGAGCGAGGTGCCGGGACATTGTAGAAGCGCGGCGCCGGGGCAGCCCTCGGTGCCTAGCGGGCTAGGCTGACGCTTCGTCTAACCGGCCCCACCTCCAGAAGTCTCGAAGGGCCACCCGGAGCGGTGGCCCTTTTCGATTCTGCCCGGCCGGCCGGCTGGCGCGCGGGCGGGGCGAGGGGCTTTGCCTGGAGGTCGCGCGACAGCGCGGCCGCAACCCGGCAGGCGGTTTTCGGAACGAAAACCTGCCGAGAGGGCCCGGACCCCCGGAGTATTTTCACCAAGCCGAAGGAAGGATAGGGTCCGGGGCATGATCCGGGTAACCGACGATATCGTGCTGGCGGACTGGGAGCTCAGCGAGAGCTTTTCCCGGTCGTCGGGGCCGGGCGGGCAGAACGTGAACAAGGTCTCGACGGCGGTGGAGCTGCGGTTCGAGGCGGCGCGCTCGCCGGCGCTGAGCCCGGCGGTGAAGGCGCGGCTGAGGCGGATCGCGGGGCGGAAGTGGACCACCGAGGGCGCAGTGGTGATCCGGGTGGAGGACACGCGGTCTCAGGCGCGGAACCGCGAGATCGCCGAGGAGCGTCTGGCCGAGATGGTGCGCGCGGCGCTGGTGGCGCCCAAACGCCGGGTGGCGACGAAGCCGACGCTCGGGTCGAAGAAGCGGCGACTGAAGGCGAAGAAGGTGCGCGGCGAGGTGAAGGCGATGCGGGGGCGGGTTGCGGGGGAGGAGTGACGCGGAACGAAATGATCTCCGCCCCGCGTCGCAATTTTCAGCTCGCCAGCGATGTTTCTCTAAGCTGGAGTTTTTCTACTTCGCCAACCATGAACGCGTAAGTGTTCTCGCTCTTTGCGACCTTCTGCGGATCGAAGCCGGCCATGTCCATGGGCATTCGAAATGCTCCAACAAGCGCCCTCAGGTGCTTTTTCAAGAATACATGGGGGTCTTCACTCCACCGAACTTTTCCATCCTCTACGACCATCAATGCTTTTAGGCCATAAAGCACAGGAAGCACAAACCCGTCCGGGACGCCAACGTCGGAGTCCCGTTTCGTGAACGGTGACGCAACGGTTCCGCGGGCGGGGATCTTCACAGCCTTGATCTTTCCGAATTTTCCACCTGTCGCTTTGTTGTAGGCATCTTTAAATCCGACGAAGATTTCGTCATAGAGGATTGGAAGGTCGCTAAGAATGTCAAACGCGCTGCCAATGGCGCTATTGTGGAGCTCGTGTTGAGGACCGTGTTGAGCTTTGGAGACTTCCGGATGCTCCATTAACTTGTCAAATAGTTTCGACAGCTCACCCTTGTTTCGATAGATATTTTGCGGAAGCACATTGAAGTTCAGTAGGGTTCCGGCTTCTGTTTCTTTTGGCAGCAATTCTTGCTCGTGAAGAACCGTTAGCGGGATCCATCCCAGCGCAATAATATCGCGAACTTTTATTGGTCGCCCGCTCGATTCCCATTCGTTGGTCTTCCATTCAACGCGTTCGGCCACCGACTGCGGAAGGCGTGCTCGAATTTCCTCGTAGAATCCCCTCTGGTTTGCCTTCGCTTCCGTCGTTAGTTGCGCGTTATTGTTTCGCGCGGCGCAAACTTCGACAAGCGCCATCTGAAACTCATTGACCGTGTCATCATCCTCAGGGTCGGATGGGACAAGCAACTCAACAGGGATCTTGAATGCAAACTGATCACGGATTGCCTTCAATTCCTTACGATTCTGAGACCAGGCCGCCTTCATGTCCTCCCAGAGTTTGATTCTCTTCAGCTCTTTCGGTTCAACCACTTTTGACAGCATGAATGTGCCCAACGCGAGCATGTTGTGGCCGCCGTCCAACAAACCTTCATAGGCCGGATTGTTGAAGTCTAGTTGATATCTCCGGCGGTCAAGTTCTTTATACTCTGAGGTGCCGAGCAAGATCCCCTTTGTTTTAAACTGGAAGATCTCAGGTGCTTCGGTGACGCTTTCTATAATGTCAGCAGTTACCTGATTTGTCTTTGCAGAACGCGGATTTGCATCAAGCGTCGCGTCGTCGAAAAGGCTCATAAGGTTCTTCGCTTGGACGAAGCCAACAATACGTTGGATGGGGCCGTCAGCTTGAACTGCGGCCTGATCGAAACGAATGATGGTGCTGTAGGAGTTTTCTGTGTTCACTTCTCGGCACTCCAGCCTATGGAGAACCGGCGCAAGAATTCAGGCGCAAGTACAGAAAGAACAACATTGCGACGTTGTCGCTAGCCGTCCGGCGACTGAAACCTAACCCGGTTCCTATTTCGTTGCCCTTCCGGGCGGTTCAGACTGCAATCCTGCAGCCACCTCGATCCCGAGGTAAGCAACCAATATTTACCTTCGGCGCGACTGTCAATTGGCATCACACCACCACCTCCCGCGCTACCTGCTCTCCCACCCCAAACACCCGCTTGTAACGTTTCACCTCCCCCGCCGGGCCCATCGCCTTCAGCGGGTTGTCCGACAGCTTCACCGTCGGCCTGCCTTCCGCCGAGACCGCCTTGCAGACCAGCGAGAACGGGGCGAGGGCGTCGTCTTCGGTCAGCCCGCGGAAGTCGTTGGTCAGCAGGGTGCCCCAGCCAAAACTCGGCCGAACGCGCCCCGAGAACCTGGCGTGGAGGTCGACGATCTTGTCGACGTCGAGCCCGTCCGAAAAAATCACCATCTTGGTTTTCGGGTCTTCGCCCCGCCGCCTCCACCAGTCGATGGCGATCTCGGCGCCTTCGACCGGGTCGCCCGAGTCGACCCTTATGCCGGTCCAGCCCGCGAGCCAGTCGGGGGCGTTTTCGAGGAAGCCTTTCGTCCCGTAGGTGTCGGGCAGGATGATGCGCAGGTTGCCGTCGTGCTCTTCCTGCCAGTCGGCGAGCACCGCGTAGGGCGCGCGCTTCAGGGCGTCGTCGTCTTCGGCGAGCGCGGCGTAGACCATCGGCAGCTCGTGGGCGTTGGTGCCGATGGCTTCGAGATCGCGGTTCTTGGCGATGAGGCAGTTGGAGGTGCCGACGAAGGCCTCGCCGAGCCCCTCGGTCATCGCCTGGACGCACCAATCCTGCCACAGGAACGAGTGCCGCCGCCTGGTGCCGAAATCGGCGACGCGCAGGCCCTCGACGGCGCGCAGGCGCTCGATCTTTTCCCACAGCTTGGTCATAGCGCGGGCGTAGAGCACCTGGAGCTCGAACTTGCCCATGCGGTGGAGGACGGCGCGCGAGCGCAGTTCCATCAGCACGGCGAGGGCCGGGATCTCCCACAGCATGACCTCGGGCCAGGCGCCCTCGAAGGTGAGCTCGTACTGGTCGCCGATGCGTTCGAGATGGTAGGGCGGCAGGCGCAGGGCCTCGAACCATTCCATGAAATCCGGGCGGAACATCTGGCGCTTGCCGTAGAAGGTGTTGCCGCGCAGCCAGGTGCTTTCGCCGCGGGTGAGCGACAGGGTGCGGATATGGTCGAGCTGTTCGCGCAGCTCGCCTTCGTCGATCAGATCGGCGAGCGGGATCCGCTTGGTGCGGTTGATCAGGCTGAAGGTGACATGGGTGTCGCGACGATTGCGGAACACCGACTGGCACATCAGGAGCTTGTAGAAATCGGTGTCGATCAGCGAGCGGACGATCGGGTCGATCTTCCAGTGGTGATTGTAGACGCGGGTGGCGATATCGGCCATGGCAGGGCTCCTTGCCCCTAGGGTTAGAGCAAAGCCGGGCGGGCGGGCGCAAGCTCTATCGGGCCGCGCGATGCGGTGGACGGGCCGGCGCGGCGGGCGCATGATGGGGGCGGAGGTGAGCCCATGCGCGCATTGGTCTGCACAGGCTACGGCAATGGCGAGAACCTGACGCTCGCGTCCCGGCCGACGCCCGAGCCGGGGGCGGGCGAGGTGCGGGTGCGGGTGCTCGCCTGCGGGGCCAATGCCTCGGACTGGGAGTTCGTCACCGGCACACCGCTCTATGGCCGGATCTCGCGGTGGTTCCTGCGCAAAGATGTGTTCGGCTCGGATGTGCTGGGCGAAGTCGCGGCGCTGGGGCCGGGTTGCGGGCGGCTGCGGCTGGGCCAGCGGGTGCTGGCGGACACGTTCGGCACCTTCGGCGGCTATGCCGAGCATTGCGTGGCGAAGGAGGCGCTCTGGGTGCCGGTGCCGGACGGCGTGAGCGACGTGTTCGCCGCCGCGCTGCCGCAGTCGGGGACGATCGCGCTCAGCGCCATGAAGGGCCGGGCGGGGCCGGGCAAGCGGGTGCTGGTGAACGGCGGCGGCGGCGGTTCGGGGCCGCTCGCGATCCAGCTCGCCGCCGCGGCGGGCGCCGAGGTCTGGGCCGTCGACACCGCGGCCAAGGCCGATGTGATGCATGAGGCGGGGGCGGTGCGGGTGCTCGACTTCGAACGCGAGGATTTCGCCGCGCTCGAGGAGCGGTTCGACCTGATCCTCGATCTCTACGGCACGCGGCCAATCGCAAGGGTGCGGCGGCGGCTGAACCCCGGCGGCGAGTACCTCTTCGTCGGCGGGCCGATGGGCCGGGTGCTGGCGGCGGCGGCGGCCATGCTGTGGACCCGGTTCACGACGCGGCGCGCGTCGCTTCTGATGGTGCCGCAGGGGCCGGATGCGCTGGCCGAGCTCATGGAGATGGTGCTGGACGGGCGGCTCAGGCCGGTGGTGGGCGAGGTGACCTCGCTCGATTGCGCGCGCCAGGCGCTGATCGACATGGGCGCGCGCAGGATCGCGGGAAAGCTGGTGATCGTACCCTAGCGCGGGACGGGCGGCGTGGCCTTGTCGACGAGCCGGATGCCGGCGTCTTCCATCTCGGCCAGCGCGCGGGCGAGCGAGCCGTCGAGGTCGATGGCGCGGCAGGCGTCGAGCCGAACGGTCACGCCGAAGCCGAGGCGGGCGGCGTCGAGCGCCGACCAGGCGACGCAGAAATCTGTGGCGAGGCCGGCGAAGGTGATGCGCTCGACCCCGCGGGCGCGCAGGTAGCCGTCGAGGCCGGTGGGCGTCTTGTGATCGTTCTCGAAGAAGGCGGAGTAGCTGTCGATCTCGGCGTTGAAGCCCTTGCGCAGAAACGCATGGCCGGGCGCGGTTTGCAGGTCTTCGTGGAATTCGGCGCCGTCCGAGCCCTGGACGCAGTGATCGGGCCAGAGCACCTGGGGGCCGTAGGGCATGGTGACGGTTTCGAACGGAAGCTTGCCGAGATGGGCAGAAGCGAAGGAGCGATGGCCGGCGGGGTGCCAATCCTGGGTGAACACCCGGACGGGATAATTGCGCAGGATGCGGTTGATGACCGGGACAACCTCGTCGCCGCCATCGACCGCCAGCGCGCCGCCGGGGCAGAAATCGTTCTGCACGTCGATGACAACGATGGCTTCGTTGGTGTGATTTGTCATAGACCCCCCCGTTTTCTCAATGGTTACGCAGGCTTGCGGGGCGGGTCAACGGCGATTGACCGGCGTCCGAAAGGTTCACGGAGCGTTCTGCCGGGGGCGCGGAGCGAGACGATTTCAGCCGCGCCAGGTGAGGAAGACCCGGCCGCCGCGACGGTTGAGCACCATCTTCCAGGTGCGCCTGCCATCGGCCGCGGCCGCCTCGGCCTCGGCGCGGAATTCGGCCATCGAGGCGATGGCCGCGCCGTTCAGCTCGACGATGATGTCGCCGGGCTGAAAGTTGCGCAGATTGCGCGGATCGTCGACCGAGACGATGATGACGCCGGCGAGGTCCGACGGCAGGCCGAGGCGGTCGCGCAGGGCCGGGCCGATCTCCTGCAGGACAAGCCCGTCGAAGGGGCCGAGATCGGTGATGCGGACCGGGCCGTTGTCGAGCCCTTCCTCGGCGGTGACGGCGGCGCGCATCGTCACCGCGAGGGTCTGCTCGCGGCCGTCGCGCAGGATCGTCACCGGCACTTCGGCGCCGAGTTCCTGCAACGAAAGGCGGAAGCCGAGTTCGCCGGGGGCGTTGACCGGATGATCGGCGACGGCGAGCACCACATCGCCGGCGCGCGCACCGGCGGCGGCGAAGGGTCCGTCGGCGGCCACGCCCTGGACCAGCACGCCGGTCGGGCGGTCGAGACCGAGGGCGGCGGCGATATCGGCGTCGACGAGCTGCACGTCGATGCCGGCCCAGGGCCGGGTGAAGGTGGTCTCGCCGGCCTCGGCCTGGGCGACGACGCGGGCGACGAGATTGGCCGGGATGGCGAAGCCGATGCCGTTGGAGCCGCCGGAGCGGGTGACGATCTGGGTGTTGATGCCGACGAGGCGGCCCGACATGTCGACCAGCGCGCCACCGGAATTGCCCGGATTGATCGGCGCATCGGTCTGGACGAAATAGCCGCCCGCGTTGTAGGCGCCGCCGCCGCGTCCGGTGCGTGCGAGGCCCGAGACGATGCCCGAGGAGACGGTCTGGCCGACGCCGAAGGGGTTGCCGATGGCGAGCACGAGGTCGCCCACGGCGATGGCGTCGCTGTCGGCGAAGTCGAGCGCCGGCAGATCGTCGGTCGGGGCGCCGTCGAGCCGGACGATCGCGAGGTCGGCGGCCTCGTCGGCGAGCACGAGGGTCGCATCGTACTCGCGCCGGTCGGCGAGCACGACGCGGATCTCGGAGGCGTCCTCGACGACGTGGAAGTTCGAGACCACCAGCCCGCCGCCGACGATCACGCCGGAGCCGAGCGCGTTCTGCTCCTCCGGCCGCGAGGGGGCGAGATCGCCGAAGAACTGGCGGAAGAAGGGATCGTCGAACAGCGTGTTGGCGCGTTCGGCGACCATGCGGGTGGCATAGATGTTGACCACGGCGGGCGCCGCCGCCTCGACCACGGGGGCGAAGCTCAGATCGACCTCGGCGGCGGAGGCGGGCAAGCGGGTTTCGGCCGCGAGGGGGCCCGCGAAGGCGACGGCGAGGGCGAGCGTGGGCAGGAGGGCGCGGCGGCGGGTCATGGTTTCCTCGTCAGCAGATCCGGTCCGCCACCATGTGGCGGGATTGCGCCGCCATTCAAGGCCAGGATCGAAGAGTGCCATGTTATTGCCTGAATTCAACGCTAGCCAAAGGGCAAAAGAGCGGGACCGGAACCGGACATGGGACACGAAACTTACGATTATGGCCGTGGCAACGGGTCGGGTAAGTATTTCCTCGGCTTCTTCGCCATCGTCCTTGTCGGCGGCATCCTGCTTGCCGCGTCCGGGCAGTCCGGGGCGCGGCCGGAGGGCCTGCAGATCGGTCCGGCGCTGGCGACATTGGTCTATCTCGGCCTCGCCGGTTTTACCGGCTGGCTCGCCTGGGGCGAGGTGCAGGGCCATCACAACGCCAAGCGGCGGCGGCCGATCGAGCTGATGCCCGGCGCGATCGTCGCGCCGCGCAATCCGGCCGGGCGCCGGCTGGTGGAACTGAGCTATGCGGGCATCACCGAGATGAAGGTCGACCGCGGTTCCGACGCGCAATGGCTCTACATCAAGCACCGCAACGGCAAGCTCGCGATCTCGTCCGAAGCGATGGAAAGCGACGCGGCGTTTCAGCGGATGCTCACCTCGCTCGAGTTGCGGGTGACAATGGCGCGGGCGAAACGCAAGGCGGCCGAGTGAACGGGGTCAGCGCCACTTCCTGAGGTGCAGGGGCAGGCTGCGGAACACCGTGTGAAACAGCAAGAGCGCGTCGTAGGCGAGCGTGCTGTTCTGGGCATAGATGAGATCGAGCCGGGCCTTGCGCGGCACGCAGCGACGGATGTAGACCGCCTCGGTCTGCTGGGGCGTCTTGCAGGCGGCGAGCAGCTTGTCCTCGGTCTTGTGGTAAACCACCGTCGCGAGGCCGGTGATGCCGGGGCGCGACTTCAGCACCTCCGCATAGAGCTCAGGAAACATCTTCACGTAGCGCGGATCGGGCGGGCGCGGGCCGACGAAGGAAATGTCGCCGCGGATGACGTTCCAGAGCTGGGGCAGCTCGTCGAGCCGGGTGCGG
>JAGRMO010000289.1 GCA_020441205.1 Maritimibacter sp.
ACCAACGGCGTCAACATGACCAAGCTCGAGAGCTACATGGTCGACGGCTCGTTCACCGCGACGCAGTTCTACGCCGATATCGAAGGCCACCCCGAGGACCCGCCCGTCGCCCGGGCGCTGGAAGAGCTCGCGTATTTCTGCACCAAGTTCGACATCCTCGGCGTCTACCCGGCCGATCCGCGCCGGCATATCAACGCGCCGGCGGCGGAGTAGTGGCGCGGCGCCCGCCGGGCGGCCCCGCCCAAAGGCCAATTACGCGAAACGGGAGGTTTGCCATGTCGTTGGAAGGGCCGACGCTCTACATGTTCTGCGGCAAGATCGCGTCCGGAAAATCCACCCTGGCGGCCGGTCTCGCAGCGCGCGAGGGGACCGTGGCGATTGCCGAGGACGATTGGCTGGCGGCGCTGTTCGGCGATCAGCTCGCGACGGGGGCCGATTACGTCCGCGCCAGCGCGCGGCTGCGGAACGTGCTGGGGGCGCATGTCGCCGCGCTGCTGAACGCGGGCGTCTCGGTGGTGCTCGATTTTCCGGCCAACACGCCCGAGGCCCGGGGCTGGATGCGCGAGATCCTGGACCGGACCGGGGCGGCGCATGAGATGCACCTGATGGATGTGCCCGACGAGGTCTGCCTCGCGCGGCTCAGGGCGCGAAACGAGGCCGGCGACCACGCCTTCGCGGCGACCGAGGCGCAGTTTCACCGGTTCAGCAAGCATTTCAGCCCGCCGTCCGCGTCGGAAGGGTTCACCGTGGTGCGGCACGAGGCGACGGCTTCGGAATGACGGGCTTCGGTGCGGCCGTTGCGGGCCGTGTCACCAGCGGTCGAGCGCCGCCTCGTCCTCGTCCTTCTGCGCCACCCAGTCCGCGCCGTCCGGGCCGATCTCCTTCTTCCAGAAGGGCGCGCGGCTCTTCAGCCAGTCCATCAGGAATTCGGCCGCCTCGAAGGCCGCCGTGCGGTGGCGCGCGGCGGTCGCGACCATCATGATCGGGTCGCCCGGCGCGAGCGTGCCGAAACGGTGGATCACCAGCACGTCGGCGAGGTGCCAGCGATCGCGGGCCTCGTCGGCGTATTTCGCGATCGCCGCCTCGGTCATGCCGGGGTAATGTTCGATCTCCATCGCGGTGAGCCCGCTGGTTCCGCGGACGCGGCCGGTGAAGCTCACCACCGCGCCGACGTCACCGCCGGTTCCGAACCCGTCCAGCTCGGCGCCCATGTCGAAGGCTTCGGCCTGGACCCGGATGCGCATCGGCCCTAGCCCCCGGTCATCGGCGGGAAGAAGGCGACTTCGCGCACGCCGGCGAGCGGGCTGTCGAACTGGGCCAGCTCCTGGTCGAGCGCCACGCGCAGTGCCGAGAGATCGGCGAAGGCCAGCGCGTAGCGCTCCTCGCGGGCGATGAGCTCCTCGACCAGCTCGGCGACGGTGGCGGCGCCGGTCTCGACCCGTTCGCGCGGCTCGCCGATCCGCTCGCGGACCCAGGCGAAATAATAGATGTCAAGCATCGGGGCCCTCCTTCAGAAACGGCAGCGCCTTCCTGAAATAATCCCAGCCGGTGTAGATCGTCAGCGCACCCGCGATCCACAGGAGCACGATACCGCCGTTGCCCGCCCAGTCGGACCAGCTCATCAGCCAACGGCGGTAGCCGCCGTCCTCGAGCCGGGCGTGATGCTCGATCACGCCCTTGGCGAAGATCAGGGTGATGGCGACCATCTGGGCGGTGGTCTTCCACTTCGCGAGCTTGGTGACCTTGAGCGCGCGGGCGCGGTCGCCGAGGCTTTCGCGCAGGCCCGAGACGAAAACCTCGCGGTAGATGATGATCGCCGAGGGCAGCAGGATCCAGGGGGTGAGCCCGGCATAGCCGTTGATGACCAGGAGCGCGATCATCACGAGCGCCTTGTCGGCGATCGGGTCCATCGCCGCGCCGAACAGGGTCTCGAGCTTCCAGGCGCGGGCGAGGTAGCCGTCGAGGTAGTCGGTGA
>JAGRMO010000290.1 GCA_020441205.1 Maritimibacter sp.
CTATGAGCTGTTCCTCGACGACAAGGGACAGAAGATTTCGAAAAGCTCGGGCAACGGCATCTCGATCGACGAATGGCTGAGCTATGCCTCGACCGAGTCGCTGAGCTATTTCATGTATCAGAAGCCGAAGACGGCCAAACGGCTGTTCTTCGACGTGATCCCGCGGGCGATGGACGAGTATCACCAGCAGCTGCAGGCCTATCCGGATCAGGCGCTGGACCAGAAGCTCGCGAACCCGGTGCATCACATCCACAACGGCCAGGTGCCGGCCTCGGGCATGGTGGTGAACTTCTCGATGCTGTTGAACCTCGCTTCGGTCGCGAGCGCGCATGACAAGGATGTGCTCTGGGGTTTCATCCGCAACTACGCGCCGGACGCGAGCCCCGAGACCCATCCCGACCTCGATGCGGCCGCGGGCTTCGCGGTGAAATATTACGAGGATTTCGTAGCCCCCACCAAGGCCTACCGGGCGCCCAGCGATCTCGAGCGCGAGGCGCTCCTGGAGCTGCGGACGCGGCTTCAGGGATGGCAGGGCGGCAACGATGCCGAGGCGCTGCAGGGCGAGGTCTTTGCCGTGGGTCGCGACCGTTTCGAGCCGATGCGCGACTGGTTCAAGGCGCTCTATCAGGTGCTGCTCGGGGCCGACCAGGGCCCGCGCTTCGGCACGTTCATCGCGCTCTACGGCGTCGCCGAGACCGTGGCGCTGATCGACCGGGCGCTGGCGGGCGAGCTTCTCGCGACCTGTTGATGATCCGATCGTCCCGTCCCGGCGTAGTCTGGGAAAAGGGAGGTGCGGGATGAAACGTGCAATTCTGGCCGTCGCCGTCGCCGTCGCGCTCTGGGCCTGGCTGCCGGCGGCCGCTCAGGAGGCGCCGGAGGGTATCCGAGCCGTGATCGCGGCACAGATCGAGGCGTTCCGGGCGGGCGAGATGACGCGCGCCTTCGACTTCGCCTCGGATGGCATCCGCCGGATCTTCGTCACGCCCGAGAGTTTCGGCGCGATGATCGAAGGCGGCTATGCGATGGTGATCGATCCGGCCGAAGTGCGGTTTCTGGAACTGCGCGAGCTCGACGGGACGCTGTGGCAGAAGGTACTGCTGAAAGACGAGGCCGGGCTCTGGCATGCGCTCGACTATGCGATGGTCGAGGAGCGCGGGACCTGGCGGATCGACGGCGTGCAGTTCCTGCGCCGGGGCGAGGTCGGGGCCTGAGCCGGTTGGCTGCGGCAGACGGGATGCGGTAGGGTCGGGGCGCGACCCTGACGCGAGGTGCCCAGATGACCGACAGACCCACCGGCTACGAGCCGCTCGACACGCTGAAGCCGGTGGCCGAAGAGGTCTGGCTGATCGACGGGCCGGCGATCCGGTTCTACGGGATGCCGTTCTCGACCCGGGCGACCATCGTGCGGCTCGCTTCCGGCGCGATCTGGGTGCATTCGCCGACGCGGCTCACCGAGGCGCTGGCGGGCGAGGTGGCGGCGCTCGGGCCGGTCGCGCATCTGGTTGCGCCCAACTGGATTCATTACGCCTATGTCGGCCAGTGGCAGGACCGGTTTCCCGAGGCCGAGGCCTGGGCCGCGCCGGGGGTTGCGGGGCGGGCGGAGAAACATGGGGTGCGGATCGCTTTCGACCACGATCTGGGCGAGACGGCGCCCGCAGCCTGGGCCGGCGAGATCGACCAGCTGCTGGTGCGCGGCTCGAACGTGCACCACGAGGCGGTGTTCTTTCACCGGGCGTCGAAGACGCTGATCCTCACCGATCTGATCGAGAATTTCGAGCCCAGGAAGATCGGCTTCTGGTTCCGGCTGGCGACGAGGTTCGCGGGCAACCGGGAGCCGGGCGCGATGCCGCGCGACATGCGGGCGAGTTTCCGCGACAAGGGCGCGCTGAAGGCGGCGGTCGAGCGGATGATCGGCTGGGGGCCCGAGCGGGTGATCCTGGCCCATGGCCGCTGGTACGCGACGAATGGTGCGGCGGAACTCGAACGGGCGTTCCGCTGGCTGCTGTAGGGGCTCTTCGCACGGACGGGGCGCGGGCAGCGCACGGTGGGGGCACCGGCGGTTAACCGGGGATTGATACCTCGGGGCACGCGCCGGGCCCGGCCTGTGCCGGGTGCCGACCTTCCGTGACCAGAAAGGGAACCCCATGAACGTCTCCATCACCGAGGGGCTGGACCTGATGCCGCCCGAATTCGCCGACGGCCTCGGGGCCTGGTCGAGCGGGGACGGAACGCCGGGGGCGGCGAGCTACGACGGGGCGGCGAATGCGTCGCTCAAGAGCGCGGACGCGGATTTCGACGGCTGCCTGCAGCTTCTGAAGACCGAGACGGTGCAGAAGCTGCGCTGGTTCGGCCAGACGCCGATGCGCCCGGGGCTCTACCTCAGGGTCCGTACGCGGGTGAAGGCGACCGCCGGGGTGATCCCCGAAGTGCGGATCGCGGCCTATGCGGCGGACGCGGGCGGCGCGCCGCTGCCCGGCCTCGTGCAGGTGGGGCCGAGCGTGGCACTGGGCGGCTACGGCGAGGTGGTCGAGGTTTCGGCCATTGTCGCGGCGAGCGCGCGTCCCGGGGTCGACATGGCCTGGGGCACCGCGGCCGCCTACGGGCATTTCGGGCTCGACCTCACCGGCGGGACCGGGGGTACCGTGCGGATCGACGACATCTCGATCGAGGATGTGAGCGGTGCGTTTCTGGGCGAGGTGATCGACGCGGTCGATCTGCGCGACTATGGCGCTCTCGGCGACGGGGTGACCGACGACCGGGCCGCCTTCGTCGCCGCCGACGCGGCGGCCGCGGGCCGCACGCTGATGGTGCCCGAAGGGGTCTACCGGGTGGGGTCGAGCTTGACGCTGCAATCGAAGGTGCGGTTCGAGGGCAGGCTCGACATGGACGATGCGGCGCATCTGGTGCTCACGCGGAACTTCGATCTGCCGAGCTATGTCGATGCGTTCGGGGACGAGGCGCAGGGGTTCCGCAAGGGGTTCCAGGCGCTGTTGCACGCGGCCGACCATGACGCCTTCGATCTCGCCGGGCGGCGGGTCGATATCTCGGCGCCGCTCGACATGGCGGCGGCGGCGGGAGATATCACCACATTCGAGACCCCGCGCGCCCTTCGCAACGGCCAGATCTATGCGCTGGCCTCGACCGCCTGGGACAGCGGCACGGTGACGCTCACGGGGGCCTACGATCCGCAGGCGCCGGAGACCATCAGCGGCATCGCCACGCCCGGCCAGATCGAAGTGGGCGCGTTGGTGACGGGCGCAGGCGTGGGCCGCGAGGTCTATGTGCGCGCTGTGGACGAGGGGGCGGGCAGCGTGACGCTGAGCCGGCCGCTGTTCGGCCCGGCCGCGAGCCAGAGCTACAGCTTCACGCGGTTTCGTTATGCGCTGGATTTCAGCGGCTTCTCGCGGCTTTCTCACTTCACGCTGGACAGCGTGTCGTTCAGCCTGCTCGGCCGCGCTTCGGGCGTGATGCTGGCGCCGGACGGCGAGGGCTTTGCGCTGCGCGACTGCGGCATCGACCGGCCGGCGGACCGGGCGGTGACCTCGCCGGGCGCGGGCTGCACCGGGCTGACGCTCGACCGCTGCCGGTTCGCCTCGGACGAGGCGGCGGCGGCCTCGTCCGCGCGCAGTTCGGTCGGGATCAACGTGAACGCGGACCGGGCGAAGCTGCGGCATTGCCGGTTCGACCGGTTCGGGCTGGGCGCGATGCTGTCGGGGCGCGGGCATCTGGTGATCGGCAACGCCATCGACCAGGGCGACGGCGTGGCCGGCGGGGCGCTCGCGCCGGGGCTCGTGCTGGCGGTGGCGGCGACCGGGAGCGTGGTGAGCGCCAATGCGATCGACGATTGCTACATCGAATGGACCAACGAGCACGACGCCACGCCGGATGCTGGCGTGGGCGCGTCGTTCGGCGGGCTCACGGTGACGGGAAACACCTTCGCGGCGGCGGACGCGCTGGCGAGTTTCCACTTCATCGAGGTGAAACCCTACGGGACCGGACATCACCTTGCGGACGTGGCGGTGACCAACAACCTGTTCCGGATCGAGAGCGGCTCGATCGAGCGGGTCGATGGCGTAGACACCACCCATGCGGCGCTCGACCCGGCGCAGTGCGTGAACCTGACCTTCGGCGGAAACGGTTATGCCGGCATCGACGTGGCCACGGCTTCGCCGGCCCTCGTCCTGCAAGACCAGAACAGCGCGCAGGCGACCTGGGTCGCGGATCTGGGCGGGGTGCTGCCTTTCGGCGGGCTGGGGCGGAGCGTGGTGGCGGTGACGGCCGAGGGGCCGATCCTCGATGCCGCGAGCACGCCGGTCGCGCAGGTGCCGCATGTGCTGCCGGACACGGGCGCCGGTACGGTGGAAGTGGTCTGGCCTGTCGCCTGCAGCGGGACCGTGCTGGTGACGGTGCGGGCCGACCGTCCGGTCTAGGCGGCTGGCGAACGTTGCAGCGACGCCGTTCCGGAGCAATCCGGGGCGGCGTTCGGCGTGCGGTTGTTAGCGCTCGTCTTCGTCTTCGTAATGCAGGAGCCAGCCGTTCGGGCCTGCGACCGAGGCGGGCAGGAGGGTGGGCAGCATCTCGCGCAGCGCAGCGGTCGCGAGGACCGCCACGATGACTTGATCGACACTCAGCATTTCGAATACCGGCACTTTCGCCTCCCCTCGCTTCACGTGGTGGAGAATTGGGGCGAAAGCGGGCGGGAAAAAGGCGGCGCGGCGGATTCGTCATGGCTTTTTCGAAGCGAAACGAAACGATGGCCGGCCCAAAAAAATGATTGTCATCGCAACGGAAAGCGTCTCGTGCGCCTGTTGTTGACCGGGATCAAAGTCGGCCTTTTCCTGCTGGTCTAAAATCGTTGTCGACTGAACAAAGGGAGACAGCGCATGGCGACAGCACCGAGCAAACCGACAGCGGCGGCGACCGAGACCCCGGCAGGCAAAGCGCCGGCCGAAGCGGTGGCCTGGGAGGCAGCGCCCGGGGTTCAGACCGCGCCGCAGGCCGACGCAAAGGCCGCGGCGAAGACCGGTGCGACGCCGGCGGGCAGCGACCGCGAGGCACTTCGGGCGCGGGCCCGGGCGGCGCTGGCCGAGCAGAAGAAGCTCGAGGAAGCGGAGGCCAAGGCGCGCGCGGAGGAGCGGGCACGGAAATTTCCGCAGGTGACCGCCGACCTTATCCGTCAGACCTTCGAAAACGGCGAGTACCCTTATGAAGGCAGGATCGACCGCAAGGACTACGAGCGCGAGAAGGCGAAGCTACAGGCCGAGCTCCTGAAGGTTCAGAAATGGGTCAAGGAGACCGGCCAGCGGTTCGTGCTGCTGTTCGAAGGTCGCGACGCGGCCGGCAAGGGCGG
>JAGRMO010000291.1:0-1560 GCA_020441205.1 Maritimibacter sp.
CCATCCGTTGGCGGCCCTCGAGCAGGGCGCGGCGCACACGCTGTTCCAGGCCCGTGGCAACCCGGCGGCCGCTCGCAAGCACTGGATCGGATCGATGAAGCCGCAGGGCGCGATCCGCATCGACGCGGGCGCCGCGCGCGCGCTCGGCCAGGGCAAATCGCTGCTGCCCGCCGGCATCACCGGGGTCACCGGCAAGTTCGGCCGGGGCGACCCGGTCGACATCCTCGGCCCGCTCGGCGAGCGGATCGGCGCGGGCCTCGCCCGCTACACCGCCCAGGAGGCCCGCGCGCTCATCGGCAAGCATTCGCACGAGATCGAGGCGGTGCTGGGCTACCCGGGGCGCGGTGTACTGATCCACCGCGACGACATGGCGTTGTGAGCCCCAAGCGTCTTTGACGCCACACGGCCAAGCTGGCACAATGGGCGGCGTTCTGAAAGGACCGGACGATGAAAGACCAGGCAGATATCCACGCGCTGATGCAGGACATCGGCAAACGCGCCAAGGCGGCGGCGGCGGAACTTGCCTTCGCCAGCGCCGAGCGCAAGCGCGCGGCCCTCGTCGCCGCGGCTGACGCAATCTGGGCGCGCCGCGACGAGATCATCGCCGCCAATGCGAAGGATCTCGACTACGGGCGCGAGAAGGGGCTGACGCCGGCGATGATGGACCGGCTCGCGCTCGACGAGGCCCGGGTGCGGGGGATGATGGAGGGGCTGCGCGCCGTCGCCGAGTTCCGCGACCCGGTGGGCGAAGTGATGGCGGAATGGGACCGGCCGAACGGGCTGCACATCAAGCGGGTGCGCACGCCGCTGGGCGTCGTCGGCGTGATCTATGAGAGCCGCCCGAACGTCACCGCCGACGCCGGCGCGCTGACGCTGAAGGCCGGCAACGCGGTGATCCTGCGCGGCGGCTCCGAGAGCTTCCACTCGTCGCAGGCGATCCACGCCTGCCTGGTCGACGGGCTGCGCGCCGCGGGGTTGCCTGAGGACGCGATCCAGCTCATCCCGACCCGCGACCGCGCGGCGGTGACCGAGCTTCTGCACATGGTCGACTATGTCGACGTCATCGTGCCGCGCGGCGGCAAGGGGCTCGTGGGCCTCGTCCAGCGCGAGGCCCGCGTGCCGGTCTTCGCCCATCTCGAGGGCATCGTGCATGTCTATGTCGACAAGGCCGCCGACCCCGAGAAGACCCGCGCGGTGGTGATGAACGCAAAGACGCGGCGGACCGGGATCTGTGGCGCCGCCGAATGCCTGCTGGTCCACAAGGACGCGGCGGCCCTCGGCCAGTCGGTGATCGACGCGTTGATCGCGGCGGGTGTGCGGGTCCATGCCGGGCCGGGGCTCACCGGCACCGATGCCGCCACCGAAGCGGATTGGGGCAAGGAATATCTCGACATGGATATCGCCGCGAAGCTGGTCGACGACATCGACGGCGCGATCGCCCATGTCAATGCCTATTCCTCGCATCACACCGAGGCGATCCTGACCGAGGACGACGATGCGGCCGCGCGGTTCTTCGAGCGGATCGACAGCGCCATTCTGATGCGCAACGCCTCGACCCAG
>JAGRMO010000291.1:1600-6986 GCA_020441205.1 Maritimibacter sp.
CATCGCCACCGGCAAGATGCACGCACGGGGGCCGGTGGGGGCGGAACAGCTCACAAGCTTCAAATACATCGTCGAGGGCGACGGCACCGTGCGGCCCTGATCGGCCGCGCGTACGGCTAGAACAGGATCGCGATCGCGGTCTCGGAGGTCTCGGCCCCGAGCCGCCGGCCGCTTTGCCGCGCGGCCTCGGCGAGCAGCGCGAAATGGACCGCCGCGGGCGCGAGATCGGTGGGTGCCGGCGCGCCGTTCAGCATCGCCCAGAGCGCCGGATCGAGCCTCAGCCGGTCGCTTTCCGCGTCGATCCGCCAGCCGTCGGCCCCCCGCCGCACCCGCGCCCGACCGCCCCAGGGCGTGGCACTTTCGACGCACATCAGCGCGAGCAGCGCCGCCTTGGCGTCGGCGCGGGCGATGTCGCCCTCGGGCGTCCAGTCGACCGTAACCTGGCGGCGGTCGGTGCTCGGAGCGACGATCTCGGCAATCTCGGCCGCCGACACCGCCTGGCCCGCGCCGGCCGCACCGAAGGCGATGCGAAAGGTCTTGATCCGGCGGCGCGCGTTCGCCACGCTTTCGGCGATGAGGGCGACCTCGGGGCTGTCGCCGAGACCGGTGAGCCCGAGCAGCTCGACCCCGTTGGCGATGGCGCCCACCGGATTGGCCAGATCGTGACCCATCCGCGAGCCGACGAGGGCGACGAGATCGGGCGGGGTCGGGGCGTCGCTCATCGGGCGGGGCCCCCCAGGCAGGAGGCGAGACGATGAGCGGTTTGGGCGCGCTTCTGGAACCCGGCGATCTGGTGCGTCATCCCGGCCGGCCCGACTGGGGCCTCGGCCAGGTGCAATCCAACATCGGCGGCAAGGTCACGGTGAATTTCCGCGACGCGGGCAAGCAGGTGATCGACACCGCGCGGGTCGATCTCGAACTGGTCATCGCGCCCTGACGACGCCGGCACGCGCTCGGCGGATGCAATCGAAAGTGTCATGCGTGGACGCTACCACAACCGCATGGCGTTTCAAGCCGCCCGCGTCCGCCCGCCCGGTTGCCAAACCTCCGGGCGCGGCCTAAACCCGCGCGGACGAGGAGACCGCGCGGGCAGGATGGCGACGCATTCACCAGATTTCGAACTTCGGCTGGCGCGGGGCGAGGACGATATCCGCGCCGGGCAACGCCTGCGCTACGAGGTCTTCGTCGAAGAGCTGGGCGCGGACGGGGCCAATGTCGACCATGCCGAACGGCTCGAGCGCGACGCGTTCGACCCCCGCGTCGACCACCTGCTGCTGTTCGACCGCGCCCGCCCCGGCGCGCCGGCGGTGGGGGTCTACCGTCTTCTGCGCGACGACATGCTGGCCGCGGGGGAGGAGTTCTACTCGGCCGGCGAATACGATCTTTCGGCGCTGACCGGATCGGGCCGCAGGCTGCTGGAGCTCGGCCGCTCCTGCGTTCATGCCGACTACCGGGGCGGCGCGGCGCTGATGCAGCTCTGGCAGGGGCTGCTCGCCTATGTCGACCGGCATGGGATCGAGGTGATGTTCGGCGTCGCCTCGTTCCACGGCACCGACGTCGCCGCCCATGCGCCGGCGCTGTCGCTGCTGCACCACCGCCACCTCGCGCCGCCCGAGCTGCGGGTGACCGCGCTGCCCCGACATTTCCAGCCGATGGATCTGATCCCCGAAGCGGAGATCGACCGGCCGGCGGCGATGCGCGACGTGCCGGCGCTGATCAAGGCCTATCTGCGGCTCGGCGGCTTCGTCGGCGAGGGCGCCTTCGTCGACGCGCCGTTCAACACCATCGACGTGTCGATCGTGGTCGACATCGCCCGGGTGCCCGAAAAGACCCGTGCGCTCTACGCCGGGGGGCGGGCATGAGCCAGGCCTGGCCGGGAGACGGCACGCCGCTGCCAGAGACGCCCAAGGTGAGCCCGCTCGGCTGGCTGCGCGTCGCCCTGCGCGGGGCGGTGATCCTCGTCACCATCCTGACCGGCCTCGTGCTGATGCTGTTCCTGCGCCTCGCCGAGCGCCCGCTGTTCGCCCCCGCCCGCCCGGTGACCCCCTGGATCACCCAAGGGGTCTGCTCGGTCACCCTCTGGGCACTCGGCATCCGCCTCACCGTGACCGGCGACCAGATGCGCGAGAACGGGGCGGTCGTTGCCAACCATGCGTCGTGGCTCGATATTTTCGTTCTGAATGCCCGCAAGCGGATCTATTTCGTCTCCAAGGACGAGGTTGCCGGCTGGCCCGGGATCAGCTGGCTCGCCAAGGCCACCGGCACCGTCTTCATCCGCCGCGACCGGCGCGAGGCGGGCGCCCAGGTCGAAGTGTTCCGCCGCCGGCTCGGCGCGGGCCACAAACTTCTGTTCTTCCCCGAAGGCACCTCGACGGACTCGCGCCGGGTGCTGCCGTTCAAGACCACGCTGTTCGCCGCCTTCTTCGACCCGGCCCTGCACGAGACGATGCATATCCAGCCGGTGACGGTGCTCTACCGCGCGCCGAAGGGACAGGATGCGCGGTTCTTCGGCTGGTACGCCAACATGGAACTCGGACCGTCGCTTCTGAAGGTGCTGGCCCAGGCGCCGCAGGGCTCGGTCGAGCTCGTCTATCATCCACCGCTGCGGGTGGCGGATTACGACGACCGCAAGCGGCTGGCGAAGTCGCTGGAAGAGGCCGTGCGCGCGCCGATGCTGACCGCGCCCGCCGATTGAACCCCGCGCCTAGCTGCGCGCGGCGGCAAACGCCCTGAGCTGGGCCACGGGATCGGCGGCCGACCACACCTCTTCGCCGAAGGCGAGGAAATCGGTGATCGGGGCGAGGGTGCGCACCAGCGCCTCGGTGAGCCCGCCTTCGGCCACCACCGGCACTTCGATCATTTCCGACCACCACTGGAACAGCTCGGCCTCGGCCACCGTTCCGTCGCCGAGCCCGGCGCTGCCGACCGGCCCGAAGCTCACGTAATCGGCGCCGTTCTCGCCGGCGATCATCCCCTCGTGGCGCGACGCGCCGCAATAGGCGCCGACGATGGCGTCCGAGCCGAGCCCCTCGCGGGCCTTGCGCACATGCCGCGCGCCATCGGTAAAATGCACCCCGTCGAGCCCGTGGCGCTCGGCGATCAGCCGGTGATCGGCGATCACCACCGCGATGTCGCGCGGATGGCAGATCTCGCGGATGGCGTCCGCGCCCCGGCCGATGGCATCCTCGTCGCGGGTGGCGAGCTCGAGCCGCACACAGGCGATCTCGACCGTGTCAAGCGCGCGCGCCAGCGTCTCGGGGAACAGGTCGAGATCGAAGCTCGGCGGCGTCACGAGATAGAGCTGCGGCAGGTCCTGGTCGGGCATCGGTGCCTCCGGTTGGGTTTCGCCGCTGAATAGCCGGTTTGTTCCGCCAAGGCCAAGGGGTTACTTCGCGGGCAGGGTCTCGACGAAGGCGCACCCCAGCGCCATGAGCCGGGCGCGGCGCACCTCGTCCACAACCGCCTCGTCGGCCACGTCGACGAAGCCGCCCATCCGCCGGCCGGTGAAATCCATCGGCCGCACGCCCTCGATTGCCAGCGCTTGCGCCTCGTTCTCCTTGCCGACCCGGAACATCGCCCCGCCGGAATGCACCCCGCAGAGCATGTTGCCGCCGACGAGAAACGCGAGCCCGCCGAACATCTTCTTCTCGGTGACGCCCGGGAGGTCGACGAGATCGCCCCGCAGGATCTCCGCCAAGCCTTCGTCATAGGCCATTGTCGCCCCTCCTTGCCATTCGGTTCTCCCGCATCGTATCACACAGGCCCGAATTCCTGAGCAACAAGCGAGGCCGACATGACCGAGACGGGCGAGGGGCCGGTGCCCGCCATCGTGCTGGTGCGCCCGCAGATGGGCGAGAACATCGGCGCGGCCGCGCGCGCGATGCTGAACTTCGGCCTCGACCGGATGCGTCTCGTCGCGCCGCGCGACGGCTGGCCCAATCCAAAGGCCACGGCGATGGCCTCGGGCGCGGGCCGCATCCTCGACCATGCCGGCCTGTTCGACGACCTCGCCGGCGCGCTGGCCGATTGCGATTACGTCTTCGCCACCACCGCGCGGGGCCGCGAGCTGGCCAAGCCCGTGCTGAGCCCGGAGCGCGCGATGGAACAGGCCCGCGCGCTGACCGCGGCGGGCAAGAAGGTGGCGGTGATGTTCGGCCCTGAACGCGCGGGGCTCGAGAATGAGGACATCGCGCGCGCCAACGCCATCATCACTGTGCCGGTGAACCCCGAGTTCTACTCGCTGAACCTCGCCCAATCGGTGCTGCTGCTGGCCTACGAATGGCGCCGGCAGGGGGGCGAGGTGGCGCATGAAGTGCTGGCCAACACCGATCACGCGAGCGCCGTCGAGGTCGAGAAGCTGGCGGATCATTTCGAGACCGCGCTTGACCGCGCGGGATTCTTCTTTCCCGAGACCAAGGCGCCGGGGATGAAGCTCGTCCTTCGCAACATGTGGTCGCGTCTCGCGCTCACCACCTCGGACGTACAGCGGCTGCACGGGATGTTGCGCCAGCTCCTCAGGGATCGCGGCTGAAGCGTCAGGCGTTGGCGAGCCAGCCCGTCCAGTCTTCCTTGGCCCGGTCGGTATAGGCCTTGTAGCGGTCGCGCCGCCCGCGCCGCCCGGCCCTGAGCCCGTCGACCGGGGGAAACAGGCCGAAGTTCACGTTCATCGGCTGGAAGGTCTTCGCCTCCGCCCCGCCGGTGATATGGTGCACCAGCGCGCCCATCGCCGTGGTCGGCGGCACCGGGGGCAGGGTGCGCCCAGCGATCTCGGCGACCGCGAGCCGGCCCGCGAGCAGCCCCATCGCCGCGCTCTCGACATAGCCCTCGACCCCGGTCACCTGGCCCGCGAAGCGGATGTTGGGCCGCGATCTCAGCCGCATCTCGGCGTCGAGCAGGGTGGGCGAGTTCATGAAGGTGTTGCGGTGGATGCCGCCGAGCCGGGCGAAACTCGCCGCCTCCAGCCCCGGGATCATCCGCAAGACTTCGGTCTGGCTCCCGTATTTCATCTTGGTCTGGAAGCCGACGATATTGAAGAGCGTGCCGAGCGCGTTGTCGCGGCGCAGCTGCACCACCGCATAGGGCTTGACGCCCGGATCATGCGCGTTGGTGAGCCCCACCGGCTTCATCGGCCCGTGGCGCAGCGTCTCGCGCCCACGTTCGGCCATCACCTCGATNNCAGGCAGCCGTCGAAATAGCCGGCCGTTTCGCCCTCGTGGAACTCGGTCTTGTCCGCCGCCAGCAGCGCGTCGATGAACGCTTCGTATTGCGCCCTGGTCATCGGGCAGTTGAGATAGGCCTTGCGCTCGTCCTCGGTCTCGCCCTTGTCGTAGCGCGATTGCGCCCAGACGACGTCCATGTCGATGCTCTCGGCATAGACGATGGGGGC
>JAGRMO010000292.1 GCA_020441205.1 Maritimibacter sp.
CACCGAGGCCGCGCCGGTCGATCCGGGAACGACCGGCGACGGCGCGCTCGAAGCGGCGGCGCTCGGGGTCGACCGGACGCTCTCGGCCGGTCCGACCCCGTCGGCGACCGTCGAGGCCAATTCCGGTGTGCCGCAGGCCGCCTTCGCCGAACAGACCAATTCCGACGCGGTGATCGCGCAGAGCGAATCCGCTCCCGCGGCGCCGGTGCCCGATCCGCTTGGCCTCGGCGAAGAGATGTCGGAAACCTCGGGCACCGGGGTGATCAAGCTCGCGATGGCGGCGGTGGCCGAGACGGCCGAGCCCTTGTCGGGCGCCGACCTCGCCCGGGTGGTCACGCCGGAACTCGCCGAATCCGCGCCGGTGGGCGACAGCACGCCGGCCGCAAAGAAGCGGGTGTTCATCGAAGAGATGCGCGATTCCGAGCCGCTGGTGCTGGCCTCCGCGCCGGCCGGCAACGACGCGACGCTCGAAGCAGCCCCGCCCGCGCGGCTGGTGCCCTCGGATCTCGCGCATGCGACCTTGACCGAAGAGATCGAGAGCCACGACGCGCAGGTGCGTCTGGCGGCGCTCGCCGCCGATCCGACCGCGCCGTTCGAAGAAAAGTCGATGACCGATCCGAACGAGATCGCCTGTCTCGAAATGCTCGGCACGCCGAATGCGGGCGTGCCCGTCTCGCAGGCGGCGGCGGACGCGCAGCGCAGCGCGCTGGCCGGGGCGGTCGGGGTCTGCGAAGCGGCGGCTTCGTCCCCCAACCCGGGGCCGGAGGTACTCTATTTCGCGGGCGACATCGCGCTGGCGAAGCGCGAGACGGCGCAGGCGTTTTCGCTGTTCCAGCAGGCGGCCGAAGACGGGTTGCCGGCGGCTGTGACCAAGCTCGGCGATTTCTACCTGTTCGGCGCCGCGCCCGAGGGGCGCGACCTCGAGAAGGCGGTGGCGCAGTTCGAGCAGGGAACGGCGCTCGGCGATCCGGCGGCGATGACCTCGCTCGCGATGATGCACCGCGCCTCGATCGGGGTGACGCAGGACACCGCGCGGATGGTCTCGCTGCTCACCGACGCGGCCGAGCTCGGCTATCATTTCGCCGAGTTCCGGCTGGCGCAGACGCTCTACAACGGCGACGGCATCCCGGGGCGGGCCGATCCGGCGCTCGGCATTCCCGATCCGCAGCGCGCGGCTGGCTGGTACACGAAAGCCGCGGACGCCGGCAATATCGAGGCGGCGCTGGAGCTTGCCGGGCTCTACGGCGATCCGGCCTCGGGCCTGCCGGAGAACCCCGCCGAACAGGCGCGGCTCACCAAGGTCGCGGCCGACAGCGGGTTGTCGTCGGCGCTCGCGGCGATGGGCGTGCTCTACGAATACGGCCGCGGTGTCGTCGCCTCGCCCGAGACGGCGGCCGATTACTACATCCGCGCGCTCGAAACCGGCGAGGTGCCGTTCGAAGAGCTGCGCAAGGGCGCGCCGTTCGATTGGGACCAGCCGACCGCGGTGGCATTCCAGACCGCGCTGTCGGAGCGCGGCGTGTACACCGGGATCATCGACGGTCTGGTCGGCCCGGGGACCCGCGCGGCGGCCGAAACCCTCGCGGCCGGCGGCTGAGACGCCCGCGGCGTTGCGGGCGACGGTCCCGCCGCGCCTCCACCCACGCAGGCCCTGAGGGGTCCAATCCGAAGGCGCCGGTCGTCCGCTGCCTGTAAACCGGGCAGGGCGCACCGGTACTGCCGTATCGCGCGCCCGCTGCGCCCCGGTCCGAAGCCATCCGCCGGTTCCGCCGCCCGGTTCTGGACGTTGGCCGCGCCGCCCGGCTATCGTTGCGGAACCCGGGTGCCGAACCCGCCCGAAACCAAGGCTTTGCAAGGAGATATGGTACAGAGGTCGCATTCCTTCGGTGCCCGGCTGACACGGCTCGTCGCCCGGATCTACCCCGGCGTCGATGCCGATATTCTCGCGAGCCAGGTGATCGACGCCTTCTGGCCCGAGGGCACGCACCGACGCACGAGGCCGCGCCGGCCGGGCAATACCTTGTGGTCGCAACGCGACGCGATGCTCATCACCTATGGCGACAGCATCGTCGACGGGGTTCACAAGCCCCTGTCGCTGCTCCACGATTTCCTGCTTACCCATCTCCAGGGGGTGGTGAACGGGGTGCACGTGCTGCCGTTCTTTCCCTGGACGTCCGATGACGGTTTCGCCGTCACCGATTACCGTAAAGTCGACGGCAAGCTCGGCGACTGGGCCGACATCACCCGGATCGGCCAGGATTTCCACCTGATGTCCGACCTCGTGCTCAACCACGTCTCGTCGCAATCGGGCTGGTTCAACGAGTTTCTGCAGGACCACGCCCCCTACAACCGCTTCTTCGTCACCGCCGACCCCTCCGACGATCTCACCGCCGTCGTCCGCCCCCGGGTCACGCCCCTCCTGCGCGAGGTCGAGACCGCGGCGGGCACCAAACACGTCTGGTGCACCTTCGGCCATGACCAGGTGGATCTCGATTTCTCCAACCCCGAAGTGCTGCTCGAAATGCTGCGGGTGATCCGGCTGCACGTCGACATGGGGGTGCGGATCATCCGGCTCGATGC
>JAGRMO010000293.1:0-7573 GCA_020441205.1 Maritimibacter sp.
CGAGGCCCCGGTGCTGCGCGCCTACTCGGCCCGCAACCGGTCGGGCTGCGTCCGGATCCCGTGGACCGAGAGCCCGAAGGCCAAGCGCGTCGAAGCCCGCTTCCCCGATCCGGCGGCGAACCCCTATCTCGCCTTCGCCGCGCTGCTGATGGCCGGCCTCGACGGGATCAAGAACAAGATCGATCCGGGCCCGGCGTCCGACAAGAACCTCTACGACCTGCCGCCGGAAGAGCTCGAGGGCATCCCGACGGTCTGCGGCAGCCTGCGTGAAGCGCTCGAGAACCTCGAGAAGGATCACGACTTCCTGCTCGCCGGCGACGTCTTCACCAAGCATCAGATCGAGGGTTACCTCGAGTTGAAATGGGAAGAGGTGTACAACTACGAGCACACCCCGCACCCGGTCGAATACGCGATGTACTACAGCTGCTGATCGCGGCGTCTCGCACGGCAAGGGCGTCCTTCGGGGCGCCCTTTTCCGTTTCAGGCGCCGCCGGCCCCTTCGAGCGGCGGATGGTCTCGGCGGCGAACCGCCGCCGCCCGGGCGCGGCGATCGGATTGTCGCAGTCGCGTGCACAAAGCGGTGACGCAGACGGCGCGCAGGGAATTGCCCATGGGGCAAGGGACTGCCGCGCGCCCGGACGCATATCGCATCGGAGTTTGCGCTGCCTTCCCCGGCAACATTCCGCCGCCCTGCCCGGTATTTCCCAGCCCCGGTCACCAATCGGCCGCGATTGTCGCGCCGATTTTCACATTGCCGTCAAAATGCCACCAATCTTTGACGGTTTCCTGAGGTCGACCGATTTCAGGAGATCCGAGATGGACGCCGCCGACAGTTCGATCGCCGCCC
The DNA here is from genome assembly GCA_020441205.1 of Maritimibacter sp. Lineage (GTDB taxonomy): Bacteria > Pseudomonadota > Alphaproteobacteria > Rhodobacterales > Rhodobacteraceae > Sinisalibacter. The sequence continues at coordinate 848 of JAGRMO010000293.1, forward strand.
TCTGCTACGCCCGAACCACCGGGATCGACTTTCAGGACCTCGCCGCCGACCTCGCCCGCGCGATGTGGACCGGCAAGGGCGGGGTGCGGCTCGACATGCCCACCGAGGGCGTCGCGATCTGCGACATGCCGGGGATGCGCATCGGCGTCGCCCGGGCCGAGATGTGGCGCACCTTCCCCGGCGCGCCGACCGCGCGCGCCTACCCCGAATGCATCCTGCTCTCGGTCGGCCCCGGTACCGACAGGAGCCACGATATCCAGGAGATCGTCAGTTTCGACCAGGTGCGCGATGCGCTGGTCTATCTGGTGCAGGACAACGAGGCCGCCGACCGGGTGCTGCTGTTCGAAGGCCCCGGCGCCTACGATGCCGAGGCGGTCGACGAAATGATTGACGAATTGCGCAACCACCTCGACCGCGAGATCGGCCGCGCGCCGCAGCCGCAGCCGGTCGCCGTCGACAGGCAGGCCGACATCGTGATCGAGATGCCGGCCGCCGCCACCGCCGCGCGGGCCGCCCCGGAACCCCGGTTCGAGCCGACCCCGCTCGACAGGATCCTCGACGCGGTCGAGAAGGAACGCGCCACCGCGCGGCCCACCGCCAGCGCCCGCCCCACGGCCAGCGCCCAGCCCGCCACCTCCGCGCGCCCGACCGCGAGCGCACGGCCGCCGGAACCGGCCATGCCCGACTGGGGACGCCCGGAGCAATCCGATCCGGTGGTCCACGACCTCGCCAAGCGGGTCGAGACCGAGCTGGCCCGCCTCGAAGCCGCACGCCGCGCCTACGAGGCCGCCGAAGCCGCCGCCACCCGCCGCAGCGCACCGCAGAAGGGTTTCCGCATGGCCATGCCGCGGCTGTTCCCCGGCACCGGCGCCTCACCGGTCGAGCTGTTCATGAACGCCGCCACCGCGCGGCGCGCCCCGGCCGACTATCCCGATTACGATCACATGCCCGACAACATCGACGAGCGCCCGCTGTTGCACCGCGCCGCCGTCAACGCGATGAACGCGACCGTGCTGGTCTTTGCCCTCCCGGTGGGGGCGGCCCTGCTCACCATGTCGGTGCTGGGCCGCGAGGACATGCTGTTTTCGTCCCGCGTGACCGCCGTCACCGGAACCGTCGTCGGCCTCGCCAACACCGGGCTCGGCGAGCGACTGTTCAGCCTGTTCAGCTAGGCGCCCTTCGGCCGGCGTGGCGGCCACATCGGCGGAGAATCGCGCAAATGCCGCTTTTGGCCGCGAATCGTGACGATCCCGCCCAGATCTCTCCCCATTCGCGCCGCATTCGGGCGGAAACTGAAACCATGGTGGGGCGTGACCACGACTGTACAGGAATTGAGATCGCCCATGATGACGAAAGACCTCTCGATCGAGTTCTACCGCCAGCGCCGCCGGGTGCTGGGACGCCGTGCCGACACCCGCCTATCCGACGCCCTGCGCCGCCCCGCCCCGTTCCCCCGACGGCTCGCCCGGCGCGTCCTGCGGGCGCTCTCGAGCCGCAGCCACGTCATCCGCCGTTGGCAGGACGGCGCCTTCGTCGCCCATCGTGTCGGCCCCGCGCGCGCGGCCTGAGACCAGTTTCCCCCGTTCTCACCCCACAGGCTTGGACGCCGAAAGCGCGTTTCGGTCCGCGTCCGACAGGCGTTCAAGCGGAATGACGAATGTGTGGATCGAGAACACCACCGCCCCGCTCTCGGGCAGACGCCTCATCCCCTGGCGTTCCATCCTGAGCCAGCGGGCGGAACCAGACGCCGGCGGCCGCTTGTCGGCCTCCGTTCGCGGCTGGAAGAGCGCCGGGTCGGAATAGATCAGGTAATTCATCCGCCAGATCGGCCGGCCCGGCTGCAACCCGTCGAACAGCCGCTGCACCCGCTTCGCGATGTCGCCCTCGTACTCGGCGACCGGTCGGTGCACCCGGGTGAGCGGTTTCAGGAACTTCTCGCCGAGCGTCCAGCTTGCGGGAAAACACAAGGACGCCGCGGTGATGATGTGCTCGTCCGCGCCGTCCGGCCTTTCCAGCACCACCAGGTCTTCCTGTACCAGCCGCGCCGCGGTCTCGAGCGGCCGCTCCCGGTCGAGCGGGACCCGCCGCCCGTCGGGGCAGCGCACGACGCCGCCCTCGGCGACGAAGCCCGGCCGCGTCAGCGCATCGGCAAGAACGGCGTCCAGCAGCTCGGCGCAGGCCGCAATCGCCCCGGGCGAGGCTCGGAGCACCGCGTCGCCCTTCGCCGCCAGAAGCCGCTCGCGCAGCGCCATCTGCGCCGCGTAGACCTCATCGACCAGCAGCCAGTCGCCCTCGGCCACCGGCAGCACGCCGGGCAGCCGATTGAGGCGCGCGTCGGCCCAGGGCCGCGCCGGCAGCCCGTGCTGACAGATCGCTTCGGGTTGCATCGGGTCGGTCATGGCGGCGACAGCTTCAGAACCGCAGCGTGATATGCGCGAGCACGCCGAAATGATCCGAACCGATCAGCGGCAATTGCTCGACCCGCCCGCTGCCGCCGGTCACCATCACATGGTCGATGGTGAAGCCGAGCAGATTGGCGACCCGGTAGGTGATGATCCGGGGGCCGAGCTCGGTCACCCCGGCCGCCTGCGCCAGCGCGCTCACCGAGGCCGAGCCCGGAAACGCGTTGAAATCGCCGGCGATGATCTTCGGGCCCCGGAACCGCGCGAGTTCCGGCACCAGGTTCTGCACCATGAGCCGGTGCAAGGGCTTGTCCGGCGTTTCCAGATGCACCGACATCACCCAGACCTTGCCTTCCGGCATCTCGACCTGCATCGCCGCGATCCCCTGCCCGCGCAGGCATTGCTCGGTGCCCGCGACCACCGGCCAGCGCGCCATCACCGCGACCCGGCCGATCTCGTCGAAATGGCAGATCTTTTGCCAGGGGTATTGCGGCCGGAGCCATTTGAGCACGTCGCGGTTGTCGCCGTTCACTTCCTGCAACGTGACCGTATCGGGCCGCCGCGCGAGGATATCGCCGGCCAGCCGCTTCTGGTCGGTCATGTCGAACTTCATGTTCTTCTGGTAATGCACCACCTCGCGGTTCTGCGCCGCGAGACCGGTGGGACAGACAAGAACGGCGATGGCGAGGCACAGGATGACAAGCGCCGCGACCGGGCGGAGGGGGGGAAACCGGATCATGGCGGCAGAATACGCGCCGGCCCCGGCGGGGCAAGCGGTGTTCTGCGCGGCTCCGCGGGAGGCCGCCGAGAGCGCCGCGCGAGCGGCAAACTGTCTCGCTTGTCATCCCGGTCAGGCTGGTCCACCTAGGGGCAAAGGCCGGCCGCCCGATGCGTCGGCGCAGACCAGGAGACCGGCCGATGCCGACCGAAAGCTTCACCTTCCCGGGCCATGACGGCGCTCTGCTCGCCGGGCGGCTCGATCTGCCCGAAGGCACCCCGCGCGCCGCAGCCCTGTTCGCCCATTGCTTCACCTGCACCAAGGACAGCCACGCCGCCCGCCGGATCTCCGACCGGCTGACCCGCGCGGGCATCGCCGTGCTCAGGTTCGATTTCACCGGACTGGGAGATTCTGGCGGCGATTTCGTCGAGACCGGCTTCGGCTCGAACGTGGCCGACCTGATCGCCGCCGCCGAGGCGCTGGAGGCCCGCGGCCTTCCGCCCGCGCTCCTGATCGGCCATTCGCTGGGCGGCGCGGCGGCGCTGAAGGCCGCGGCCCGGCTCGACAGCGTCAAGGCCGTGGCGACCCTCGGCGCGCCCTTCGCCCCGAACCACGTCACCCGCAACTTCGCCTGCCGGCTCGAAGAGGTCGAACGCGACGGCTATTGCGCCGTCGAACTGGGCGGCCGGCCGTTCAAGATCTCGAAAGCCTTTCTGGAGGAACTGAGGGACGAAGACCTGACTAGGGCGATCCACGGTCTCGGCGCGGCGCTTCTCGTGATGCACGCGCCGTTCGACCAGATCGTCGGCATCCGCAACGCCACCGAGATCTTCCATGCCGCCCTGCATCCCAAGAGCTTCATCACCCTCGACGGCGCCGACCACCTGATCACCGGGCGCGAGGACGCGGCCTATGCGGCGGACATGATCGCGGCCTGGGCCGGGCGATATCTCGGGCTCGACCTTTCGGTGACGCCCGCCGGCGACGAGGCGATGCCAGCGCCCAACGACCCCGCGCCCGACGGCACCGTGCGGGTAACCGAGATCGACCCCGCGCGGCTCTACGGCCAGACCGTGGCCAACGGCCCGCACCATGCCTGGCTCGCCGACGAACCCCAGAGCGTAGGCGGGGCGAACATCGGGCCCAACCCCTATGCGATGCTGAAGGCGGCGCTGGGGGCCTGCACGTCGATGACGATGCGGATGTATGCCAACGTGAAGAAATGGCCCGTGGACGGTCTCTCGGTCGAGGTCACGCACCAGAAGGTGCCGGCCGAGGACGGACGCAAGGACGAACGCGGCCGGCCGGTCAAGATCGACGTGTTCTCGCGGGTGCTGCACATCGAGGGCGATCTCACCGAAGACCAGCGCGCCCGGCTCGTCGAGATCGCCGACCGCTGCCCGGTGCACAGGACGCTGCACCAGGGCGCGCAGGTGAACACGAGACTGGAGCCCTGATCGCAGCGCCGCCCGCGGGCCGGGGCGGGCCCGATCGCGGCGGACCCGCTGTCCTTCAAAGCCGGGGGCCTGGTCTTCCGGACGAAAGGCCCCGGAACATAAACTTAACCGTTTCTTTTCATTTGGTTACGCTGAGTCCTGTCGCAACCGCGCAGGAAGCTCCCGCGCCGAGGCGCCCTGTCGAAAGCTGCCGCTCACTTCCCCCGCGCCCCGCCCGCCACGGCCGCCGGTTGTGTCCTGCCGACCACCATCCGCCGGCTTTTGCGCGGCCGGCCGCTCCTGCTGCCATTCCCCCTTGACCTGTCCCGCACCGCCTTTCAAACCAGCGCAATGGGTACCGGCAAACTGACCATCGACCTCGACGCGATCGCCGCCAACTGGCGCGCGCTCGACGCGATGAGCGCGCCCACGGTCCAGACCGCCGCCGTGGTCAAGGCCGATGCCTATGGGCTCGGCGTCGCCAAGGTGTCACGCGCGCTGGCCGCGGCGGGGGCGAGGCGGTTCTTCGTCGCCGTCGCCGAGGAGGGCTGGGCGGTGCGCGAGGCGCTTGGTCCGGGGCCGGAGATCAGCGTCTTCGGTGGGCACATGGCGGGCGACACCGACATGCTCGCCGATCTTGGCCTGATCCCGATGCTGAACTCGATCGACCAGGTCACCCGCCATTTCGAGGCCCTGCCCGGCCATCCCTTCGGCATTCAGCTCGACACGGGCATGAACCGTCTCGGCATGGAGCCGGCCGAATGGGCCGCGGTCCGCGACGTGGTGCTCGAGAAAGGTCCGCGCCTCCTCATGAGCCACCTCGCCTGCGCCGACGAGCCCGGCCACGCGATGAACGCGGCCCAGCTTGCCCGGTTCGTCGAGCTCACCGAGGGCTGCGGCGTGCCGCGGTCCTTCGCGGCGACCGGCGGTATCCTGCTCGGTCCCGACTACCATTTCGAGCTTACCCGGCCGGGCATCGGCCTCTACGGCGGCCTGCCCTTCGAAGACGCCTGGCCGGTGGTCGAGGTCGAGCTGCCGGTGATCCAGATCCGCGAGATCGCCAAGGGCGAAAGCGTGGGCTATGCCAACAGCTTCATCGCCGAACGCCGGATGATCGTCGCCACCGTCTCCGGCGGCTATGCCGACGGCATCACCCGCCGGTTGTCCAACCAGGGCGTGCTGTTTCACGGCGACGTCCCCTGCCCGATCCTCGGCCGGGTGTCGATGGATCTGATCGGCGTCGACGTGAGCCATCTCGAAGAGGTGCCGCAGGGCCTGCACCTCCTGGGCCTGCAGCAGAGCGTCGACGATATCGCCGAGACCGCGGGCACCATCGGCTACGAAGTGCTGACCCAGCTTGGGCACCGCTACGAGCGCCGCTACGCGCGCGGCCGCGGCTGACGCCTCAGCCGAGCGCCGCGAGCCCCGCCCGGAACCGCGCCGCATTGGCCCGGTAGCGCCGGGCGCTGTCGAGAAGCCTCTCCTGCGCCGCCGCGTCCAGCACCCGCACCACCTTGCCCGGCGCCCCCATCACCAGCGACCCGTCGGGGATCACCTTGCCCTCGGTCACCAGCGCGCCGGCGCCGATCAGGCAGCCCTTGCCGATCTTCGCCCCGTTGAGGATCGTCGCCCCCATGCCGATGAGCGAGCCGTCGCCGATCTCGCAGCCATGGATCATCGCCTTGTGACCGACTGTCACGTAGGCGCCGATCACCACCGGCGAGCCCGGGTCGGTGTGGCAGACCACGTGTTCCTGCAGGTTCGACCCCTCGCCCACGGTGATCGGGTCGTTGTCGCCGCGCAGCACCGCGCCGAACCAGGCCGAGCTGCCCGCCGCCATCACCACCTTGCCCATCACCTGCGCGTCGGGCGCGACCCAGACGTCGTCGGCAAGCTCCGGCGCGATCCCGTCCAAAGCCCAGATCATTCTTCGCTCTCCTCGAACTCGGCCTGCAGCTTGCGGATGAACGGTACCAGCCCCGGCTGCTGCGCCTGGCGTAGCCGCTCGGCCGAGACGATGGTCTTGAGCCGTTCGAAGGTGGTGTCGAGATCGTCGTTGACCAGGACGTAATCGTAGCCGTGCCAGTGGCTGATCTCGTCCCAGCTCTTCTGCATCCGCTTGGCGATCACCCCGGCCGCATCCTGGCCCCGTTCCACCAGCCGCCGGCGC
>JAGRMO010000293.1:7637-8208 GCA_020441205.1 Maritimibacter sp.
ATCTGCTCGGCGCCCTGCCAGTCGACATCGAACAGCACGTCGCGGCCCGCGCCGATCGCCGCCTCGACCGGGCCGAGCGGCGAGCCGTAGAAATGGCCGAACACATGGGCATGTTCCAGCATCTCGCCGTTCGACACCATCTTGCGGAACCGGTTTTCCGACACGAAGTGGTAATGCACCCCGTCTTCCTCGCCGGGCCGGGGCGGCCGGGTCGTGGCCGAGACCGAGAAGCTCAGCGTCTCGTCCCAGCCCATGAGTTTGCGCGCGAGCGTCGTCTTGCCCGCCCCCGAGGGCGACGACAGGATGATCAGCAGGCCGCGGCGGGACGCGAGTTGCATGGGCTTACTCCACGTTCTGGACCTGCTCGCGCATCTGGTCGACTACCGCCTTGATGTCGAGCCCGATCCGGGTCAGGTCCTGGAATTGCGACTTGGCGCAAAGCGTGTTGGCCTCGCGGTTGAACTCCTGCATGAGGAAATCGAGCTTGCGCCCGCAGGGGCCGCCGACCTTCAGCAGCGAGCGGGCCTGGGCGACATGGGCGCCGAGTCGGTCGATCTCTTCGCGCACATCG
>JAGRMO010000294.1 GCA_020441205.1 Maritimibacter sp.
GGCTCTGGGAGAGCGAGGCGGCGATGCGCGACGGCCTGACGCTCGGCGCCTCGGTGGCCGACGTCGTGCTGCCCTCGTTCGACGAAGAGACCCTCCTGTTCGGCGACGCCACGCCCGAAGCGACGGCCGAGCGCTACCGCGCGGGCGGCGCGCGCATCGTCGCGGTGAAGAACGGCGCGGAGGATCTGACCCTATGGGACGATGCCGGGGGGCTGCGGCGTGTGCCGGCCGAGAAGGTGGCCGAGGTGGTCGACACCACCGCCGCCGGCGACAGCTTTGCCGCCGGCTTCCTCGCGGGGCTCGCCCAGGGCCATGGCCCCGACGCCGCCGCTACCGAGGCGATGGCGCTGGCGGCCGGGGTGATCCAGGAACGCGGCGCGCTGGTGCGCGGGCTGTTCGACGGGGATGCGATCTGAGGATCGCGGCTCAGTTGACCGGGGTCAGCAGCGGCCGCCCGGCGCGGAAGGCGTCGATATTGTCGCGCTGGAGCCGGCCCATCGCCGCCCGCGTCTCGACCGTGCCCGAGCCCTGGTGCGGCTGGATCACCACGTTGGAGAGCGCGTAGAACCGCGGGTCGATCCCGGGTTCGTTCAGGAACACGTCGAGCCCGGCGCCAGCGAGCCGCCCCTGTTCGAGCGCGTCGAGCAGCGCCGCCTCGTCGACCGTGGTGCCGCGCGAGATGTTGACGATCACGCCGCGCGGCCCGAGCGCCGCGATCACCTCGGCCGAGACGAACCTCTCGGTCTCGGCCCCGCCGACCAGCGCGACGATCAGGAAATCGACGGCACGGGCGAGCGAGACCGGATCGGCGTGGAAGGTCCAGCCCGGCGTGTCCTTCTCGGACCGGGCGAAGTAGTGGATCTCCATTTTGAACGCGGCCAGCCGGTCGGCGATCTCGCGGCCGATCCGCCCCAGCCCGACGATGCCCGCGCGCCCGCCCGAGACCTTGCGGTTGAGCCGGTATTCGCCCTCGGACTTCCAGCGGCCCGAACGCGCCCAGTCGGACGCCGCAATGAGCTCGCGGCCCTGCGCGAGCAGGAGCGCGACGGCGAGGTCGGCCACGTCGTCGTTGAGCACCTCGGGCGTGTTGGTCACCCTTATGCCGCGTGCGCTGGCGGCGGCGACGTCGATCGCATCGTAGCCGACGCCGAAATTGGCGATGAGCCCGAGGTTCGGCAGGAGATCCATCGCCGCGCCGTCGAGCGGCGCGTGGCCCTTGAAGGCGAGCGCGGTGATCCCGGCGCGCAGGCCCGCGTCGAGCCCGGCGATATCGGCGGGCGAAGTGAGGAACAGGGGATCGAACGCCGACGCCAGCGCCGCGCGGTCGGCCTCGCTGTAGCGGCCGATGACGAGGGTTGCGGACATGGGCGCTCCTGTGGGTCGTCGTGGAAATGGTATACCAGACGATGGGTCCCCAGGCCCGCCCTGTCAACGCCCGCCGGCCCGCCTAGACCGAGCGCAGATCGTCCGGCAACAGCGCGTCGGGCATGTTCTGGTAGCACACCGGCCGGAGGAACCGGCGGATCGACAGCGTGCCCACCGAGGTATGGCCGAAATTGGTGCTGGCCGGGTAGGGCCCGCCATGCACCATCGCGTCGCAGACCTCGACCCCGGTCGGGAAACCGTTGACCAGCACCCGCCCCGCCTTGCGCTCGAGTACCGGCATGAGCCGCTTCGCATGCTCGACGTCATCGTCGTCGAGATGCAGCGTCGCGGTGAGCTGGCCCTGCATGTTGAGCGCCACCTCGCACATCTCCTCGTCGGTCGCCGCCCGCACGATCAGCCCGAGCGGCCCGAACACCTCTTCGCCGAGCGCCTCGTTCGCGAGCCATTCCTTGCCGGTCGTGGCGTACAGATAGGGCGTCGCATTGCGCAGATCGCACATCGAGGTGAGCACCTCCTGCACCCCCTTCGTGCCCGCCACCCGGTCGCGCCCGGCGCGGTAGGCCGCCGCGATCCCGTCGGTCAGCATGGTCTGCGCGCCGATGGGCGCAAGCGCCGCGCTGGCCGCCTCGACGAAGGCGTCGGCCTCGGGCCCGTCGATCACCACCGCGATGCCGGGGTTGGTGCAATACTGCCCCGCCCCCAGGGTGAGCGAGCCGGCCCAGCCCTTGGCGATCTCGGCCCCGCGCGCCTGCAGCGCGGACGGCAGCAGGAACATCGGGTTGACCGAGCCGAGCTCGCCGAAGAACGGGATCGGGTCGGGCCGCGACACGCAGAGATCGAACAGCGCCCGCCCGCCGGCGAGCGAACCGGTGAAGCCAACGGCCCGGATCAGCGGATGTTGCACCAGCGCCGTGCCCACATCGCGCGCGCCGCCCTGGATCATGCTGAACACCCCGCCGGGCACGCCCACCCGCTCGACCGCCGCCTTGATCGCTTCGGCCACCACCTCGCCGGTGCCGGGGTGCGCGCTGTGGCCCTTGACCACCACCGGGCAGCCGGCCGCGAGCGCCGCCGCTGTATCCCCGCCGGCGGTGGAAAACGCGAGCGGGAAATTCGACGCGCCGAACACCGCCACCGGACCGACCGGGCGCTGCATCATCCGGATATCCGGGCGGGGCAGCGGCTGGCGGTCGGGCAGCGCCGCGTCGTGCCGCCGGTCGAGATAGGCGCCCTCGCGCACATGCCGCGCGAACAGCCGAAGCTGCCCGGTCGTGCGCCCGCGTTCGCCCTCGAGCCGCGCCTGCGGCAGCCCGGTCTCGGCGCAACCGATGGCGGTGATCCGGGCACCCCGCGCCTCGATCTCGTCGGCGATGGCCTCGAGCAGCGCGGCCCGGGTCTCGCGCGCGGCATAGCCATAGGACCAGAACGCCTCCTCCGCCGCCTTGCAGGCGCGGTCGACATGATCCGGCGTGCCGACCGAAAACCGGTGCCCCGCGCCCTCTGCCGGATCGGAGGTGAAGCTTGCGCCGCCGCCTTCCCATTCGCCGGCAATCAGGTGCATTCCATGGGGTATCGCGGCTTCGTCGAGCATTGTGTCCTCCCTGTTCGCGGTCGCGCTAACATCAAGTGGCATCGCCTCGCCTGCGTCAACCGTGGCGACACGTCAGCGCGGCGGGAAACTGCGTTGCCGGGCCGGACGCAATCGCCATCCCCGCGCCTGCGCGCGCCGCCCACCGCAGGCCCCGGGGGCGTTTTGCCGCAAACCGACCGGAGCACGCCGGCTTGCCTTGCACGCCCGCTCTCGCCTATCGGTCTCGGAACCCACATTTCGGATGCAACTTTGAAAGACCCCGATGGCGCGCCAGAAGCCTGACCCGATTGCCGGCCTGATCGCGCCGGAGCGCGCGGCGCTGGGCCGGGCCTCGGCGCTGGCGGTCGCGGCGAACCTTCTGTGGTTCGTCCAGGCCCTCGCCGTGGCCTCGGGCATCGGTGGCGCGGTCGGCCCCGACGCAGGCCTGTCGCCCGCCATTGCGGCCCTTGTCTTCTTTGCCGCCGGCGCGTCCCGCGCCGGGCTGAACGCGCTGGCCGAAGGTCGGCTGTTTCGCGCGGCCGACCGGGTCATCGCGACCCTGCGCCAGCGGATCGTGACCTGCGAGGCCCGCGAAGGCCCGGGCGACACCGGCCCCGGCGCGACCGCCGCGCTCGCGGCCGAGAAGCTCGACCTCCTCGCCCCCTATCTCACCCGCTACGCCCCCGCCCGCGCCCGCACGATGGTGATCCCGCTCGCGATCCTCGCGCTGGCCTTCTGGTGGAGCTGGGCGGTGGGGGTGATCTTCCTAATCACCGGGCCGCTCATCCCGCTGTTCATGGCGCTCGTCGGCATGGCCGCGCAATCGGCGAGCGAGAAGCACATGGCCGAGATCGGCACACTGTCGGAGCTGCTGGTCGACCGGCTCGGCGCGCTGGCAGACATGCGCCTCCTCGGCGCAAGCCCGGCGCTGGTCGAGGACTTCGCCGGGAGGGCCGACGATCTGCGCGCCCGCACCATGGCGGTGCTGCGCATCGCTTTTCTGTCCTCCACCGTGCTCGAGCTTTTTGCCGCCATCGGCGTCGCCATGGTGGCGGTGTTCCTCGGCTTCTCGCTGCTCGGCGCCATCGGCTTCGGCACCTGGGGCGCTCCGCTCGGCGCCTTCGAAGTGGTGCTTCTGCTCATGCTCGCGCCCGAGCTCTACCAGCCGATGCGAGACCTCGCCGCCGCCTGGCACGAC
>JAGRMO010000295.1 GCA_020441205.1 Maritimibacter sp.
AATGCCTCGATCTCGGGGGCCGAGCTCGGCTGCCAGGCCGAGGTGGGCGCGGCGGCGGCGATGGGCGCGGCGGGGCTCGCCGCGGTGCTGGGCGGCACCCCGGCGCAGGTCGAGAACGCCGCCGAGATCGCGCTCGAACACCATCTGGGAATGACCTGCGATCCGGTGCGCGGCCTCGTGCAGGTGCCCTGTATCGAGCGCAACGGGCTCGGCGCGATCAAGGCGGTTTCGGCGGCGGCGCTGGCGCTGAGGGGCGACGGGACGCATTTCGTCTCGCTCGACGCCTGCGTGCGGGCGCTGGCCGAGACGGGGCGCGACATGAGCGAGAAATACAAAGAAACCGCGCTCGGCGGTCTCGCCGTCAGCATTCCGAACTGCTGAGGCCTCAATTGGTGAGACCGGCGCAAGGCCGCTTCGAAGCCGCTTTTCAAGCGGTTTCGAAACCGCTTACCGCGCGCCTGGCCGCGCCTTTGCGCTGGGAACGTCGTGGTCTTGCCCGGGCGTCAGCGCCGCCATCGCCGCCCCGAGCGCCGGGCGCGGCAGGATGACGAGCAGGCCCGGGCCGTCGGGGAGGATCTCCACCCGGTCCGCCACCGCCCGGTTCGAGGTGCCGACCCTGCCCCAGGGCGCGAGATCCAGCCGGTCGAACGACCATTCGAGCCCGGTCGCCGCGAGGGTCACCGCCGCCATCGGGAACAGCGAGACGCGGCTGCCCGGCGCGAGGTCCAGCGCGAGCGGCCCGGGCGAATGGAACACCACGTCGTCGCGGCCCACGAGGATGCAGCGCCTTTCGGGCCGGCGAACCAGCGCGTTGTAACAGGCCAGCTCGTGGTCGAGCCGTCCGCCCATGAAGCCCGCGCCGAGGATCAGCGGCGCCTCGGTGGTGCGCAGCGCCTTGTCGAAATCGGTGCTGTCCTGCTCGGCGATTTCGAACACCGTCGCTGGATCGAGGGCGGCGCGCGTGGTATCCTCAAGCGAGTCCAGATCGCCGATCACCCGGGCGGGCCTGATGCCGAGGGCCAGGGCGTGGGCGGCGGCGCCGTCGCAGGCCACAAGATTCGGCGCGAGCGTCAAGAGTTCGGAAACGGTGCCTTCGGCAAGCTCGCCTCCGCCGAGCAGGGTCACATTTTCCGAAAAGGGTGCAAATCGGGGCTCCATATGCCTAATTGTATCCAATCTGGAAACGTTCCTTAATCCCGCCACCGAAAAATACCCTAACTTTCGTGGTTTTGTGCAATTTTGCGATGGGGGGCATGGTACATCCATTGTTGCTGGATCGGGGGAGAAGGCGACGGGCATGGCGAATATGAATCGGATCCTCACGGTATCTTACGGCACGTTCAGCTGCACGCTGGAAGGGTTCGACGATCCGTTTTCCACGATGAAATCGATCGCCGAGTATTTCCGCGACCTCGCGGCCGACGACCGCTATTTCGGCGCCGAGCCGCCGACCCCGGACGCGGAGATGCTGCACCGGATCGCGGAACGCGAGATCAACCGCCGGGTCGAGGCGCGGGTGAGCCCGAACGGCGTCGTGCTGCGCCAGACCGAGGCCGCGCCCACCGCGGTGGCGGGGCTCGCGATTGCCGATGCCTCCGTCGAGGACGATGCCGACGCCTGGGCCGCGGCCGAGGAAGAGGTCGCGCGTCAGGCCGCCGAAGGCGAAGCCCGCCGGCGCGCCGCCGAGGAAGAGGCCGCCCGCAAGGCCGAAGCCGAAGAAGCCCGCGCTGCCGCAGCCCGCGAGGCCGAAGAAGCCGCCGCCCGCGAGGCCGAGGCCGAGGAAGCCCGCCGCGCCGAACAGGCCGCGCGCGAGGCCGAAGCGGAAGCCGCCCGTGTTGCCGCCGAATACGCCGCGCGCGACGCCGAGGCCAAGGCCAAGGCCGAAGCCGCGCGCCTCGAAGAGATCGAGGCCGCCCGTCGCGCCGAGGCCGAGGAAGCCGCCTGGAAGGCCGAAGCCGAGCAGGCCGAGGCCGAGGCGGACGAAGATGATGACGCGGCGCTGCAGGCCGAGGAAGACGCCGCGGCGCTGCGTGCCGCCGAAGCCAGCGTCGCCGCCTACGACGACGAAGTCGACGACGTGCCGTCCGGCTCGGTGCTGAGCAAGCTCCAGCGCCTGCGCACCGCGGTCGACAGTGCCGAGGCGGTCCGCGACGCTGCCACGGACGAAGACGAAGACGAAGACCCGGTCGCCGCCTTCTTCGCCGACGCCGCCCAGCGCGGCGACTACGAAGACGTGCTCAAAGACGCGATCGTCGCCGAAGAAGAGGACGAGGCCGACCATATCGGCGATCTCGCCCGCGCCCGCGCCGAAGAGCCGGAAGCGCCGCTGCGCGCCCTCGCCGACGAAGACGACGACGAGGACGAGGTTGATGACGCGATCAGCTCGGTGCTGGGCGCGCTCGGGATCGACATCGACGAGGACGAGGACGACGCTACCGTCGACGCCAGCGGCGAGGATGACGACGCCGAAGACGACGCCTGGGACGACATGGCCGGGGTGATCGCCGCGGTCCATGACACCGATGCCGAAGCGGCGTCGGAGGACGACGCGTTCGCCGAGGCGGACGACGCCGAGATCGGCTTCGACGACGAGGACGTCGAGGACGAAGACGAAGACGACGTTGGCTTCGCCGTTCCGGGCGAGAGCACGCTGTCGGACGACGACGAGGCCGACCTCGCCACCGAGCTGGCCGCGATCACCCGCGACGCCGAGCAGCATCGCGCGGCGGCACGCGGCGCGACCGCGAACGAAGCGGACACGGCCGCCGAGAGCGCGCGCGTCGTGTTCGACGAAGCCGACGAGGACGAGGACGATTTCGGCGACAACGCCGATGTGGACGATTTCGACGACGAGGACGAGATCGTCGCCGAGGATGAATTCGACGACGAGGCGGACCTCGCCGCCGAGGACGATTACGACGCAGACGACGAAGACGATTACGACGTCGACGACGCGCTGTTCGCCGACGACGCGCAGGACGAGGTCGACGACGCGGTCGCGACCTCGGCCGAACCGCTGCCGATCTCGCCGGAAGAACCGCCGGCAGACCGGATTTCGGCCAAGCGCCCGGTGCAGCGTCACGCGTTCGAAGATACCGACATGAACGCGACCGACGTCGCCATCGACCGGATCCTCGAAAAGACCAATTCGAAGCTCGAAAGCGGCGAATCCACGCGGCGCCGCTCGGCGATCCAGCACCTCAAGCGCGCCGTGCAGGCCGCACGGGCCGACCGCGACGAGAAGGCCGAGGCGACCCAGCAGGCGCAGGACGAGTACCGCAAGGATCTCGAGCGCGTCGTGCGTCCGCGCCGGCCCTCCGCCGGCGACGGCGAGCGCACCCAGCGCCGCCTCGCGCCGCTCGTGCTGGTGTCCGAGCAGCGGGTCGACGAAGACAAGGCCGACCAGGCCGAGCCGCACATGCGGCGCGGCGGCGGCGCGGTGAAGCCCGCCCGCCCGGTGCGCCCGCGCCGGGTGGTCAAGTCGAACCTCGCCGTTGCGCATGACCATTCCGAGCCGGTCGAGGACGACGAGGTCGATCTGTCGGTGCGCGAGACGGTGACGATGCTGGTTCCCGGCTTCCGCGCCTATCTCGACAGCCTCGAAGAGGGCATGATCGGTGGCGACGAAGACATTCTCGAAGCCGCCACCGCCTTCGTGACCCAGGAAGTCGGCCGCCCCTCGGTGACCCGGCCCGAGCTCATCCAGCTGGTGCTGCAGGGGGTCGACGGCGTGTCGCGCGAAGCCGCCCATATCGCTTTCGGCAAGGTTCTGAGCGAAGGCAAGCTGTCGAAAGTGCGCCGGGGCGTGTTTACCCTGGCCGAGACCAGCCAGTTCTACGACGCCGACGCCTGAACCGCGCGGCGTCTGGCAACCGAAGGGCCCGGCCTAGCGCCGGGCCTTTTCGTTTGCGGGCCCTGGTTCGCCATCGGTCGCGTCCGGGTCGGGCCGGGCCACGCCGAGGAACAGCTTTCTCAACGGCAGCATCCACAGGAAGCCGAGGCCGACGTAGATCGCGAGCTCGGCGAGGATTGGCGGGCGGTCGAACAGGCCAACGACGGCGACGGCCGCGAGCACGTAGAGCGGCAGTCCGACGACCAGCACGAGGATCGCGAGGCGTTTGCGGGCTTTGTAGGTCATCAGTCGGCGAACGGGTCGGTGACGAGGATGGTGTCGTCGCGTTCCGGGCTGGTCGAGAGCAGCGCCACCGGGCAGCCGATCAGTTCTTCGACCCGGCGGACATATTTGATCGCTTCCGCCGGCAGTTCGGCCCAGCTCCGCGCGCCTTCGGTCGAGGCCGACCATCCCGGCATGGTCTCGTAGACCGGCATCACCCGGGCCTGCTGGTCGGCGGCGGTCGGCAGGTAGTCGAGGGTCACGCCGTCGAGCTCGTAGCCGGTGCAGATCTTCAGTTCGTCGAAGCCGTCGAGCACGTCGAGCTTGGTGAGGCAGATACCGTTGATCCCCGAGATCATGCAGGTCTGGCGCACGAGGGCGGCGTCGAACCAGCCGCAGCGGCGTTTGCGCCCGGTGGTGGTGCCAAACTCGTGGCCGCGCGCGCCCAGCCGCTCGCCGACGTCGTCCTTGAGCTCGGTCGGGAACGGCCCCTCGCCCACCCGGGTCGTGTAGGCCTTGACGATGCCGAGCACGTAGTTGATCGCCCCCGGCCCCATGCCCACACCGGTCGCCGCCTGGCCGGCGATCACG
>JAGRMO010000060.1 GCA_020441205.1 Maritimibacter sp.
CGCTGGAAGCGCTGCCCGAGATCGCGCGGGCGGCCGGGGTTGATGACTACACGATCTGCCCGCTGCCGGTGGTCGAGCAGGAGCTCAGGCAGGCCCGCTTCGCCGGCGCCGTGCCGCTGACTTACGGCGCCCCCGCCTACCCTGCCGCGCTCAAAGACATTCCCGATCCGCCGCCGCTGCTCTGGGCGGTAGGCGATACCGGCCTTCTCACGCGCTCGATGGTCGCCCTCGTCGGCGCGCGCAACGCTTCGTCGCTGGGCCTCAGGATGGCGCGCAAGCTCGCGGGCGATCTGGGGGCTGCGGGCCATGTCGTCGTCTCTGGCCTTGCGCGCGGGATCGACACCGCGGCGCATCAGGCGGCGCTCGAGACCGGCACCGTCGCGGTGCTCGCCAGCGGGGTCGATGTGATCTATCCCAACGAGAACACCGTGCTTGGCGAAGAGATCGGCCGCGCCGGTCTGCGGCTGTCCGAAGCGCCGATGGGCAGCTCGCCGCAGGCGCGCCATTTCCCGGCGCGCAACCGGATCGTGTCCGGCCTGTCGCGCGCCGTCGTCGTGGTCGAGGCGGCCGCGCGGTCGGGTTCGCTCATCACCGCCAAGACCGCGCTCGACCAGGGCCGCGAGGTCTTCGCCGTGCCGGGCCATCCGTTCGATGCCCGCGCCTCCGGCTGCAACATGCTGATCCGCGACGGGGCGACGTTGGTGCGCGGGGCGTCCGACGTGATCGAGGCGCTGGGCGGGGTCGGAGAGGCCGAAGCGCCCGCCGCGCCAGAGGTTGTCGCGCCCCTGCCGGAGACCCGCTCGCCGCAGGAGACCAGCGCGCTGCACGCGCGCATTCTCGACCGGCTCGGCCCCTCGCCGCTGGCCGAAGACCAGCTCATCCGCGATCTCGCCCGGCCCGCCGCCGAGGTCACGCCCGAGCTCGTCTCGCTCGAGATCGAAGGCCGGATCGAGCGCCAGCCCGGCGGGCTCATCGCCCGCATCGGCTGAGGCCCCGCGCCGCCGGAGCGTTACCTGGACGCCACTGCGCCGGTCGCGGGCGGGGCCTTTCCGGCCCCTGCCCGGCCGCTTCGCCCGGCGGTTCGCGCGCACGGCAGTGTTAGCGCTATCTCTTGCGAAAACAATCCTTTAGACCGGCGTCCGAGTTCGCCCACCCCTCGCCCGCGGGTGCGCGCGAGGCGACCCCGGCCCGTTCCCGCCGGCCGGTTCGGCCCGGAAACGCGTGCCATTGACAACCCCCGGCCTCCTCACCCATCTAACGCCCCCAGTGCCCCCGCCCCCCGGAGCCCGGGCCGAGTCGAAAGGAAGTCCATGCCCGTCGTCGTCGTCGAAAGCCCGGCCAAAGCCAAGACCATCAACAAGTATCTCGGGTCCGGCTACACGGTTCTGGCCTCCTACGGCCATGTCCGCGACCTGCCGGCGAAGGACGGCTCGGTCGACACCGACAACGGCTTCGAGATGACCTGGGAAGTGGGCGCCGACAGCCGAAAGCATGTGAAGGCGATCGCCGACGCGCTCGCGCATGACAACGAGCTGATCCTCGCCACCGACCCCGACCGCGAAGGCGAGGCGATCTCCTGGCATCTAGAGGAGACGCTGAGGAAAAGGAAGGCGATCAAGAAAGACACCCATGTGAGCCGGGTGGTGTTCAACGCGATCACCAAGTCGGCCGTCACCGAAGCGATGAAGAACCCCCGCGAGGTCGACACCCCGCTGGTCGACGCCTATCTCGCGCGCCGGGCGCTCGACTACCTCGTCGGTTTCAACCTCTCGCCGGTGCTGTGGCGCAAGCTCCCCGGCGCGCGGTCGGCGGGCCGGGTGCAGTCGGTCTGCCTCCGGCTCATCGTCGAGCGCGAGATGGAGATCGAAGCCTTCACCGCGCGGGAATACTGGTCGGTCGAGGCCGAGCTCGAAACCCCGCGCGGCCAGCGCTACACCGCACGGCTGGTGAGCCTCGGGGGCCGGAAGCTCGACCGCTACGACATCCCGAACCAGACCGAGGCCGAGATCGCCGTGCAGGCCGTACGCTCGCGCGACCTTGCCGTGCAATCGGTCGAGGCCAAACCCGCCTCCCGCAACCCCTCGGCCCCTTTCATGACCTCGACCCTGCAGCAGGAAGCGAGCCGGAAATACGGCTTCGGCGCGCGCCAGACCATGAACGCGGCGCAGCGGCTCTACGAGGCGGGCCACATCACCTATATGCGGACCGACGGGATCGACATGGCGCCCGAAGCCGTGACGGCGGCGCGCGACGAAATCGCGACCCGGTACGGCAAGGAATATGTGCCGGCGAGCCCCAGGGTCTACAAGAACAAGGCGAAGAACGCCCAGGAAGCCCACGAATGCATCCGCCCGACCGACATGAGCGTCGATGCGGGCGGGCTCGCGAAGCTCGAGGCCGATCAGCGCAAGCTCTACGACCTGATCTGGAAACGGACCCTCGCCTGTCAGATGGAAGGCGCCCGGCTCGAGCGGACCACCGTCGAGATCGGCGCCGCCGACGGCCAGGTGGGGCTGCGCGCGACCGGCCAGGTGGTGCTGTTCGACGGGTTTCTCCGGGTCTACGAGGAAGGCAGCGACGATACCGGCGAGGCGGGCGACGACGACGGCGCGCGGCTGCCGCAGATGAGCGAGGGCGAAGCGGCGAAGAAGCAGGCGGTGACGCCCTCGCAGCACTTCACCCAGCCGCCGCCGCGCTACACCGAGGCGTCGCTTGTCAAGCGAATGGAAGAGCTCGGCATCGGCCGGCCCTCGACCTATGCCTCGATCGTCTCGACGATCCAGGAGCGCGAATACGTCCGCAAGGAACAGAACCGGCTGTTCCCCGAGGACAAGGGGCGGATCGTGACGATCTTCCTCGTCAACTTCTTCCGCAAATACGTGGGCTACGAGTTCACCGCGCATCTCGAGGAAGAGCTCGACGAAATCTCGGCCGGCGATCTCGATTACAAGGAGGTGCTGGCGCGGTTCTGGCGCGATTTCTCGGCCGCCATCGCCGAGACCTCGGAGCTGCGCATCGCCGAGGTGCTGACCAAGCTCGACGAGGCGCTCGCGCCGCAGCTCTATCCGCCGAAGGAAGACGGGTCGGACCCGCGAGCCTGCCCGGTCTGCGGCTCGGGCCAGTTGCATCTCAAGACCTCGCGGACCGGCGGGTTCGTGGGCTGTTCGAACTATCCCGAATGCCGCTACACGCGACCGATCGGCGGCGAGGAAGCCGGCGGCGGCGACCGGGTGCTCGGCGAGGACGGCGGCGAGGAAATCTCGCTGCGCACCGGCCGGTTCGGCCCCTATGTGCAGCGCGGCGAGGTGAGCGAAGACAACAAGAAGCCGCCGCGTGCGTCGCTGCCCAAGGGCTGGGATCCGGCGACGCTGGAGCTCGACAAGGCGCTGCAGCTTCTGTCGCTGCCGCGCGAGGTCGGCAAGCATCCCGAGGACGGCCAGCCGATCAGCGCCAATTTCGGCCGTTTCGGGCCGTACCTCATGCATCAGAGACCCGACGAGGCGAAACCGGTTTATGCGAACCTGAAGGACCCGAACGAAGTGTTCGACATCGGGATGAACCGGGCGGTGGAGCTCATCGAGCACAAGCGCGCCAACCCGGGGCGCGGGCGAACGGCGGCCGTCAAGCCGCTGCGCGAGCTCGGCGACCATCCGGCCAAGGGCGGGGCGATCAATGTCATGGAAGGCCGCTATGGGCCTTACGTGAAATGGGAGAAGGTGAACGCCACCCTGCCCAAGGAGATGACGCCCGAGAGCGTGACGCTGGAGCAGGCGATGGCGCTGGTCGACGCGAAGTCGGGCAAGGGCGGCAAGAAAGCCGCGCCGAAGAAGGCGGCCGCCAAGAAGCCGGCGGCGAAGAAGCCCACCGCCAAGAAGACCGCTGCCAAGTAGGCCGGCACAGGGTTCGCGTCCGCCGCGCGCCTTGGCCGCGTCGTGTGCGTGACCCGCGCGGCCCACTTGCGTCGCAGGGGCCGGAATTCCCTGCGCTATCCCTCCGACGCCGCGCGCCTGGGGTCTAATCCAACCAAAATCGGGCGCGGACTCCTCAGTCTTAGAGGAGTGACGGAAAAATGATATTTTCGCTGGCGGTTCCGTGTCGATCTGGTAGATGAATGTAGAAATTTTGAAATTTTTGGCGCGCTGGTCCGCGCCAAGCCTCAAGGGTATTCGACATGTTCGACGTGGTTTTCATCGGCTCCACCACCGCGGCCCAGAGCTACCGGGCGGCAGGGATCATGAGCTACGGGCCCGAGCCGGAACGGTCGGCCGAACGGATCATCGCCGAACGGCGGCGGTGCCGGGTGATGGCGATGAGCCGCGAGACGCTGGCGGCGCTGCCCGAGTGGCTGGCGAGCGATCTCCAGCGCGGGCCGATGCCGGTGCTCGAAATCGTGCCGGGCGACACCGCGCCAGCCGACGTGTGCGGCATTGCCGCGCGCCTGCTGGGCATGACGCGCGGTGCCGCTCCCGCGAACGCCTGAGCGCTACTGCGCCGCGCCTTTGCCCTGCGGCACGCGCACCAGCGCCGATTGAACGCCGCGCTGTGCCTCGATCCAGCCATACCAGGCCTCGAGCCCATCGCCGGTGAGCGCCGAGACGGTGAGCACGCCGATCTGGGGGTTCACCCGGCGGGCATAGGCGATGCACTGGTCGACGTCGAAGGGAACGTAGGGCAGCAGGTCTGACTTGTTCAGCACCATCAGCCGGGCGGCGGCGAACATGTCGGGGTATTTGATCGGCTTGTCGTCGCCTTCGGTCACGCTAAGGATCACCACCTTGGCCGCCTCGCCGAGATCGAAGCCCGCGGGGCAGACGAGATTGCCGACATTCTCGATGAACAGCACCCCGCCCGGCTCGGGCTCGAGGGTGCGCAAGGCGCGCGCGACCATGTCGGCGTCGAGGTGGCACCCCTTGCCGGTGTTGATCTGCACCGCGCGGGCACCGGTCTCGCGGATCCGGTCGGCATCGCGGCTGGTCTGTTGATCGCCCTCGATCACCGAGACCGGAAAGCGCGCGCCCAGATCCTGCGCGGTGCGCGCGAGCAACGTGGTCTTGCCGGAACCGGGGCTCGAGACGAGGTTGAGCGCCAGCACGCCTGCGGCGGAGAAATCGGCCCGGTTGTGTGCGGCGATGTGGTCGTTCTTGGCGAGGATGTCGCGTTCGATCTCGACGATCCGGGCTCCGTCCATCCCCGACGCGTGGGCCGCCCCGAGCGCGCCGTGGTGGTGATGGTGATGGTCGTGGCCATGGTCGTGATCGTGACCGTGATCGTGATCGTGATGATGGTGGTGGTGGTGATGGCCTTCGCCCTCGACGGTCACATCCGCCTGTCCGCATCCGCAGGTCGTGCACATCGCGCATGTCTCCTCTGGTTCGGGCGGGGCGAGGCGCCCTGCCCCAGTTTCGCGCACCGGTCAGGCCGGTGCAAGATCGACGCTGGCGGCGACGCAGGGGTCGATCGCCAGTATGTGAAGCTCGGCCGCCAGCAGATCGAGCGGCGCTCCTTGCAGGCCCGCGGCGACCGGGCCGCCGGGGGCGAAATTGCGCTCGGTCGGGGCCGTGGTCCTGCAGCGCGTGACCCGGAGATCGCGGATTTCGACCTCGTGGGTGAGCGGGCCGCGTGCGGTTTCGACTGTTGCCGCGCCTTCCCCGCTCGGCCGCGCCATGGCGCGCGCGGTTGCCGGGCGGCAGATGGCGAGGGCGTCCGCGATTCCGGCCGGTAGGGCGCGCAGCGCGGCCTCGGCGGCGGCAAGGCGGGCGGCGAGGCCGGCGCCGTGATCGGCCCGGGCGGCGGCGACCGGGGCGGACTGCCAGTACTGCGCAAGGACGCCGGCCTCCGGCGCGGCCCCGTCCGGCAACGCCCCATAGGCTTCGAGCCCGCGCGCCCGCAAAGCTTCGGCAAGCGGGGCGACCAGGGCCGTCACGTCGATCTGCGCGACCATTCCGGCGCGGACGGCACCCGCCACGCCGGCTCCTGGGCGGCGCCAGGCCTCGCCGAGCAGTTCGGCCGAGATCGCCTGTTCGGCGGCGAGTGCGGCGCGCACGGCGTCGGGCGCGAGCGGAAGGCCGAGCACACGCCGCCAATGCAGCGCTAAGCGGGTGACGATCTGGGTCAGCATTTCGGCCTGTCGGGCGGCCGAGCGCGCCGCGGCGACCGCGCGATCGGGCGGGCAACCCAACGCCGCCTCGGCCGCGTCCAGCGCGGCCACGGTCTGGGCCGTGCCGCAGAGCGAAAACACCCGACCTATGGCCGCGGTCATCGCGTCCACCGTCCGGCCTTCGAAGATGCGCGCGGGCTCAAGCGGCCGGGTCGAGACGATCTCGACCGCACCGATGTGCGCCCGCCCCGGCGTGAGCGTCACGCGAATGTTTCCAGCGATATCCTGCGGGTGTCGCGGCATCTTTGTCCCCTTCGGACGCCCCTGGAATAGGCGGCAAGACAGTCAACCACAATGACGCAGGTCAAGCGGGCGAAACCCGGGCAAGTGTCCGGCCATACAAGCGACGTGCAGGCCGCGAATCGGAAAGCGGGCTGCACGCAGCCGATCTCGGGGCCGTTCGCGTCCCGCCGCATCGAAATGACGCTATCGTTCTATTTCAATAGTTTAGCCCCTCCCTTTCGGCGGATAACAATTCGTGTTACTGCCTCGTAACACAGGGGTGTAGTCGGAGGTGTCGGGATATGGATCTCCCCAAGGTCGAAGGGACGCAGATCCGGGGAAAAGTCTATCACCTGAATTTGCGCATCAAGCCGGAGATCCAGGATCTCTACGGCGGCAAGAGCCATCTCAGAGGATCCTTGCGGACGTCGGACCCGAAGGTGGCGACGCGCGAAGTGCGCAAGCACAAGGCCGACCTGTTGGCCAAGGAACAGGAACGCGCCCGCCAGGCCGAGGTCGAGGATATCGTCTCGCAGCTCTCGCCGGAGCAGCGCAAGGCCTATGACGCAGCCGGCGGCCTCGAAGGGCTGCTCGAGGATTACGAGCGCAGCCATGCCGGCGTCGAGCCCGTGGGGGCCGAGGTCCAAGACGACGGAGACGAGGACGCGGGGTGGGAGCCGGCACCCGAAGCGGCCGATGACCCCGTCCCGGACGCGGCGCAAGAGACAGAAGTTGCCCCTTCCTCGACGGCGGTGGTGACGATCGAGGACGAGGATGACGACGGGGCCGACGATGCCTTGGTCACCATCGTAGACGTGCTCGAGGATTACATCGCGAGAAACGAGGCGGAGGGCGCAGATATCCTGCGCCAATGCGTGCGCCTGTTCACCGACTACACCGGTAACGTCGCCTTCGACGCGCTTACCGTCGACCACCTGCACGAGTTCGCGGTCGCGGCGAAGGGCCTGCCGGCCGACATGTCGGCGCGGCTCGGCGACGGCACCTTCGTGGGCGAATTGCCATTCTCCGAGATGGTGGCCTGGGCGCATGCCTCGGATGCGAAACCGCTCACGGAAACCACGCGCTTTCGCTACGTCGCGATCCTGAAGGAGCTGATGGATTACGGTGTGCCGGCCTACCGGCGCGGCGACCCGTGGTCGGAATACCGGCTGCAGGTGGTCAAGCGTGAGCCGCGGGTAAAGGATGTGGAGGCGCCGAAACCGATGTTCGCCGCGAGCGAGTGGCGGTCGAACACCTTCCTGGTGCGGATCGCCGAGATCGCCGTGCTGGTGTTCGTCGCCTTCGTGCTCGTCCTGCTCTGGGCCGGCTGAGCGCGCCCGGCTCCGGTTTTCCACCCTCCTCGCCGTCAACCCGAGGAACTCCCGACCGCCCCCCCTCCGGCCGGCCCGTCTGTCTGCCGGCTCGCCGGCCCGCGCCGTGGCGGCCCGGTCGGGTGCAAAGCTAACATGTCAACAATAAACTTTGCGCGCGCATAAAAATCGACTAACTTCAAGGCGTAGCCCCCAGGCCGCGGACAACCCGCAGGAAGGCCCGGGAAAATTGACGCGCGACGACCGGCAGAAATACATGGACGCACCCAAGATCCGCAACATGGAAGAGTTCGCCGCGCTGAGCGGGCTGTCGAGGCCGACGATCTCGAAGTACTTCCACGACCCAGGCAGCGTGCGCGCCTCGACCCGTACGAAGATCGAGGAGGCGCTCGAACGCTACGACTATCGCCCCAACATCTACGCGATGAACCAGAACCGGCGGCTGACCAAGAACATCGGCATCATGGTGCCGAACCTGGCCGACCC
This sequence comes from Maritimibacter sp., assembly GCA_020441205.1. GTDB lineage: Bacteria > Pseudomonadota > Alphaproteobacteria > Rhodobacterales > Rhodobacteraceae > Sinisalibacter. The sequence continues at coordinate 8,197 of JAGRMO010000060.1, forward strand.
GTTCTTCGCCGAGATCGCCCGCAAGATCGAGGGTCTAGTGATCGCGGCCGGCTACCGGCCGATGCTGGTAAGCTCACATGACGGCCCGGCGCACGAGATCGACAACCTCGACCAGCTGCGCTCGTTGAAGCCCGCGGGCGTGTTGCTGGCGCCGGTCGGGCGGGCCTCGGTCAAAGAGGCCGTGGCGGCGTTCATCGAGGACATGCCGACGGTGCTGTTTGACAGCAATATCGACGGGCTGGGCGATGCCTTCGTCGGCCACGATAACCGTCAAGCCACTGAAATCATGGTCGAATATCTCGTTCGCACCGGAGAGCCGCCGGTGTTTTTCGAGATGCGCAACCCGCCCAACCCGAACGCGTTCAAGCGCCAGAACGCCTATGCGGCGGCGATGGAAGCGCTGGGGCTCACGCCCCATTTCATCCGGATCGAGGGCGAGGGCTGGAATTTCGAGGAGATCGGCTACACCGAGGGCCTGCGGGTGATCGCCGAACGCCGGCTGCCGTCCGACACGATCCTGTGCTCGAACGACCGCCTGGCCATCGGTCTGCTGGCCGCGGCCTACGAAAAGGGGTGGCGCGTCGGTCGCGGGGCCGGATATGCGCTCAGGATCGCGGGGCACGACGACCACCCGTTCGCCCGGTTCACTTCGCCGTCGCTGACGACGACTTCGCAGAACTACGCCGACATCGCCCGCCACGCGGTCAAGACTCTGGTCGCGCTGGTGGAGTCCGGCGCCCGCGCCAGCGCACGGGAAACCACCTTGTTCGACGGCAAACTGGTGATGCGCGCCTCGGCGTGAACATTGTTCGAAATGGGTCAACAATTCGGACCTGTATTTTACGCGCGTAAAAAATTTCGTTGACGCGGTCGGACTAATCTCGTTAACTGGTTCCCGGTACATCTGCACCAAAGGGAGGAATCAGATGAAACTGAAGAAGACGCTTCTTGCAGCGTCTGCGATGGCGCTTGTCACCTCGACGGGAGCCTTCGCGGATACCATCACGATCGCCACCGTGAACAACGGCGACATGATCCGGATGCAGGGCTACACCGAAGATTTCACCGCGAAAACCGGCCATGAGGTCGAGTGGGTGACGCTCGAAGAGAACGTCCTGCGCCAGCGCGTGACGACCGACATCTCGACCAAGGGCGGCCAGTTCGACATCATGACCATCGGCATGTACGAAACGCCGATCTGGGGCGCGAACGGCTGGCTGGTGCCGCTCGACGATCTGTCGGCGGAATACGACGTGGCCGACATTCTGCCGGCGATGGCGGGCGGTCTGTCGCATGATGGCACGCTCTATGCCGCGCCGTTCTACGGCGAGTCGTCGATGATCATGTATCGCACCGACCTGATGGAAGCCGCCGGGCTCGAAATGCCCGACAGCCCGACCTGGGAGTTCATCCGCGAGGCCGCGGCGGCGATGACTGATCGCGGCAACGAGATCAACGGCATCTGCCTGCGCGGCAAGGCCGGCTGGGGTGAAGGCGGCGCCTTCATCACCGCGATGTCGAACTCGTTCGGCGCGCGCTGGTTCGACGAAGACTGGACCGCGCAGTTCGACCAGCCCGCCTGGCTCGACACCGTCACCTTCTTCAAGGGCATGATGGACGAGTCGGGCCCCGCCGGCTACGCGACCAACGGGTTCAACGAGAACCTGTCGCTGTTCCAGCAGGGCAAGTGCGGCATGTGGATCGACGCCACGGTGGCTGCGTCCTTCGTGACCAACCCCGACGAGTCGACTGTTGCCGACAAAGTCGGTTTCGCGCTCGCCCCGCACAAGGACGGCGTCGCCAAGAACGGCAACTGGCTCTGGGCCTGGGCCCTCGCCATCCCGGCCGGCACCCAGAAAGAAGACGCCGCCAAGCAGTTCATCGAATGGGCGACCTCGAAGTCGTACATCGAGATGGTTGCGGCGAAAGAAGGCTGGGCCAACGTTCCGCCGGGCGCGCGGACCTCGCTCTACGAGAACCCGGATTACCAGGCGGTTCCGTTCGCGAAGATGACGCTCGACTCGATCCTGTCGGCTGATCCGAACAACCCGACCGTCGATCCGGTGCCCTATGTGGGCGTCCAGTTCGCCGCGATCCCCGAGTTCGCCGGCATCGCCACCGAGGTCAGCCAGGAGTTCTCGAACGCCTACGCCGGCCAGCAGTCGGTCGAAGACGCGCTCGCGAAAGCCCAGGCGCTGACCACCGACGCGATGGAAGCCGCGGGCTACTAAGCTCTCCTCCCAGTCCGGGGGGCGGTGAAAGCCGCCCTCCGGAAACCGTTTCACCCAGTTTCGGTGCCAGTATTTCTGCGTGACGCGCCCGGCCACGGGGTCCGTCAACCGAGGAGGCATTGCCCATGGCTACCCAGCATTCCCGCTCCGCCGCGCGCCTGATGATGGCTCCCGCCGTCACCCTGCTGCTCGGCTGGATGCTCATCCCCCTGTCGATGACGCTGTTCTTTTCGTTCAAGAAGTACCTGCCGTTGCGCGGGGACTCGCTTGCCAACGGCCTCGACTGGGTGGGGTTCGAAAACTACGCCCGCTTCGTCTCGTCCAGCGCATTCTGGCCGGCGGTTCAGGCGACCTTGATCATCGTCGGCGGCGTGCTCGTCATTACCGTCGTGCTCGGCGTGGCGCTCGCGCTCCTGCTCGACCAGGAAATGTGGGGCCAGGGCATCGTGCGGATCTTCGTGATCGCACCGTTCTTCGTGATGCCCACCGTCTCGGCGCTCCTGTGGAAGAACATGTTCATGGACCCGGTCAACGGGTTCTTCGCCCATATCCTGAAATCGGTCGGGCTCGCGCCGATCGAGTTCCTGTCGCAGCATTCGCTGGGCGCGATCATCACCATCGTCTCGTGGCAATGGCTGCCGTTCGCGACGCTGATCCTGCTGACCGCGACGCAATCGCTCGACCGCGAACAACTGGAGGCGGCGGAAATGGACGGCGCGCGCTGGCCGTCGCGGTTCATCTACATCATGCTGCCGCATCTGGCGCGCGCCATAACCGTGGTGATCCTGATCCAGACGATCTTCCTGCTCGGCATCTTCGCCGAGATCCTGGTCACCACCCAGGGCGCGTTCGGCACCAAGACGCTGACTTACCTGATCTTCCAGCGCGTGCTGGAGAGCCAGAACGTCGGCCTCGGCTCCGCCGGCGGCGTCTACGCCATCATCCTTGCCAACATCGTTNNTTCCTGATGCGCATCGTCGGCAAAAACCTCGACGCGTAAGGAGGAGACATCATGGCTCGTGCCGTTACCCCCCGACGCAAGGCGTTCAACACGGTCGCCGCCTGGACGGTCGGATTGGTCATCTTCTTCCCGATCCTGTGGATCTTCGTTCTCTCGTTCAAGACCGAGGGCAACGCGATCCTGCCGCCGCTCGACGTGCTGCGCGCTCCCTGGACCTTCGAAAGCTACGGCATCGTCCAGGAGCGGTCGGATTACTTCAAACACTTCGGCAACTCGGTGGTGCTGGCCTTCGGCTCCACCCTCCTCGGCCTCATCATCGCGGTACCGGCGGCCTGGGCGATGGCCTTCGTGCCCGGCAAGCGCACCAAGGACATCCTGATGTCGATGCTGTCGACCAAGATGCTGCCGGCGGTGGGCGTGCTCTA
>JAGRMO010000296.1:0-6109 GCA_020441205.1 Maritimibacter sp.
GGCGCGAAGCGCTGGTTGCCGGTCGAGGCGCCGCCGCGGCCGTCGGCGGTGCGGTAGGTGCCGGCCGAGTGCCAGGCCATGCGGATGAAGAGCCCGCCGTAATGGCCGTAATCCGCCGGCCACCAATCCTTCGAATCGGTCATCAGCTTGCCGAGGTCGGCCTTGACCGCGGCGAGATCGAGCTTCTGGAAGGCGTCGGCATAGCTGAAGTCGGCCCCCAGCGGGTTCTCCTTCGGCTGGTGCTGGTGCAGCACGCGCAGGTTCAGCTGGTTCGGCCACCAGTCGCTGTTGCCGCGTTGGCCGAAATTGGTGGTGCCGTGGGCAACCGGGCAACCGCCGGTCTGTCTGGGATCGCTCGCGTCCATCTTTCTCTCCCTGGAATGCGTTCAGTTCGCGCTGGTCGGGGCCCGGGCCTGGGGGCTCGGGCGCGACGACTTGAGGGGAACATAGGGGCGGGGCGCGATCATTGGAAATTGCGTTTTCGCATCGTTTTGATAATCATGGGTTATGAATGTGACGCTCCGACAATTGTCCTACCTCGTGGCCCTCGCGGAAGAACGGCATTTCGGCCGGGCGGCGGAGCGGGTGCATGTCTCGCAGCCGGCGCTGTCGACGCAGATCCGCGAGCTCGAGGACCGGCTGGGCGCGGCGCTGGTCGACCGGTCCGACCGGGCGGTGCGGCTGACGCCGGCAGGCGACGAGGTGCTGGCGTCTTCGCGCCGGATCATGGCCGAGGTCGAGCGGATGGAGGCGGCGGCGCGCTGGCAGGATGGGCTGGTGGGCCGGCTCAAGCTCGGGATGATCCCGACAGTCGCGCCCTATCTGTTGCCACAGGCGCTGGCGCGGATCCGCACCCGGGCGCAGGGGCTCGATCTGCGGCTGCGCGAGGCGCAGACCGAGGTGCTGCTCGACGCGCTGGCCGATGGCGGGCTCGACGCCGCGGTGATCGCGCTGCCGGCGGGGCGGCCGGGGCTCGTCGAGGAGCCGCTGTTCACCGACCATTTCGTGCTGGCGGCCGCGGCGGGGCAGGTGACCGAGATGCGCTCGGTGGGCGCGGTGCCCAGGCCCGGCGATCTCGACCCGACGCGGCTTTTGCTGCTCGACGAGGGCCATTGCCTGGCCGATCAGGCGCTCGACGTCTGCAACACCTCGCGCGGTGCGACGCAGGTGGATCTCGGCGCCTCGTCGCTGCCCACGCTGTGCGGGCTGGTGGCGGCGGGCTACGGTCAGACGTTGCTGCCCGAAATCGCGGTGGGAGCGGAGGCGGCGGCGGCGCCAAGGATGGGGGTGATCCGCTTCCCCGAACCGCAGCCGGCGCGGGTGGTCGGCCTGGTGCGGCGCGATCTCGGCGGGCCGGACGGCTGGTTCCGGGTGCTGGCGGAAATCCTAGCCGAAGCAGGCGAGGCACAGCGGGCGAAGGCGGCGGTGGCAGGCGTGTGACCGCCGGTGGCTGGGGGCCGCCGGCGGCCGTGCCGGGCGGGCGACGGAAGCAGCAGAAGGCCCCTGCGCGTCCCTGCGGGGGCGATTTCCCGGGAAATCCGACCCCGTGGAACGCTTGATCCAATCAGGAACAAGACAATCCGGTTTCCTGTTCGCGACCGGATCGCCGATGGCCGGGCTTCGCGGTGCGGCGCGAACGCGCCGGCCTCGCCCCGCGCCATTTGCGCCGGTCACAGCCCGAGGTGGAACTCGCGCATCAGATGGCGGACCACTTCGCGCAACGCTTCCTCGACCGGCAGTTCGGCCTCGATTGCATCCTGGAACACCCGGCGCTGGCGGTCGGACGAGGTGCCGTGGGCGACGATATCGCGCGCGGCCTGCACTTCGGTGAGGCAGCCGAGCGCCTCGGCGTCCTCGGCGATGATCTCGATCAGTTCTTCGAGCAGCTCGCCGAAGGGCACGATCTTGCGCCGGCCGAGGTCGATCATTCCGTTCGAGATGCCATAGCGCATCGCGTGCCAGCGGTTCTCGGCGAGGAGGAAATTGTCGTAGATCCGCCAGCGCCGGTTCTGCGCCTTGAGCCGCCACAGGAAACGGGTGAGCGACTGGATGATCGCGGCCAGCGCGAGCGTGGTTTCGATCCGGGGGCTCACGTCGCAGATCCGCGCCTCGAGGGTGGGGAAGCGCGCCGAGGGGCGCAGATCCCACCAGATCTTCGACGAATCTTCGATCAGCCCGAGGCCGACCACGGCGTCGACGGTGCGTTCGTATTCGGACCAGGAGCCGAATTGCGGCGGCAGGCCGGTACGGGGCAGGTTGTCGAAAATGGTGAGCCGGTAGGAGGCGAGCCCGGTGTCCTCGCCCTGCCAGAACGGCGAGGAAGCCGACATCGCCAGCAGGTGCGGCAGGAAATATGTGAGCTGGTTGAGGATGTCGATCCGGTCTTCTTTGTCGGGCAGGCCGACATGGACATGCATCCCCGAGATCAGCAGCCGGCGGGCGACGCCGCCCAGATCGCGGCGCAGATCGTTGTACCGGTCGCGGTCGGTGTGGTGCTGGTCGCGCCAGGAGCCGAACGGGTGGCAGGAGGCGGCGATCGGGGCGAGGCCGAAGTCGGCGGCCCGGCTGGCGACGGTGCGCCGGAGCTTCCTCAGATCGTTGCGGGCGTCGGCGATGGTGGCGCAGACATGGGTGCCGATCTCGATCTGGCACTGCAGGAATTCCGGGCTCACCTGGTCATCGAGCTCGGCCTTGCAGGCCGCCATGAGCCCGGGCGGGGCTTCGGCGAGCTTCAGGGTCTCGGCGTCTACGAGGAGGTATTCCTCCTCGATTCCGATGGTGAACTCCGGCGCTGTCATGGTCCGAGCCTGCGCCGAAATCCGCACCCTGGCAAGCGGCGGGCGCGGGGTCAGACCGATTGCAGGAGGATCGACAGGCTCGGCGCGTCGATTCCGAGGAGCGCGAGCGCCTCTTCCTCGGTCTCGGCGGTGCAGGTGACGACGCGCGACGAGGATTCCCAGCCGCGCCGGGCGAAGTTTGCGAGGCTCTGGGTGAAGGCGTCCGGAGCGAGACAGACCATCATGAGCGCGTTGCGGGTGTCGTCGTAGATGTCGGTCTGCCGGGCATTGAACTTCATCAAGGTGTTGAAGTCCTGGTCCCATTCGGTGACGTGGGTGAAATCTATGAGCTGTTTCAAACCCTTGCGGTAGTCTGGATCGGCCAGGAAAGTCGCGAAATTCTCCGCCGCATCGGCGATCCGGACCGCCCCGGAAAACCGGACGTAGACCAATCCGTGTTCGGCGAGGATGCGGAAGGATACGGGCATGAGCTCGGGCGATCAGGCGTTCTGCAACATCTCGGCGAAGGTGGTTTCCGGCTGGCCCAGCAGGTTCAGGGCGCCGGCCTCGGTCTCCTGCACCAAGGGGATGATCCCGGGGATGTCTTCCCAGGAGCGCATCACCATCCGCGCCATCTTCTGGCTGTGCGGGGTGGGGGCATAATAGACCAGCATGGTCTCCTGCCGGGAGCCGACGAAGATATCGGCCTTCGCGGCCTGCAGTTTCAGGAGCGTGGCGAAGTCGCGGTCCCAGTCGGTGACGCTGCCGAGATCGATCAGCTGGTTCTGGCCCGGCCGCATCTCGGGATCGCGCATGTAAGCCGCGATGGCTTCGCCGGTTTCGGCAAAGCGGACGACGCCTTCATAGCGAACGTAGGACAACCCGCGCGCGGGCAATATTCTGAACCAAACCGGCATGACCCCATGATTTCTGCTGCCGGTCCCCGCCGGCCCGGCCAGAATAGCGCAGAAGTTGCGCGGGTCTACCCGGTTTGTCGGAGATCGTGCATTCGGTCTTGCGGGGCGCTGCAGCGTCCGGGCCGGGAGGGATCAGATCAGCCGGACCTGGGTGCCGATCGCGACCAGATCGAACAGCTCGACGATCTGCTCGTTGTAGAGCCCGATGCAGCCATCGGAGCTCTGGCGGCCGATCTTGCGGGTGTCGTGGGTGCCGTGGATCAGATAGGCGGGCCAGGTGAGGTAGAGCGCGCGCAGCCCGAGCGGGTTGTCGGGGCCTGCGGGCATCACCTCGGGGAGATCGTCGAAGCGCTCGTGCATCGAGGGCGTCGGGGTCCAGGTCGGGTTCTCGCGCTTGCGGACGATCTCGGTGTATCCGCGCCGGGTGAGTTCGTCGGAGCGCGGCACCGAAGTGGGGTAGAGCCGATAGGTTGTGCCGTCGCCCGACCAGAAGTGCAGGGCCCGGCTTATCGTGTCGGCGACGATCGCGCCCTTGCCGAGACTGTCGAAATGGTCTTGCCAGCGCTCGGCGCGGAACGACGAGATATTGCGGCGCGGGGCGGTGGCCTCGGTCTCGGGCTCGAAGGGCGCAGGCTCGGCGCGCAGGATCGCCGGGGCGACGAGCGGCAGGGCGGTAGCGGCGGCGATGAAGCCGCGCCGGCTCAGATGTGAGGGCATCGGGTGATCCTGATCGGTTCTGGAGGTGGGGACTGCACGGCCCCGGGCGACGGCTCAACTCGTACCAGCGAAGCCGGCTTTAGCACCGGTGGTGACGCAGGACCACCGGGGCACATATTGCCTCAAGCGAATGTGAGGCAAGCGGAGCGGCGCGTCAGCGGCCGGCCGGTGCCAGGCGCGTTGCGCTATCATGGAATGGCGCCGCCGAGGCGGCCCGGATCAGGCGGCGACCGAGAGCTCGGACACCCGCGCCTCGGTCTGGCCGAGGATCGCGAGTGCCTCTGACTCATCGTCGAGCACGAGAGAGACGACCGAGGGGATCGCCTCCCAAGACCTCGCAAGAACCGCGGCGATGTCCCGGGCTGTGGGCGTCGGCGCGTAGTAGACGCAGAGCGTCTGGCTGTCGGGCTGCATGAGCCAGGCGTTCTGGGCCGCGAGATCGCGGATCGTGGCCGCGAAGCCGTCGTCCCACCCGGTGACGCCCGACAGGTCGATCAGGCGCTCGCGCACCGGCCGGAGCCGATGGCGTCCGGTCAGCTCGATCAGCACCGCCTCGCAATCGGCGAGGGTCACGTAGCCGTCGAAGGTCACCAAGGCGAGATTGCGGTCGGAGAGCATGGAAAAGGAAACCGGCATGGCGACCTCGCGCTTGGGGATGGGGGGCGACGGCGGGACCGTCGTTGAGTGAGCCGAGAGTAGGGGCTGAATGTAACGAACGCGAAAAAAAATCTCGTCCACAGGGCTGACGCGGCGGAAAGCCGCATTCTCGCGGCGGGTCGGGCGGGAAAATCCGCTCAGAAGGTTCGAATTGTTCACGTCAATAAATGAACAGGTTAACAAGATGCTGCGGGCGCAAAGAATTTCGCCGCGATATTCTGCCCCGCAGCGACTCAAAGTATATTCTTGAATGCGTATACCAAACGACCTCCGGGGGCGGTTTCGCGACATCGCGCGCGGATGTGATCGGTGCTTTGGGACGAAAAAGCGAAAGGCCCGGCGGGGCCGGGCCTTTCTGATCCTGTCGTTCGTCTCTGGGGCTCAGTCCATCGCCTTGAAGGCGGTCTCGGCGCCGTGGGCGATGTGCTGGAACCAGCGCGCGGTGACGGTCTTCGTGCGCGTGTAGAAGCGGAACGCGTCGGGGCCGTACTGGTTGAGATCGCCGAAGCCCGATTTCTTCCAGCCGCCGAAGGTATAGTAGCTGAGCGGCACCGGGATCGGGAAGTTGATGCCGACCATGCCGACATTGACCCGGGAGGCGAAGTCGCGGGCAATCTCGCCGTCGGCGGTGAAGATCGCGGTGCCGTTGCCGTATTCGTTGTCCATCACCAGCTTGAGCGCTTCCTCGTAGCTGTCGGTGCGCACCTGGCTGAGCACGGGCCCGAAGATCTCTTCCTTGTAGATGTCCATCTCGGGGGTGACGTTGTCGAACAGGGTCGGGCCGACGAAGAAGCCGTTCTCGTAGCCCTGCAACGCGAAGGTGCGGCCGTCGGCCACCAGGGTCGCGCCCTGGTCGACGCCGGAAGTGATGAGCGCTTTCACCCGGTCGCGCGCCATCGGCGTGATGAGCGGGCCGAAATCGGTGTCGTCGCCGGCGGTGTAGGGGCGCACCTTGAGCTTCTCGATGCGGGGGACGAGTTTCTCGATCAGCGCGTCGGCGGTCTCCTTGCCCACCGGCACGGCGACCGAGATCGCCATGCA
>JAGRMO010000296.1:6220-6487 GCA_020441205.1 Maritimibacter sp.
GTTCGAGGTGGCGCGGCCGTAGATATATTGCGCGATCGGGGTCGAGCCGACGAAGCCCACCGCCTGGATGGTCTCGTTGTCGAGGATCGCGTCGACCGCTTCCTTGTCGCCGTGGACGACCTGGAGCACGCCATCGGGCAGGCCCGCTTCCTGCAACAGCTCGGCCAGCAGCACCGCCGTCGAGGGGGTGCGCTCGGAGGGTTTCAGGATCATCGCGTTGCCGGCCGAGAGCGCCGGGGCCATCTTCCACAGCGGGATCATCGCGGG
>JAGRMO010000297.1:0-136 GCA_020441205.1 Maritimibacter sp.
GATCACGTCGAACTGCTTCGGCGCCCGGGCAAGCTGCATCCCGCCCGCATCCGCATACATGTGGCTGAGCTCGACGTCGGGGTATTCCTCGTCGTGCACCTTCTGCACCACCTCGCGCCACAGGATGCCCGATTCC
>JAGRMO010000297.1:306-5205 GCA_020441205.1 Maritimibacter sp.
CACGATCATGATGTCGAGCCCCGCGATCACGTCGCGCTTGAGCGACGAGAAATCCGCGAGCGCGTCGAAGCACTGGGCCGGCCGCAGGTTGGCGTAGAGGTCCATCTCCTTGCGCAGCCTGAGGAGCCCGCGCTCCGGCTTCACGCTGAAATCGAGCGCGTCGTATTTCGGACCGCCCACGGCGCCGAGCAGCACCGCGTCCACTTCCTGCGCCTTGGCCATCGTCGCGTCGGTCAACGGCGTCCCGTGGGCGTCATAGGCGGCCCCGCCGACGAGGTCTTCGCTCACCTCGAACGACAGGCCGCGCTTGTCGCCGAACCAGCCGATGATCCGGCGCACCTGCGCCATGACTTCCGGGCCGATCCCGTCGCCGGGCAGGATGAGAATGGAGCCAACAGTCATGATAAGTCCTCAGGGTTTTCTGAATGCTGGGCGAGGGCCTATCCGCTTGCACGGGCCGGGTCAAGAAAGCGCCCCGAACGCCGCCACCAGCGCCTCCCAGACCCGCGCCACCCGCGGCATCCGCCGCACGGTCTCATGCGCGGTGAGCCAGACCGGCAGGCTCGGCAGCGGCAGCTCTGGCACCAGCCGTTCGACCAGCTGCTCGGCAGCCCCGATCGCCTGCTGCATGATCCCCACGCCGCCTCCGGCCCGCACCAGCTGCCAATAGGCCGCCTGATCGTCGGTGCGCAGCTTGAAGAAGTCGCGCCCCACCCGCCAGCCCGCCTCGGCCATGCCACGCAGGATCATCTCGTTGCGGTCGAACCCGACCCAGTCGAGCGCCAGCAGCCCGTCGACGTCGGCCGGCCGCCCGACGCGGTCGAGGTAGCCGGTCGCGGCATAGATCCCCATCCCGAGATCGGTGACATGCCGCGTCACCACGTCGAGCTGGCCCGGGCGATACATCCGGATCGCGATATCGGCCTCGCGAAACAGCAGGTTTTCCGACGAATCCGACGCCACCAGATCAATCTCGATCCCCGGCTCCTCGCGCCGGAGCCGGGTAAGCACCGGCGGCAGCACGAAATGCGACACCACCACCGACGCGGTGATCCTGACCGGCCCGGTGAGCCGCCGGTCCTCGCCCGCCGCCATGAGCGCGAGCCGCCCGGCCGCCTCGCGCATCGCCTGCGCCGGCCCGAGCATCGCCGCCCCGGTCTCCGACAGCGCGAGCCCCTTGGCGTGCCGCATAAACAGCTCCGCCCCCAGCGCCGCCTCGATCTCGCGCACCTTGCGGCCCAGCGTCGGCTGGCTCACCCCGAGCACCCGCGCCGCCGCCGAAAGCGAGCCGGTTTCGGCCACGGCAAGGAAGGTCTGTACCAGCGACCAGTCAAGATCGGCGAACGATTGTGTCATTCAATATTGAATAGCACACCACCGATTTGCGGCAATTCCTGTTTGCAAGTGAATGGATATCTTTCTCCCATCGAAAGGAGACACCGCCATGACCCAAACCGTTCTCATCCTCGGCGCGTCCGGCAAGATCGGCACCCACGCCGCCCGCGCCTTCGCCGCCGCCGGCTGGCAGGTGCGCAAGTTCAACCGCAAGACTGACGACATGATCGACGCCGCCCGCGGCTGCGATGTGATCGTCAACGGGATGAACCCGCCCAATTACCACGATTGGGCGCGGATCATCCCGCGCATCACCGCCGAGGTTATCGCCGCCGCCCGCGCCTCGGGGGCCACGGTGATCGTCCCCGGCAACGTCTATGTCTACGGCGACCACCCGGGCACCTGGTCCGAGGCCACGCCGCATCGGCCCAACACCCGCAAGGGCCGGATCCGTGCCGCGATGGAACGGGCCTATGCCGAGAGCGGCGTGCCGACGATCCTGTTGCGCGGGGGCGATTTCATCGACCCCGACCGCAACGGCGACGTCCTGAGCACGGTCAATCTCAGGGCGCTGGGCCGCGGCAAGGTGACGGCGCTCGGTCCCACCGGCGCCCGCCATGCCTATGTCTGGCTGCCCGACTGGGCCCGGGCAGCGGTCATGCTCGCCGAGCGCCGTGACCGCCTGGCCACCTACGAAGAGGTCAACATGCCCGGCTACGCGGTCAGCATCGACGAGATCACCGCCGAACTTGCGCGCCAGACCGGCCGCACGCTCCGCATCGGCCAGTTCCCCTGGTGGGTGATGCGTCTTGCGGCGCCGGCGTGGGAGCTGGCCCGCGAACTCGGGGAAATGCGCTACCTCTGGACGGTGCCGCACAGCCTCTCGGGCGAGAAATTCACGCGCCTCCTGCCGGAATTCGAGCCGACGCCCTTCGCCGAGGCCATGCGTGGCGTCGTGCCGCCGGCGCAGGGCAGGGCGCCCGGGCGTGCCACGCAGCCCGCCTAGGGCGTTTCGATATCCACCCAGACGAGGCGGCGACGGCTTGCTGCCTCCACCACCTGGGCGAACGGATCGTCCGGCGCGGGCCAGACCACGCCGGCGTCGGTGACCGTGAGCCGCGCATCTGGCAGCACGTAATCGACCCTGAGGTTCCCCGGGCTTGGATCGGTCCAGTCGGCGGTGTCGAGCGCCGGGTCGCCGGCCTGGTCCGGGTTCGCCGCCGCCGCCCCGCCCGGGCTCGCGGGCTTCGGATCGACAAACCGCGGATCGTCCAGCAACGCCCGGATCGCCTCGCGCCGGCCGTCGCCGTCCTCGGGGTCGAGATTGGCGTTGCCGATCACCACCACCGGCCCCTCCGGCGCGGCGAAGGGCAGATCGCCGTCGATGAGGTGAAGCCAGAACAGGCTCTCATCGGCATTGCGCCGCCCGTTCTGGTCCTCGGGCCCGTCGAACACCGGCGTCGTGGCGGAGTAGGCCAAAAGATGCAGAGGTCCGCTGTCGGTCATCACCGGCACATCCCAATGCGCCACCGACGCGAGCCTCTGCCCTTCCTGCGCCTCGGCCGAGGGAAACGGCCTTCCGTCCACCTCCGGCAGCAGCGCGCCGGGCAGATCGGCCCAGAGGAAGGCCGAGAAATCGCGCACCTCACCGAGCGGCAGCCGCGACAGCACCGCCATCCCGCCCGCTCCGGTGAAATTGCCGTAACCCTGCGAATCCCGCGCTTCGCCCAGCTTGCCGTTGCCGTCGAGATCGAGCCCGCTCTCGAGCCCGGAATTCGGCATTGCCGCGAACTGGTAGCGCAGATCGAGCCCGGCATCGGCGAGCCGCGCGGCCAGCGCCGAAAGCGCGTGATTGCCGGCGTCCCAGTCGAACCCGTTCAGCAGCAGAACGTCGGGCCGCGCCTCGGTGATCACCGCGACGACCGCCGCCACCGTCTCGTCATCGCCCAGGATCTTCGAGATCAGCACGCCTGGGCCCTTCTGCCCGAGCTCGGTGTCATAGGTGGCAATGCGCAAGGCCTCGGCATGGCCAACGCCCGCCCAGGCGAGGGCGAGCGTCAAAGGCAGAATGCGGTGAAGGGCCATGGCTCAGGCCGGCTGCAGGCTTTCGTCGTCGCCATGCAGCGCGACATGCCGCGCCCGCTGTTCCTTGATCATCTCGGCCACCTTCTGCATCGCGATGCCGCGCATGAACAGCGAGGCCGGCAGGAAGGCCCAGGCGGTGATCGTCCAGATCATCGTCATGTCGTTCACCACCGAGATCGAGCCGAAATAGCCGGATGCGAGCTTGACGATAGCGGGCGTCAGGAACGGCAGCATGAAGCCGAGCGCCACGTTGAAGCGCGAATCGCGTTCCAGCCGCTCGACCACGTCGCCGCCGGTGGTCGGGTCGAACATCGGCAGGTTGACCCAGAAGTTGAACTTCTTGCCGGTGCGCGGCCAGTTGGTCAGGCGAAGCTGGATCATGAACACCGCGAGCGAGACCAGCGAGATCAGGTAGGCCATGCCCGAAGCAGTGCGCAGCGTGTCGATATCCTGAACGCTGGCCGTGTCAGGCAGCATCAGCACGATGAGCCGCACCGGCGAATAGGGCACGTCGATCGCCTGGCCGATGAGCGAGCCCACGGCCTCGACGAAATGCGTCGCCGTGCTCTCGACCGCCTGGCCGCGAACCAGGATCGACAACAGGAAGACCGTGAAATAGAGCCCGACGAAGCGGATCCGGTTGAACGGCGGCGCGTCGCGGAACTCGACCAGGCCGGGATAGTCGGTGGCGTATTCGAACAGCGTCAGCGCGGCGGCGAACATCGCGATCAGCACGACGATCTGGGTCGCGTCGCTCGACACGTTCGGCAGCATCAGCGCCGGCGTGGCGACCAGCAACACCATGAAAAAAGCGCGCGCGATAGCGCCCGGTATGCGGTTGGACAATGCTCTACACCTCAACCTGGCCGGGCGCGATACGATGCCGCCGCCCTTGTCCCAAACTGACCCCGTCAATTGTGACGGGCTGCCTCATCTTTGCCATAATGTTGCCCACTTCCATCTCGCGCCGCAAGTAAGGTCTTCATAAGGCTCAGAATTTCCGGCGTTTATTTGGAGGAAGTGGTGCCATTTGGCATCATTTGTGGAACGAAATTGGGGCCGCCTAGAGGGCGGCCCCGCATGTTGTATTCGTGCAATTCCGCCCCACGAGATATGGGGTTGAACAATCCCCGAACCTCCCGTCGCATTGGGCCCGACACCGAAACGCCTTGGCCCCGCATCCGGCGGATATCCGCCGCGAGGGTGGCCTCACACCCAGGGACGCGCCACGGCCGCCTTCGCCTCGAACGCGTCGATCGCCGGTTTCTTCTCGAGCGTGAGACCGATGTCGTCGAGCCCGTTCAGCAGGCAATGCTTGCGGAACGCGTCCACCTCGAAGGTGATCTCACCGCCGTCCGGCCCGGTGATCACCTGGTTCTCGAGATCGATCGTCACCTGCGCATTGGCGCCGCGCTGGGCGTCGTCCATCAGCTTGTCGACGTCTTCCTGCGGCAGCACGATCGGCAGGATGCCGTTCTT